>JAFKGG010000453.1 GCA_017307915.1 Burkholderiales bacterium | reverse complement strand
AGATGGCGCGCGCGATACATGCCGCAGTGCGACCAGTACACCGGCAGGCTGTCGCGCAGCGCGCCGCCGAACAGCTCGTAGACCGGCACGCCGAGCGACTTGGCCTTGATGTCGAGGCAGGCGTTCTCGTAGGCGCCGATGGCCAGCGACTGCAAGCCGCCGGCGGTGGATTGCGTGACGTTGTACAGCTTGGCGCCGAGCCGGCCGACGCGGCACGGGTCTTCGCCCAACACCAGTCCGGCCATGTGCTCGACCACCGCGGCCAGGCCGCGCCGGCCGCGCGCCTGGTTGAACTCCGACCAGCCGACCAGCCCTTCGTCGGTGGTGAGCTTCAGGAACGACCAGTCGTCCCAGCCGCCGTCGACATGGATCTGCGCAACGTCGATGATCTTCACGTCAGAAGCCATGAATGAATCCGGCGGGCCGAGCGGGTGTGACGGGTTCGTTCATGGCTTCTCAACCCTTCATCTGGTGCACGAGCGCCTGCCCGGCGCGAAAACGCGCGACGTTTTCGCTGACCACCGCCGCGATGCGCCCGCCGGTGCCGGTACCGCCCGCGCCGGCGGTATGCGGCGAGATGATCAGGTTGGCCGCGTTCCACAGCGGATCGTCGGGCGGCAGCGGCTCGGGCTGCGTCACGTCGAGGAAGGCGCCGGCCAGATGGCCGCTGTCGAGCGCGTGCTTCAACGCCGCCTGGTCGACCGTTTCGCCGCGCGTCACGTTGATGAAGAAAGCGCCCTTGCGCATCGCCGCGAAGGTGCCGGCATTGACGACGTGGCGCGTGGCGGCCACCGAGGCCACGCACAGCGCGACCACCTCGGCACGGCCGAGCACGTCGTGCAGCGCCGACATCGGATGCATTTCATCGACCAGCGGATCGGCGGCCAGCGAACGCGACACGCCGAGGATCTTCATGTCGAAGCCGCGCGCGCGCTTGGCCAGTTCGCGGCCGATGTTGCCGTAGCCGACGATCGCCAGCGTTCTTCCTTCGAGCGACATCAGCGGCGGGGTGAACTCCTTGTTCCACTCGTGCCGCGCCGAACGCTCGATGATCGCGCCGATGCGGCGCGCCATGGCCAGGATCATCGTCATCGCGTGTTCGGCCACGGCCGGCGCCACCGCGCCGCCCTGGTTGGTGATCGCTACGTGCCCGGGCACGCCGTGCGCGAGCAGGCCGTCGGCGCCGGCGGTCAGCATCTGCACCCAGCGCACGCGGCAGCCCGGTTCGCGCAGCGCCGCCGCGATGGCGCGGCCGTCGGCGCCGCGCGGATCGGAGATGACCAGCGCGTCGGCGTCCTTGACCAGCGCCGCCACCTCGGACAGATCGTCGACCGCGACCAGATCGATGCCGGCGATGCCCTGCAGCGCCTTCAATACCGGCGCACGCGCTACCTTGGTTCCGAAGACGATTCGCATGTTCAATGACTTCCTTGGTTGCGATATTGCTCGTAGACGCGATCGTAGGCGCCGCCGCGCGCGTGAAACTCGGGCGCGAAGCGCCGCCCGTCGGGCACCTTCAGCCACAGGCGCAGCAGCAGCCGCTTGTGCGTGGCGTCATTCTCGAACTCGGTGCGCGAGTGCAGGTTGGTGAAGTTGTGCCACAGGATCATCTCGCCGGGTTCGAGCATGAAGCGCAGCGCCAGATCATCGCGCTCGGCCTGCTCGGAAAAAAAGGCCAGCGCTTCGGCCAGGCGCCCGGGCAGCGGCATGCCCATCTGCTCGGCAGCCGTGCGCATGAAGCTGGCCGCATACATGCAGCTGACCGTGCCGTCGACGTCGCTGTACACCGGGATCTTCTCGTCGGTGATCGGCTTGTCGCTCAGGCGCGCCTCGGGAATCGCCATGTGAAAGCCTTCGTACAGCGACGGCAGCAGATCAGGGCGCAGGCGCAAGATCTCGTTGTGGATGGCCAGCGAACTGACCAGCGCGCTTTGCCCGCCGCGCGCCGCCTGGCGCACGCACAGCAGGCCCACCACTTCGTAGGAATCGGTGTGCATCACCAGCTCGCTGGCGCTGCGGTAGCCGCGCGATACCGGGTCGGTGTCGTCCTGCTCGACGCGGCCGAGCAGGTCGCCGTTGCGGCTTTGCACGGCGGCTACGCCCAGGTGCGTGCCGATGCCGAAGTAGATGCGCTCCAGGTCTTCCGGCGAATAACGCGTCGGATCGAGCCCGACCACGCGCACCACGCCGCGCCCGTTCATGATCTCGTCGCGCAGTTCGGTCAGCAGACGATCGATGGCCGGATGGCGGAATTGTTCGCGGCTCACGCCTTGCGGCGGCAGGTGGCGCGTGGCCGCCAGCAGCGCGTCGAAGCCCGCGATCTCGTCGGCGGTAAGCCGGCGCGTGATCGCCTCGACGCCGCCCAGCGCGGCACTGGTCCATGCGCCCGGGTGCTCGATCGGCGTGCGGCGGATGTCGGTGCTCATGCTTGCTCCTTCAGCGCGCCACGCCCAGTTCCTTGGCCATCATGCGGCGCCGTTCCTCCGACACGTCGAAGCGCATAGGCTTGCCGTCGCGCACCGGTACGCAGCCGCGCTTGCCTTCGGGATCGGCGACGATCGAGGTCGGGCTGATCTGGCAGGTCAGCCGCATGGCCTCTTCCGACAGCAACCAGTTCATGTACAGCCGCGCCGCGTTCGGGTTCGGGCTGCCGGCCACGATCGCGATGTTGCGCGGCGAGACCACCGTGGGTTCGCTCATGTACTGGATCGCGATCGGCGCCTTCTTGGCGATCAATTGCGACGAGAACGCCGTGAAGGTGGGCGCGTTGAACAGGTGCGCGCCGGCCGCCACCATTTGCGCACCCGAGGCGCCGCTTTGCGTGATCTTGTAATCCTGCGTCGCCAGCTTGCGCAGGAACCCGACGCCGAGCTCGCGTTCGACCATGTCGAGCCAGCCCAGGTAATTGTCGGCCACCTGCGGATCGGTCATCAGGAACTTGCCCTTCCACTTCGGATCGGCCAGCTCAATCCACTTCTTCGGTACTTGATCGGGACGCAGCAGTTCGGTGTTGTAGGCCAGCGCGACGATCTCGGTGGTCCAGGTGAAGTAATTGGGCTTGAGCGCATCGGCCGGCCACTTGGCCAGGTTGGGCAGCACCTGCCGGTTGACCGCGGCGAAGCGCTCGGGCCGTGCCTCGTAGGGAATCGGCGAGCTGACGCTGACGATGTCGGCCTGCACCTTGCCGGCATCGTATTCGGTGGAAAAGCGCTGCATCAGCGGGCCGGTGGGAAAGCGGATGAATGAACCCTTGATGCCGTATTTCTTCTCGAACGCGGCCAGCAGCGTGCGCGACTGGCTTTCGTCGGAAGACGAATAAAGCATCAGCTTGCCCTCGGCCTTGGCGGCCTTGATGAGCGCCTCGGGCTGTTCGACGTCGGCCGGCTGCGCCCATGCACTGCCCGCGCCGCCTGCTGCCAGCAAACCCAGCGCCAGGCCCACGACGGCGCGCGCCGTCACCCGATGCCGATCAAGTGATTTCGATTGCAGCATGCTCTTGTCTCCTCGTTGTGTCTTTGCGTGGGACCGTCATGGTTGGCCGGCGGCCGCGCCCGATTGGCCGAAGCGCGGTCTGCCGAACAGCAGCACCGCCGACACGGTGACGGCCGACACGACGCCGATCAGGCTGCCGATCGCCGCCAGCTGTGAATAGGTGCCGTTGTCGAAAAGCGCCAGAATCAGATAGCCGATGACCGGATTGTGCGGCCCCGACAAAATGGCGGCCGCGTTCAGTTCGCCCAGCACCAGCGCGAAAATCGATGCCCAGCCGGCGGCCAGCCCGGGCAGGATCAGCGGCAACTGCACGCGTCGGAAGGTGCGCGCCGGCGACGCGCCGAAGACGCGCGAGGCTTCCACCAGTTGGTTGCCGACCTGCTGCACCGAGGCCTCGGCAGCGATCGACGCGGTGGGCAGATACACGGCCAGATAGGCCAGGAACAGGATCAGCCAGCCGCCGCTCAGGTTGAACGGCGCAAAGCCGAACGCCACCAGCACGCCGACCGCGAACACGATGTGCGGAATCGCCGTCGGCAGCTTGGTGCCTATGCCCAGCGCCTTTTCGCGCCAGCCGCCGACGTTCTTGGCGATGATCGCGAGCAGGCCAGCCACCAGCACCACCACCGTCGAGGTGCCGATCGCCAGCATCACGCTGTTGCTGATCGCCGCACGCGGCGCTTCCGCGGCCGCGAAATCGGCGAAGTTCTGCAGGCTGAGGTCGCCCAGCACGATCTTGGGCCGCCAGAACGGCTGCAAGGCCACGACGAACAGCGCCAGCAGCGGCAGCACCGAGGTCAGCAGCACGTAGATCAGGATCAACAGCCGCGCCGGCCAACGCCAGCCGCCCAGCACCAGCAGATTGGGTCGCACGCCCATGCCGCCGATCTGCGCATGCCCGGTACGCGACGCGATGCGCCGCTGCATCATCCAGATCATGCCGATCACCAGCATCAGCAACAGCCCGATGATCACCGCCTGGCCGGTCTTGGGCGGATACGAGAAATTGAGCAGCCGATAGATGTAGACCGACAGCACGTCGATGCGCGCCGCGGTGCCCAGCAGCGCCGCGATCGAATACAGGCCGATGCTGGAGATCATGCACAGCAGCACCGACGAACCCACCGCGTGGCGGATGGCCGGCAGCGACACACCCCAGAAACAGCGCATGCGCCCTTTGCCGCACATGCGCGCCGCTTCTTCCAGCGACGGATCGAGTCCGCTGAACGCGGCGGCCGCCACCACGTAGACGTGCGGCACCGCCCACAGCACGTACAGAAAGATCAGCCCCTGCCAGCTCTGGATGGCCAGATGCGATGGCTCGACCGGGATGCCCAGCGCCTGCAGCGCATCGATCAGCGGCCGCGCGACGAAGCCGGCGCGCGGGTCGGCCAGGAACAGCCAGCCGATCGCCATCGCCACCGGCGGCAGCAGCAAGGGAATCACCGGCAGCAGCCGCGACAGCGCGCCCCAGCGCGCATCGGTGCGTTCGATCAGCCATGCGAAGAACACGCCCAGCGGTACTGAGATGACGGTAGTGGCAATGGCCAGCAGCGCGGTGTTGCGAACCGCCACCAGCAGCCCGGGCGCGGTCAGCGTCTCGACCCATAGCTGCCCATCGAAGCTGCCCGCCGGAAAGATGGCGCGCAATACGATGATGCCGATCGGATAGAACACGATGAACAGCGTCGCCAGCAGCACGGCGCCGGCCAGCGCCAGCATCGGCAGGCGGCCGGTGCCGTGGTGCGTGCTGCGCGGCGCGGCCGGCCAATCGGCGGTGGCGCTCATGCCGGCAGCCAGCGCACGCTGTGCGCGGGCAGGATCACGTCGACCTCGTCGCCGCGGGCCGGACGGGCGCGCGCAGCGGCTTCGTCGGTCAGCCAGGCGATCAGCTCGGTGCCGGCCATCTGGATGCGGTATTCGAAGCGCGCGCCGAAATAGATCGCATCGCGGATGACGCCGCGAAAGCGCATGCCGGTGTTCGCACTGCCCACCGGCAGCACCCCCACCCGCTCCGGCCTGATCGTCAACCAGCCGGTATCGCCGCGCCGCACCGGTACGTCGACGCCGCCGACCGCAAAGCGGCCGAAGTCGGTGGCGACCTGCGCCGTGCCGCCTTCGATGTCGTCGACCCGCGCCGGCCAGCGATTGATCTCGCCGACGAAATCGGCCACGTAGATCGATGCCGGCCGGTCATAGACCTCGCGGCCGCTGGCCTGCTGGCGGATGCGGCCGTTTTCCATCACGGCCAGCGTATCGGCCAGCTCCATCGCCTCTTCCTGGTCGTGCGTCACGTAGACGCCGGCGAAGCTGGTCTGCGCCTTCAGTTCGCGCAGCTCGGCGCGCAGCCGGCGCCGCACCTTGGCGTCGACGTTCGACAACGGCTCGTCGAACAGGATCACCGACGGCGAACCCACCAGCGCCCGCGCCAGCGCCACGCGCTGCTGCTGGCCGCCGCTCAGTTCGCCGGGATAGCGATGCTCGAGCCCGGCCACGCCCAGCCGCTTGAGCACGTCGGCAACGCGCTCGCGCGTGTGTTCCTTGTCATAGCCGGCCAACGAGGCCAGCGGATAGGCCACGTTCTGGAACACCGTCATGTGCGGCCACAGCGCATACGACTGGAACATCATGCCGATGTGCCGTTCTTCCGGCGGCACGTACACGCGCTGCGATGACGAATACACCTGGCGGCCGTTGATGCTGATCTCGCCCGACGCGGGTTTTTCCAGCCCGGCGATGCAGCGTAGCAGCGTGGTCTTGCCGCAGCCGCTGGGGCCCAGCAGTACGACCAGCTCGCCCTCGTGCACCTGCAGATCGACGTCGTCGACCGCCAGCACGTCGGCCTGGCCGCTGCGCGCTCGGCTGCGATACAGCTTGCGCAAGTGCTGCACGTCGACGACGCAGGCGCGGTCTGGCGCGGCTGGCGCGGGCTGCGGCGCTGACAGCGGCGCCGGCGCTGGCGGTCGGTGCGTTTGCCCGGGCTGCGATTGCTCGGCCATCGCTGTGTCGTCCTCCATCCGCTTGTGCGGTGATTGTTTGTGCGGCTGCCCATCGACAAAAACGGATCAGCACGCGATTTTTCAATCAATATATACTAAAATCCGAATCATCAAATCAAATAAGAGACAGTTTGTCCATAATTTGGACAATCCATCAAGAAAGCGCAGCATGCATCCCGCTCGCCCCCGGCTTCCGAAGCCCTAGACTTCCGCATCTTTCATTCCAGCCCACGGAAGGTGCCGCCCCCATGACTTTCGACGCCGACACAGCCGAACGTTCCACCGCCGATGACGCACCGCCGGCCGCCGTCAAGACGCTGGGCAAGGCGTTGGCCCTGCTCGACGGCGTGGCCAGCGCCGAGCACCCGCCGACGATCAGCGAGCTGGCGCAGAAAGTGGGACTGACGCGCCCCACCGCCTATCGGATGGTGCAGACGCTGGTGGCCAGCGGCTTTCTGCAGCAGGGCCCGGTCGATGGGCGGCTGAGCATCGGCTTTGCGGTGTTGCCGCTGGCGTCGAGCCTGCTCGATCACAACCGGCTGCGGCTCGAAGCGCTGCCGCACCTGCAAGCGCTGGCGCAGAAGATGAACGAGCGGGTCAACCTCGACATCCTGCATCAGCACCGCATCCTGATCCTGGCCGGTAGCGAAAAACCGAACCTGCCCACCATCTATTCGCGCTTCGGCCGCAGCGTGCCGATGCACTGCTGCGCGCTCGGCAAGGCGATGCTCGCCTATCTGCCCGACGACACGGTGCGCGAGATCGTCGCGGCGCAGCCGCTGGTGGCGCGCACGCCGAACACGATCACCAGTTGGGCAGCGCTGCAAAAAGATCTGAAGCAGATCCGCGCGCGCGGCTATTCCACCGAGCGCGGCGAGAACTCGCCCACTTCGTGCTGCGTCGGCGCGCCGATCCTGGGCGCCAACGATCTGCCGGTCGGCGCGATCAGCGTCAGCGGCCGTTCGATCGACGCGCTGATCAAGGACATCGATCAGGTCTTGGCCGCCGCCGAGCTGATCTCGCATCTTCTATAGGTAGGAGCCCGCCGCGCCATGAAGATCCGCTCGATCGAAGCCGTACGCCTGGAACTGCCGCCGCCACCGCAACGCACGCCGCCGCGCCGTCCCAGCTACAACCAGTCGGCGCGGCGCGCGTTTCCGATCAACAAGTACCCTGAGTTCCCGCGCCAGATCCGCAAGATCCCCGGCGAGGTGTCCAACGAGGTGTGGATCCGCGTCACCGCCGAGAACGGCACCTGGGGCCTTGGGCTGTGCCACTGGGGCCATCTGATCGAGCCGCTGATCAACGAGCATTTCGCGCCGCTGCTGCAAGGCCGCGACTGCATGGCGATCGAGTACCTGAACGACCTGATGTGGCGCGCCAGCCAGCGCTTCGGCGCCACCGGGCTGGTGGCGATCGCGCGCAGCGGCATCGACCTGGCGCTGTGGGATCTGAAGGGCAAGCTGCTCGGCGTGCCGGTCTACAGCCTGATCGGCGGCCCGTGCCGCGACGCGATCGACTGCTATTGCACCAGCGACGATCTCGACTGGACGATGGAACTGGGCTTCAAGGCCTTCAAGGTCAGCAACCCGGTGCACTACGACGAAGGCACGGCCGGGCTGAACAAGCTCGAAGACAAGATCGCCAAGGCGCGCGAAACCGTCGGGCCCGACGCCGACCTGATGTTCAACCCGGTGATGTCGTTCAACGTCGAGTTCGCCGCGCGGCTGATGGAACGGCTGCTGCCGTATCGGCTGCGCTGGATCGAAGAGCCGCTGATGCCGCACGACACCGAAGGCCTGGTGCAGCTAAAACGCGCCGTACCGACGCTGCCGATCGCCACCGGCGAAGATCACAAGGGCCGGCATGCGTTTCGCGAGCTGGTCGAGCGCCGCTGCGTCGACGTGCTGCAACCCGATCTGCGCTGGTTCGGCGGCCTGACCGAAGCGCTGAAGGTGTACACGATCGGCGAGGCGGCCGGCTTGTCCACCTTTCCGCATTCGGGCGCCAGCCTGCCGTTCGGTCAGCACTTCCATTTCGCGCTGCCCGAGGCGCAACTGGCCGAGTACTGGCTGGGCTCCGACCCGGGCGTGCCGCTGGCCGAAGCGATGCGGCTGCCGGGCGTGGCGGTGCCGGTGAACGGCAAGCTGCGGCCTTCCGATGCGCCCGGCTTCGGCATCGACCTGAAGGAAGAGCATCTGCGGCCGTGGCGCTCCTAGCCGCCACGGCCGAAACAGAAACGAGGCGCCGCAGCGCGCCCGATGACAAGAGGAGACCCGCGATGCATACCCGCCGTCGATTCGTGCTTTCATCGGCCGGCCTCGCCACCGCGATGCTGGCGCCGCGCGCGCCGCTGCATGCGCAGACGCAGCCGCTGCTCAAGCAGGCCACCATCATTGTCGGCTCGCCGGCCGGCGGCGCCACCGACAAGCTGGCGCGCATGTACGCCGAGGCGCTGCGCTCGAACTTCGCCACCACGGTGATCGTCGAGAACCGGCCCGGCGCCGGCGGCATCATCGCTTATGAATACGTGAAGAACAGCGGCGTCGACGACGGCAGCCTGATGTTCCTGTCGCCGGCCTATCCGATCGTGATTTCGCCGCACGTCGCGCGCAATCTGCCCTACGACACGCTGCGCGATTTCGTGCCGGTGGGCGTGGCCGGCCGCTCGATGCTGACCTTTGCGGTCGGCCCCGCAGTGCCCGCCAGCGTGACCACGCTGGCCGACTACGTGCAATGGGTGCGGCAGGATCCGGCGCGCACCGTCTATGCGGCGCAGAACGGCTCCAGCCAGCACCTGGCCGGCAGCACCCTGTCGCGCGTGCTGAAGCTGCCGCTCGAAAACGTTTCCTACAAGGGCGATGCCCCGGCCATGCAGGACGTGCTGGGCGGCCACATGCCGGCGGTGGTGCTGCCGATCGCCAGTTCGATCATCCATCATCGCGCGGGCCGGCTGCGCGTGCTGGCGGTGGCCGGCGCGCGGCGTTCGCGCTTTCTGCCCGACGTGCCGACGCTGACCGAGCTGGGCTACCCCGAGGTGCTGTTCCAGGACTGGCTAGGCGTGTTCGCGCCGGCGCGCACCTCGCCCGCCGTGGTCGAGCGCATCAACCAGGCGATGGGGCAAGTGATTCGCTCGCAGCAGGGCGAAACGACCTTGATGAACCTGGGCTTCGAGCCCGAAGCCGCCTCGCCGAAGGAATTCGCCGAGATGGTGCAGGCCGATTACGCGCGCTATCGCGGGGTGGTCGAGAAGGCCAACTTCCGCGAGGTGGTGGAAAAAGCCACCGGCCGCTGAACGCCACTGATCACGATCGCAAGACCTAAGGAGCCCTTTCGATGAGCGATTCCAGGTTGAAGATCCGCCGCGTCACCACCCACTGCGGCGCCGAGATTCTGAACGTGGACCTGGCGCAGCCGCAGAGCGCGCAGACCTACCAGACGATCCGCCAGGCGCTGGTCGAGCACGGCGTCATCTTCTTTCGCGGGCAGACGCTGAGCGCCGAGCAGTACATTGCCTTCGCGCGCCAGTTCGGCCGCCCCACGGTGCCCGACAGCGGCATCATCCCGCCGCTGCCCGGCTACACCGAGATCGCGCAGGTAACCAAGGAACCCGGCCGCCAGCGCAACATCGGCGGCACCTGGCACACCGACCAGGTCTATCGGGTGGCGCCCAGCTGGGGCACGATGCTGCTGGCGCGCCAGGTGCCGGAGCACGGCGGCGATACGCTGTTCTCCAGCATGACGGCGGCCTATGACGCCTTGTCCGACGGGCTCAAGCGCACGCTCGAACCGCTGCGTGCCGTGCATTCGAATGCCGCCGTGCAGGCGCGGATGCAGACCGGCCGCGCGCCGGCGCCCGAGATCAGCCATCCGGTCGTGCTGCGCCACCCCGAGAGCGGCCGCCGCATCCTGTACGTGAATCCGGCCTATACCGTGCGCTTCGAAGGCTGGACCGAGGAGGAAAGCCGCCCGCTGCTCGAATACCTGTTCCGGCACGGCCAGCGCCCCGAGTTCTTCTGCCGCTTCAATTGGGAAGCGGGCTCGCTCGGCTTCTGGGACAACTACCAGACCTGGCATTTCGCGGTGAACGACTACGACGCGGGCGAACGCATCATGCATCGCATCGTGGTCGAAAGCCTGCCCTTCGATCGCGGCGAGGCCCCGGTTAGCGCAGCGCAGCAAGCGGCAACGGCTGACGCCTGATCAGGCAGAACCTGCTCCCCTCTCGTCATTGGCTCGATATAATCAATCCAATTGAAGAGATTGAGGGGTGCGGCCATGCTGGACCGTGACGGCTTTCGCCCCAACGTCGGCATCATCCTGGTCAATTCCAGGAGCGAAGTATTCTGGGGAAAGCGGGTTCGGGAACACTCGTGGCAGTTTCCGCAAGGCGGCATCAAGCGCGGCGAATCGCCGGAGCAAGCCATGCTGCGCGAACTGCACGAGGAAGTCGGCCTGCGGTCGGAGCATGTCCGGATCGTCGCCCGGACACGCGACTGGCTACGCTACGAAGTGCCGGAACAATGGGTACGGCGCGAGTGGCGCGGCCACTATCGCGGACAAAAGCAGATCTGGTTTCTGCTGCGTCTGCTCGGCCGTGATTCCGACATCGACCTGCGGGCTTCCAGCCATCCGGAATTCGATGCCTGGCGTTGGAACGACTACTGGGTACCGCTCGACGCGGTGATCGAATTCAAACGCGATGTCTACAGCCAGGCGCTGACCGAGCTGTCACGCTTTCTGCGCCCCGGTGATCCGCGTCCGGCCAGCCGGCCTGGCCTGGTGCCCGAGGCACGCCGCTATCTGCGCGGCCATGCCTGGGCGCGCGGACGGCGCATCGATGCGCCCGCTGAGCAGGGCGAGCAACTGGCGCAACCGCTGGTGACGCGGTCGGTCGACGAAGGCGAGGAACGATGAGCTCAAGCGCACCCGGCCATGCCGCCGGCGCATCCAGCGACGTGCACCCGGCGGGTCAGCGCCGGGGCGTTCTGCCCACCATCGCGCTGATCGCCGCGCTCGGCTGGGCCGCGGCCTTGCCGCCCGCCCACGCCGAGCAGCGCCCCGAGCCGGCACTGCCGGCGCAGATGCCGTCGGCCACCGACGCCGCCGGTCTGCACGAGTTCTACGTCAGCCCGACCACCACCAACCGCTTCGCCGTCCATCTACCGAGCCTGGCGGTGGACCAGAATCGCATCGTGCGGCTGATGCTGGTGGTGACCAGCCGCAACGGCGTGCGCAACGTCAGCTATGACGCGATCGATTGCGACCAGCACGAATACCAGTTGCTGGCGATCGGTCGCGCCGACGGCGGCTGGACACCGGTGGGCCAGGTGAAGTGGCGGCCGGTGGGTGGCCAGGGCGTGATGAACACCCAATACGTAGCGCTGTTCGAGAAGCTTTGCGTGGGCGGCAGAGCGGCCGACGCCGACAAGCTGCGCCTGCGCCTGACGAGCCCGCCCGCCCCGATCATGCAGTAGCGAGCGGCGCACTGCGCCGGGGGTGGCGCGCTGCACCGGCACCAGCGCGCCGCGCCGGCACTAGCGCGCTAACCGGCGTCAGCGCACTACACCGGCGTCAGCAGCGGCCGGCCCGCTGCCCAGGCCGCCACGTTGTCGAGCACCAATTGACCCATCGCCGCGCGCGAATGATGCGTGGCGCTGCCCTGGTGCGGCTGCAGTACGACCTTGTCGAGCGCGAACAGCTCGGCGGGCACCTGGGGTTCGTCATCGAACACATCCAGCCCGGCCGCGCCGAGCGCGCCGCTCAGCAGCAACTCGACCAGCGCCGACTGATCGACCACCGAGCCGCGCGCGATGTTCACGAATACGCCATCGGGCCCCAGCGTCTGCAGCGCCTCGCGTGAAATCAGCCGGTAAGTGCCGGGCCCGCCCGGGCAGGCGGCGATCAGCACGTCGGCCCACTGCGCCAGCGCCACCACGCTGTCGGCGTAATGCCAATCGACGTCGCTTTTGCGGCGCGGCCCGCAATAGCCGATCGCGGTGTTGAACGCCAGGCAGCGCTGCGCGATCGCCCGGCCGATGCGGCCCAGTCCGACGATGCCCACGCGCCGGCCTTGCAGGCTCGGCGTCAGCCCCATGCCGCCCTTGAGCCAGCGGCCTTCGCGCACGAAGCGATCGCCGGCGGGAATGCGCCGCACCGCCGCCAGCAGCAAGGCCAGCGCCAGGTCGGCGACGTCGTCGGTCAGCACGTCGGGCGTGTTCGTCACCGCCACGCCGTGTGCACGGCACCAATTCAGGTCGAGCGCATCGACGCCGACGCCGAAGTTGGCCACCAATTGCAGCGCCGGCAGGCGCTCCATCGTGGCGGCCTCGATACCGCGGCCGCCATTGGTCACTGCGACGCGGCAGTCGGCGCCGATACGCGCCAGCAGTTGCGCCGGATCGGCGGCTTCCCACAGCCGATGGCAGCGGTAGCGCGTTTCCAGTTCCTGTTGCGTGGCCGGGTAGAGCGGCGCCATCAGCAGCAGCGGTGAATTCATGTCGCGGTGTGTTCCTGTACGTGAAGATTGCGTGACCCTGCGAACGGCGAATCTACTGCAGTTTGTTTTCAGGTAGTCGCCCCCGCTTCGAACTGGATCGCCGCCAGCCGCGCATACAACCCGTTGCGAGCCACCAGTTCAGCATGGCTGCCGACCTCGACGATGCGGCCATGATCGAGCACGACGATGCGATCGGCGCCAACTACGGTAGCCAGCCGATGCGCGATCACCAACGTGGTGCGGCCGCGCATCGCGCCGTCGAGCGCGGCCTGCACGGCGCGCTCGCTTTCGGCATCGAGCGCGCTGGTGGCCTCATCGAGCAGCAGCAGCGGCGGATTCTTCAGCAATGCACGCGCGATGGCGATGCGCTGGCGCTGCCCGCCCGACAGCCGCACACCACGCTCGCCCAGAAAGGTGCGATAGCCGTCGGGCAGCCGCTCGATGAACTCGTGCGCCCGCGCCGCGCGCGCGGCGGCCAGCACCTCGTCGTCGCTGGCGTCGAGCCGGCCGTAGCGGATGTTTTCCATCGCATCGGCCGAGAAAACCACGCTGTCTTGCGAGACGAAGCCGATCGCGGCACGCAGCTCGGCCGGATCGAGCCGGCGCAGATCGATGCCGCCCAGCCTGATCGAGCCGGCCTGCGGATCATAGAAACGCAGCAGCAACTGGAACAGCGTCGTCTTGCCGGCACCCGAGGGACCGACCAGCGCCACCGTCTCACCGGCCGCCACCGACAGCGACACCTCGTCGAGCGCGCGCTCGTCGGGCCGCGATGGATAGCAGAAACTCACCGCATCGAAGGCCACCGTGGCGCCGGCCGACGACGGCACCAGCCGCTCGGGTTGCGCCGGCGCGCGGATCTGCGGCTGCGCTTCGAGCAGTTCGAGCAAGCGCTCGGTGGCGCCGGCCGCACGCTGCACGTCACCCAGCACCTCGGCGATCGCGCCGGTGGAGCCGGCCACCAGCGCCGCGTACAGGATGAACTGCGTCAGCAGCCCGGTGGTCAGCCGCCCTTGCAGCACTGCGTGCGCGCCCAGCCACAGCACGAACACGATGGCGCCGAACACCAGCACGATCGCCAGTGCGGTCAGCAGCGAACGCGCGCGCACGCGGCGCACCGCGCTGGCGAAAGCAGCATCGGTGGCGGCGCCAAAGCGCTGCGTCTCCATCGGCTCGCGTGCATAGGATTGCACGATCTGGATCGCCCCCAGCGTCTCGCCGGCCAGCGCGCTGGAACCGGCCAGCGCATCCTGGCTGTCGCGCGACAGGCGCCGCACACGCCGGCCGAACAGCAGGATAGGCAGCACCACCAGCGCCAGCAGCCCGACGATGATCGACGACAACTGCGGGCTGGTGACGATCATCATCGCCAGCGCACCCGCGAACAGCAGCGCGTTGCGCAAGCCCATCGAGATGCTGGTGCCGACCAGCGTCTGGATCAGCGTGGTGTCGGTGGTGAGCCGCGACAGCACTTCGCCGGTCTTCAGCGTTTCGAAGAAGCGTGGGTCTTGCCGCAGCACCTGCCGGTAGACGGCACGCCGCAGGTCGGCGGTGACGCGCTCGCCCAGCCACGACACGCTGTAGAAGCGCAAGGCCGTGCCCAGCGCCAGCACCACGGCAACGCCGAATAGTGCCAGGAACCAGACGTTGACGTCGACGCTGCTGGCCGTGCCTAGTCGCGCGGCTGCGGCGGCTGCGGCGTCGGTGCCGCTGGCTGCGCTGCCTGCGACGCCGCTGCCGGCGCCCGGCAGCCCCGCCGGCGTCGATCCAGCCGGCGCAAAACTGACGTCGATCAACTGCCGGAACGCCAGCGGCACGACCAGCGTGGCCGCTGCCGCAACCAGCAGCGCCGCCGCAGCCAAGGCCACGCGGGCCCGATAGGGGCGCATGAACGGCCACAGCGCGCGCAACACCGACAGCGAGCTGCGCTGCGCGGCATCAGAAGACACCTCGACAGGGGCCGCCCCGGCCTTTCCGGACGCCGCAGCGTGCAAGCCGTCTGATCCTGTGGCTTTCATGGCTTGACGCACCGATGGGTATTCATCATAAAATGTTCTAAGGTTCAACCAATGAGGAGGGGACACCGTCATGCTCACGCCCGCCGACAACGAAACCCTGGTCCGCGTAGGCCCGGGTACCCCCATGGGCCGCCTGATGCGGCTGTACTGGATTCCGTTCCTGCGTTCGGCCGACGTCGACAGCGATGGACAACCCCACAGAGTACGGCTTCTCGGTGAAGACCTGGTGGCCTTTCGCGACAGCAGCGGCCGCGTCGGCCTGGTCGACCACGCCTGCCCGCACCGCGGCGCGCCGATGGTGTTCGCGCGCAACGAAGGCGACGGCCTGCGCTGCGTCTATCACGGGTGGAAGTTCTCCACCGACGGCCAATGCCAGGAAACGCCCGCCGAACCCGGCAACGCCGCGATGCGCGCGCGCCTGCGCATCACCGCCTACCCGGTGCGCGAGCGCAACGGCATGCTGTGGGCCTACATGGGCCCCGATCCCGACCGCGCGCCGCCGCTGCCCGAGCTGGAATGGAACCTGGTGCCGCAGGAGCAAGTGCACCTGTCGCTGCGCGTGCAGGAATGCAATTGGCTGCAAGCGCTGGAAGGTGAAATCGACTCGGCACATGCCGCCATCCTGCACGGCCGCGTCCACAAGGACGGCGCCATCAACCAGTGGAAGCAGGCGCAGGACCTGGCCCCGACCTTCGAATGCGTGACGCACGACGGCGGCGTGAGCATCGCCTCGCGCCGACAGCTCGATGCGCAGCACCAGTACATTCGCGTCAATCAATTCCTGATGCCCTTCTACACGCTGGTGCCGCCGTTCAGCCAGTACCCCGAACTGAGCGGCCACGCCTGGGTGCCGATCGACGACGAACACACGCTGTGCATCATGTTCTCGTACCATCCGACGCAGGCTTTCTACGAGAAAACGCGCAAGCTGTTCATCGAAGGCCACGGCGGGCGCCAGACCGGCCACGCATCGGAGGATTCATTCGAGCAACGTCCGGTGACCTGCCCGTTCCCGAAGTTCTGGAGCAAATACAATCGCGGCAACGCCTACCAGTTCCACTACGGGCTGCAACAGACCTACAACTCCGGGCTGCCCGGCCTGTGGGTGCAAGACGCCGCCTGTCAGTCAGGCGTGGCGTCGATCTATGACCGCAGCAAGGAACACCTGGGCACCAGCGACGCCGGCATCGTGCGCACGCGGCGCCTGCTGCTCGACAGCGTGCGCCGCCTCGACGAAGGCCAGCGGCCGCCGTCGGCCGACCAGCCCGGGCAGTTGATGCTGCGCGCCGTTTCGCTGACCATTCCCAGCGGCGGCGATTGGATGAAACTGGGCGGCGAATTCATCAAGGCGCGCTTGGGCGCCGATTTCGGCTACCAGCCCTGAGACCACGCATGAGCAAAGCACTCGACACGCTGCCCGACGAGTTCCCGCCCTACCAGCCGCGCCCGGCCGGCGCGCCGCGCGCGCTCGACGGCGTGCGCGTCATCGACTTCACGCATTTCATCGCCGGCCCCCTGGCCACCATGATGCTGGCCGACATGGGCGCCGACGTGATCAAGATCGAGCCGCCGGCGCGCGGTGACGAACTGCGCTATTACCCGCCGGTGCTGCCAGAGCTGCCCGAGCGCGGCGCGCCGTTCTTCTGGGCCAATCGCAGCAAGCGCAGCCTGGCGCTCGATCTGAAAAAACCCGAAGCGGTCGAGGTCGCGCGCGAGCTGATCCGCGGCGCCGACATCGTCATCGAGAATTTCTCCGCCGGCGTGATGCAGCGCCTGGGGCTGGGCTATGACGTGTGCCGCGCGTTGAACCCGGGCGTGGTGTTCTGCGCGGTGTCGGCCTACGGCCGCGAAGGGCCCTATGCCGACCGGCTCGGCTTCGACCCGATCGCGCAGGCCGAAAGCGGCTTCGTCGCGATGAACGGCTACCCCGACCGGCAGGGCGTGCGCGCCTCGTCGGCGGTGATGGATATTTCCACCGCGATGATGGTGGGCAACGCCGTTCTCGGCGCGCTGTATGCGCGCCAGCGCCTGGGCGAAGGCCAATACGTGGAAGTGGGTCTGTTCGACACCGCGCTGCTGATGACCGGCTGGGCCTCGATGCAGCACCTGATGACCGGCATGCCGCACAAGCGCCACGGCAATACCAGCATCGACACCTGCCCTTCGGGCGTGTTCCAGTCGCAGGACCAGGCTTTCTACATCAACTGCGGCAACGACAAGATCTTCAACCGGCTGGCGCTGCAGGTGCTGGAACGCCCCGATCTGGCCGACGACCCGGTACTGGCCGATCGCAACGGCCGCCTGGCGCGGCAGGAAGAACTGTTTCGCACGCTCGACGAAATCTTCGCGACGCAGCCCTGGGCTTATTGGCAGGAACGCATGCGCGCGGCGCAGATCCCATGCGGCGAAGTGCGCAGCGTCGGGCAGGCGCTGCGCTCGCCCGAAGCGCGCGCGCGCGATCTAGTCAGCTGGATTGCCCATCCCGAGGTGGGCCAGGTGCCTAACATCGCCTCGCCGATCCGCTTCGCGCGCACGCCGGTGGTCGATCCCACGCCGGCGCCGAACATCGGCCAGCACAGCGTCGAGATCCTGCGCGAAGTGCTGGGCTACGACGATGCGCGCATCGCGGCGCTGGCGGCCGTCGGCGTGTTCGGGCAGCGCGTATGCGCCGAGGCTGAGGCCGCGCCCGCGGCCGGCCGGGCCGAGCGCTGAACGAGAGCACCGGCATGGCATCGCAACGCACTCTGCTCGGCCAAGCCGCCATCATCGGCATCGGCGAAACCGCCTACTACAAGCACGGCCAGTCGCCCGAGCCCGAGTTCAAGATGGTGCTGCGGGCGATCCTGGCCGCCTGCGCCGACGCCGGCATCGACGCGCGCGACGTCGATGGCTTCGCCTCGTACGCCAACGACCGCAGCGACCCGGCCCGGCTGGCCGCCGCGCTGGGCATCCGCCAACTGCGCTCGGCCACCATGCAGTGGGGCGGCGGAGGCGGCGGCTGCGCAGCGGCAGTCGCCAACGGCGCCGCGGCCATCGCCGCCGGCATGGCCGACTGCGTGGTCGTCTACCGCGGCCTGGCGCAAGGCCAGTTCGGACGCTTCGGCCAGACGGTAGGCGAAAACGCAGTCAGCGGCGAAATGGCCTATCAAACGCCCTACGGCGTGATCGCCCCGCCGCAGAAATTCGCGCTGCGCATCACCCGCTTCATGCACGAACATGGCGTTCGGCCCGAAGCCTTGCGCGCCATCGCGCTGGCCTCGTATCGCCATGCGCAGGCCAATCCGCGCGCCGTCATGCACGGCAAGCCACTGGACGAAGCGCGCTACGACGCGGCGCGCTGGATCGTCGAGCCGCTGCGCCTGTTCGATTGCTGCATGGAAAACGACGGCGCCGCGGCCGTGGTGCTGGTGTCCGCCGAACGCGCGCGCGGTGGTGCGCAGCCGCCGGCCTATCTGCTGGGCGCCGCCGCCGGCGGTCTGTACCGTTCGGCGGCGCAGCCGCACAACGCGCCCCGCTACGCCAGCGCCAATTACGGCAGCATCGCGCGCGACCTGT
>JAFKGG010000452.1 GCA_017307915.1 Burkholderiales bacterium | reverse complement strand
GCCCCGGTGGCGGCCGTCCCGGTGACGGCGCTGTCTGCGCCGACGAACCCGGTCTGCCGCAGTCGGTGGCGCGCTGCGAACGCTTCGCCCGGCAACTGCAGGGCCGCTTCCGGCTGCCGGTCGACCTGGTCGACGAACGTTTCAGCACGCTGGAAGCGCAACAGCACCTGACGAGCAGCGAGCCTGACGACGCCGAAGCCGCCGCCATAATCCTGAGACAATATTTCGATGAACGAAAACACGCTTGACGCCGAGGCAACCTACGCCGCGCTGCGCGAAACGCTGCGCCCGGCGCTGCACGCTGAACCGCAGCGCCGCGTCCATCTGATCGGCATCTACAGCGGCGGCGCCTGGGTCGCCGCACGGCTGCACGCCGATCTGGCTCTGACCAGCCCGCTGGGCACCCTGTCGTCGGCGTTTCACCGCGACGACTACGGCCGGCGCGGCCTGCCCAACACGCCCAAGTCCACTGAGCTGCCGTTCGAAGTCGACGGCGCCGATCTGCTGCTGGTCGACGACATCCTGTACACCGGCCGCACCGTGCGCGCGGCGATGAACGAGTTGTTCGACTACGGCCGGCCGGCGCGCATCGAGCTGGCCGTGCTGCTCGACCGCGGCGGACGCGAGCTGCCGATCGAGGCGCGCTACTGCGGCGCCGTGCATCCGCTGCCCGGCGATCGGCATTTTGCTCTGTCACGCGGCGACGACGGCCGCCTCGCGCTTCGCATCGAATAGACCATGCCCCTGCGCCATCCCCAGTTGAACGAACGCGGCGAGCTTGCGCACCTGCTCACCATCGAAGGTCTGCCGCGCACGCTGATCCATCACATTCTCGATACGGCAGCTACCTTCGTCGGCGTTTCCGATCGCGAGGTCAAGAAGCTGCCGCTGTTGCGCGGCAAGTCGGTGTTCAATCTGTTCTTCGAGAACTCGACGCGCACGCGCACCACGTTCGAGATCGCCGCCAAGCGATTGTCGGCCGACGTCGTCAACTTGAACATCAATACCTCGTCGACCTCGAAGGGCGAATCGCTGCTCGACACGATCGACAATCTGGTCGCGATGCACGCCGACATGTTCGTGGTGCGCCACGCGCAGAGCGGCGCGCCCTACATGATCGCGCAGCACATCGACCGCACGCGGCGCGGCGAAGTGCACGTGATCAACGCCGGCGACGGGCGCCACGCGCATCCGACGCAGGGTCTGCTCGACATGTACACGATCCGCCATTTCAAGGGCGACTTCACCGGCCTGACGGTGGCGGTCGTCGGCGACGTACTGCATTCGCGCGTGGCACGCTCCGACATCCATGCGCTGACCACGCTGGGCGTGCCCGAGGTGCGCGTGATCGGTCCGCACACGCTGCTGCCCGGTGGGCTGGAACAGATGGGCGTGCGCGTCTACACCGACATGAACGAGGGCCTGCGCGGCGCCGACGTGATCATCATGCTGCGGCTGCAGAACGAGCGCATGCGCGGCGCGCTGCTGCCGTCGGCGCAGGAGTATTTCAAGCACTATGGCCTGACGCCCGAGAAACTGGCGCTGGCCGCACCCGATTGCATCGTCATGCACCCTGGCCCGATGAACCGCGGCGTCGAGATCGATTCGGCGGTGGCTGATGGCCCGCAGGCGGTGATCCTCGATCAGGTTACGTTCGGCATTGCGGTTCGCATGGCCGTCATGAGCATCCTCGCCCAATCGTGAGCATGAGACTGTCCATTGAACGCGGCCGCGTCATCGACCCGGCCAGCGGCTTAGACGCCGCCACCGATCTTCACGTGGCCGACGGCCGCATCGTCGCCATCGGCGCACCGCCGGCCGGCTTTCACGCCGACCGCGTCATCGCCGCCGACGGGCTGGTGGTGGGGCCGGGCCTGATCGACCTGGCCGCGCGGCTGCGCGAACCCGGCTTCGAATACAAGGCTTCGCTCGAATCCGAGATGGCCGCCGCGATGGCCGGCGGCATCACCGGGCTGGCGTGCCCGCCCGACACCGACCCGCCGCTCGATGAGCCGGGCCTGGTCGAGATGCTCAAGTATCGCGCGCGCGGGCTCGATCAGGCGCGGCTGTATCCGGTGGGTGCGCTCACCGTCGGCCTGAAGGGTGAAGTGCTCACCGAGATGGCCGAGCTGGCCGAGGCCGGCTGCGTCGGTTTCTCGCACGCCGGCGCGCCGATCGTCGATACGCAGGTGCTGCTGCGCGCGATGCAATATGCCTGCACCTTCGGCTTCACCGTCTGGCTGCAGCCGCAAGATCCGCATCTGGCACGCGGCGGCGTGGCGCACAGCGGCGCGGTGGCGGCGCGCTTGGGCCTGTCGGGGGTGCCGGTGATCGCCGAGACGGTGGCGCTGAACACCATCTTCGATCTGATGCGCGTCACCGGTTGCCGCGTGCATCTGTGCCGCCTGTCGTCGGGCGCCGGGCTGGAGCTGGTGCGACGCGCCAAGCAGGAAGGGCTGCCGGTCAGCGCCGACGTGGCCGTGCATCACCTGCACATGATCGACGTCGACATCGGTCACTTCGACAGCCAGCTGCGCGTCGATCCGCCGTTCCGAACGCAGCGCGACCGCGATGCGATCCGTGCCGCGTTGGCTGACGGCACGATCGATGCCATCTGCTCCGACCACACACCGGTGGACGACGAAGCCAAGCAACTGCCGTTCGCCGAAGCCGAAGCGGGCGTTACCGGGCTGGAATTGCTGCTGCCGCTGACGCTGAAGTGGGCGGCCGAAAGCGGCACCGGTCTGTTGACCGCGCTGGGCAAGCTCACTGTCGGCGCGGCCGCCGTGTTGGGCAGCAAGCAGGCGCAAGCGCGCATCGAGGCGGGTGCGCCGGCCGACCTGTGCGTGTTCGATCCCGCCGAGCACTGGACGGTGACGCGCGAGAGCCTGCTCAGCCAAGGCAAGCACACGCCGTATCTGGGGCTGGAGCTGCTCGGGCGCACGCGCTATACGGTGGTCGACGGCCGGGTGGCTTTCGAGCGTTCGACGCCGATTCGCTAGCGCGCCCGGTCGCGATGCCCTCCGTCGACGGCCCAGGAAACCAGCCGATGCGCCGCGACCTGCTCGGTTGGCTGCGCATCGCAGTGCGCCTGCCGCCGGCGGTGGCGCTGCTGCTGGGCGGCTTGCTCACCGTATCGATCGTGTTTCCGTTCGCTGCCGCGCCGCGGCGCGCGCGCATTGCTTCGCGCTGGTCGCGCTGGCTGCTGCGTTGTTGCGGCATTCGTTTGCGTGAGGTGGCCGATGAGCGTTTAAGCGCGGGCTCGGCCGCGGCGGGTAGCGCCTGCACGCCGCCCGGCTGCATGATGGTGGCCAATCACGTGTCGTGGCTCGACATCTTCCTGGTGCAGGCCAGCGCGCCCGCCAGCTTCGTCGCCAAGGCCGAGATCCGCCGCTGGCCGCTGATCGGCTGGCTGGTGGCCGGTGCTGGCACGCTGTTCATCGAACGGCACCGGCGCCATGCGATCCACGACGTGAACCAGCACATCGAACGCGCGCTGCGCGAAGGGCGTCGCGTAGCCGTCTTCCCCGAAGGCACCACCGGGGCCGGCGATCGGCTGTTGCCGTTCCATGGCAACCTGATCGAAGCGGCGCTGCGTGCCGGCGCGCCGATCGTGCCGGTCGGCATCCGCTACGTGGATGAACGCGGCGAGATGCCCGAGGCGGTGCGTTTCATCGGCACCACCACGTTCGTGATTTCGTTCTTCCGCGTGCTGGGCGAACCGACGGTGATCGCCGAGACTCACTATCTGGGGCCCGTGAGCGGCGCCACGCGCCAGGCGGTGGCCGCGCATGCCCGGCATGCGATCGCCGAGCGGCTGCGCCTGCCGTTCGATGATGAGTTGCCGCAGGTGGTGAGGGCCTTGCGGGCGCGGGGCAACCCGGCACGGGGCTGATCGCGCTCGCGGCCGCGATTACCTGGCTGCTTCGAGTGCGCGCAGGACTGCCGGCAGGGTGGGCAGCAACTGGGCCAGAAATATCGCGCTCACTATCCAGAGGATGATCGAAGAGCGCGCGTTCGCCACGTCGGTTTTGGTGGCGTAGTTCGACTTGATCACTGCCACGTCAGCCTTCAGGACGTGAGTTTCGCCTTCGAGGCGTTCGAGACGATCTTCGACGCGCTCGAGACGGCTTTCCACGCGTTCGAGACGGCCTTCGATACGTTCGAGGCGCTGGTCGACTTGATCGGCACGGTGTTCGAGGCGCCCGACGCGTCTGGACAGGTTTTGCAGCGGATGCATCGAAACATTATGGTCGCCGCCGACCGGATGGGCAAACGGTGGCTCCGGCGAATCGGCGAGTGGTTGGTCGGGCATAGGGAGTTCAGTGGTCGCGTGCGCCGGCATTGATACGGCCATGGATCCATTTGACTCTATCCGGCTGCCAGGTGAATCGACCAGGCGTCGTAAGACAATCCTAGGCCGAATGGCGGGCACAAAAGGCGGCATTCACTCCCAAGCCGCCGCAGCCGGGCAGGCCTGCGTCCGCACCGCGCGATCATCCAACCGAACCGCCGTCAGCGCGCCGCCCCAGACGCAGCCGGTGTCCACCGCCAGCAGATCGGGCCGTTGCATCAGTCCGAGCGACGACCAGTGGCCGAACACGATCGGCGCACCGCGCGTGGCACGTTGCGGCACGTCAAACCACGGCATCAGACCCGGCGGCGCCTGATCGAGGCCAGCTTTGGCGGCAAAATCGATGCGGCCATCAGGCGTGCAAAAGCGCAGCCGCGTCAGCGCGTTGATGATCACCCGCAGCCGGTCGGCGCCGGCCAGCGAGTCGTCCCATCGAGCCGGTTCGTTGCCGTACATCTGCCGCAGGAAATCGACCCAGCCGTCGCCGCGCAGCGCCGTTTCGACCTCGCCGGCCAGCGCCAGCGTCTGCGCCACGTCCCATTGCGGCAGCACGCCGGCATGCACCATCAGCCAGCCATGGTCGTGATGCGCCAGCGGCCGCCGGCGCAGCCAATCGATCAACTCGTCACGGTCGGGCGCGGCCAGGATCTCGTCCAGCGTATCGCTGCCATGCGCCTTGCGAATGCCGTTGGCCACGGCCAGCAGATGCAGGTCGTGATTGCCCAGCACGGTGACCAGCCGGTCGCCCTGCGCCATCGCCCAGCGCAGGCTGGCCAGCGATTGCGGCCCGCGATTGATCAGGTCGCCGGTGAGCCATAGCGACGCATCGGCCGGCAGTTGCTCGACCAGCTTCAGCAGGCAATCCAGGCAGCCCTGGACGTCGCCGATGACCCAGGGGGATGCCGTTGAAGAAAGGGCGGGGAGACGGGGGGAGCGGGAAATTGGGGTCATCTGCGCATTGTGCACGCGGCGCCGCTGCACGAGCAGGCCGCTGAGTCAGCTCATGGGGCGCACGACCGTCATGGCGTATCCGCACCAGGCGCCAAAGCTGCGCTGGCGCGCGGATAAGCCTGCCTCAAGACTTCTCGAAAGCGCCGCATCAACGGCGAGTCCATTTCCGCCAGCCAGGCCACGGCCAGGCCCATCTGCATCTTGCGCGAGACGCCGCGCAGGCGCTTGAAAACGACGCCCGGCATCGGCCACACCCGTGCGACCCCGGGCACCAGCGCGACGCCCAGGCCGCACTTGACGAGGCTCACCACGGTCGGCACGCCTGACGCCTCCTGTGAGACCTGCGGCGTGAAGCCGGCCTGTTGGCAGGCCAGCATCGTGGTCGACCGGGCAAACTGCGCCGAATAGATCACGAACGGCTCATCTGCCAGTTCCGACAAATGGATGCTATCCGATGCGCGCCAGCGCGGCGTATCCGGCAGGGCGGCGATGAAGGGATCGTCGTGCAGATGCGCCATCTGCGCATGCGTGGCATGGCCGAGCGGCATCCGCAACAGACCAATGTCGGCTTCGCGGTTTTCCACCAGGTCGAGCACGCCCATCGACGGCTGTTCGACCAGCTTCAGACGCACCGCCGGGCAGGCGGCACGAAACATGGGCAGCACCCGCGGCAGCACCTCGTAGGTGGTGGATGCGACGTAGCCGACGGTGAGTGTCCCCGCCAGCCCATTGGCCGCGTTGCGCACCGAGGCCTCGAATTGATCGAGCTCCGCCAGCACGCGCCGCGCGTCGACGAGCGCAGCCTGGCCGGCGCGCGTAAGCAGCGTGCCGCGGCGATTGCGCTCGAAGAGCTGACAACCCAGCTGCGATTCGAGCTTGCGGATCGAAGCGCTCAGGGGCGGCTGCGCCATGTGCAGCCGCTGCGCGGCCGCGCGATAGTTCAAGGTTTCGGCCAGGGCGATGAAGTGCCGCAGTTGTCGCAGATCGGTCATGTCGAAACCATCCTTGCCTTTCGTGCGGCCGCGCAGTGGCGCACTGCCGCTGGGAGTCCGCCGCCTTCTTCCCTGGCCGTGCGCCGTACGCAAGGCGCACGGCACGCAATGGGGCGCTGGAAAAAGGACATCCCTTGATACGCCAAGAGTATCAGCGGCGGATAAGACAGTATTAGACGCAAGCGCCGCGCATCGCCATGATGCATTCGGCGCGGCCAGGCTTTTCTCGCGCAAGCTGCCCGCGCGCCCGTCTCGAGCACATCAATCCTTGCATCCATGCACACACCCGATTCCGCCGATCGTTATCGCACGCGCTACGTGCAACGCTTGCCGCTGCGCCAGCGCATGCGCCAAGGCGACACGCTGCTCGGTTCCTTCGTTTTTCTGCCCCATCCCTCGGTCATCGAGATCCTGGCCGAAGCGGGCCTGGACTTTTTCATCCTCGACCACGAGCACTCGCCCAAGAGCTGGGAGACCATGGAAAACATGGTGCGCGCTGCCGAAGTCTATGGCCTGCCGGTGGTGGTGCGCGTGCACGAGAATACGCCGCAGACCATCCTGCACGCGATGGAGATCGGCGCTGTCGGAGTTGCCGTTCCGTTCGTCGAGAACGCCGACGACGTGAGGCGCGCGGCATTGGCAGCCCGCTATGCGCCAGCCGGCTTGCGCGGTACGTGCACCCAGACGCGGGCTGCTCGCCATGGCGCTTTCCGCAAGGAGTACGCCGCCTATGCCGCCAGCCGCAACGAAGACGTGGTGATCGTCGGGCTGATCGAAAACCGTTCGGGCGTCGAGCAGATCGAGCAGATCCTGTCGGTGCCGAACGGGCTGGACGCGGTGCTGCTGGGTCGTGCCGACCTGGCCAACGATTTCGACCGGCCCGGCATGTCGGGCGACTCGGCCGTGGTCGAGGCCTGCGACAAGATCCTGGCCGCCGTGCAGCGCGAATCGGCGCGGCGGCCGAGCGGACAGGCGGTGGCATCGATCACTGCCATCTACGGCGCCGGCGATGTCGCGCATTGGCGCGACCGCGGCTGCTCGATCTTCGTGGCGCCCAGCGAATCCAGCATGCTCTACGACGCCGCCTGCGCCTGGCGAAAAGACGTGGGCCAAGCCGCCAAGCCCGGCTGAGCCGGCAGCGCGCTTTGCGCACAGATACCCACTATATTGAGGAGCACAACGTGAAACGACGTCACATTGGCGCACTTGCGCTGCTTGCTGCTACGCTGTTCGGCTTACCTGCGCTGAGCGCTTTTGCCCAGAGCGCTCCGCCTCTGAAGCTGTACATCGGCTTCGCCGTGGGTGGCCCTACCGACGTGATCGGCCGCCTGATCGGCGGCGAGGTGGGGCAAGTGCTCAAACGGGCGGTGGTCGTCGAGAACCTGACGGGCGCCAGCGGCAATCTCGCCACCATGGCCCTGATCAAGTCACCGCCGGACGGCAACACTCTGCTCGTCACCAGCTTGACCCACAACGTCAATACGCTCCTGATCCCGGAGCAGACCAAGTACGATCCGATCAACGACGTGGTGCCGGTTTCGCAGGCCGTTACGCTGTTCAGTGCACTGATCGTTCCATATGACTCACCGTTTCGATCGGTGGCCGACGTCGTCGCCAAGGCCAAGACGGCGTCTGGCGTGACCTATGCTTCAGCCGGGATCGGCGGCTCGGGCCATCTGGCCGCTGAGCTGCTGGCCAGCCGTGCCGGCGGCACCATGGTGCATGTGCCCTTCCGGGGGAATGCACCCGCCATGCTCGAGGTCATGGCCGGGCGTGTGGACTTCATGTTCTTCCCGATGGTGGGCTTGCAGCAGATGGTGCAGACCAAAAAGCTCAGGGTGCTGGCCGTGACGACCGCCGAGCGCCGGCCGGACTATCCCGACGTGCCGACCATGGCGGAAGCGGGCTTGCCCGGCTTCGAGCGCTATTCGAACTACATCGGCTTCATGGCGCCGCGCGGCACGCCGCCCAGCGTCGCTGCCGGACTGCATGAGGCCATCAAGACGGCGATGGCCAAGCCGTCGGTGCGGGATCAGTTGCTGGCCCTGGGCGCCGGCCCGGTCGGCTCCTCGCCGCAGGAATTTGCGAGTTTCATCGTCGACGATCGCAAGCGCTGGGCCGATCTGATCACGACAGCGAAGATCAAGGCGGAGTGAGGCGGCGCCCGCAACGCTCAAGTATTGGCCGATACTCTGCCGTCGCGCCCCAGGGCCGGATCACGCAGCGGAATCACGTTGCT
The DNA here is from genome assembly GCA_017307915.1 of Burkholderiales bacterium. Classification (GTDB taxonomy): domain Bacteria; phylum Pseudomonadota; class Gammaproteobacteria; order Burkholderiales; family Burkholderiaceae_E; genus Zeimonas. The sequence continues at coordinate 18,271 of JAFKGG010000452.1, read as the reverse complement.
GCCGCTGCCCTGGAAAGGCTGGTATTCGGGTACGAAACGCGCCAGGCCCGCGCGCACTTCGTCGTCGCCCAGGTTGGCGGATTCTTCCAGCCATTTGCGCACCAAGGCTTCCCAGGCGCCGCTCTGGCTGTCGGCCGGGCGTGCCACGCGCAGCTTCGGGTGCGGCGTAGACAAGGTAGCTTCGTCGTCCGACAGCAACTCTTCGTAGAGCTTCTCGCCTGGCCGTAGCCCGGTGAACTCGATCGGGATCGAATGCTCGGCCAGCCCCGATAGCCGCACCAGGTCTTGCGCCAAATCGAGGATGCGCACCGGCTTGCCCATGTCGAGCACGAAAATTTCGCCGCCTTGCCCCATCAGCGCTGCCTGCAGCATCAGCTGTGAAGCTTCCGACACCGACATGAAATAGCGCGTGATCTCGGGGTGCGTGATGGTGATCGGACCGCCGCGCGCGATCTGTTCCTTGAACTTCGGCACCACGCTGCCGGTCGAGCCCAGCACATTGCCGAAGCGCACGATGATGATGCGCGTGCCGATCTTGCGATGCCATTGCCGCAGCAGCATCTCGGCAAGCCGCTTGCTGGCGCCCATCACGCTGGTCGGGTTCACCGCCTTGTCGGTGGAGACGAACACCAGGCGATCGACCGGATACTCGGCGATCACCTCCATCAAGCGCAGCGTGCCCAGCGTGTTGTTCAGAATCGCCTGCCAGGCGTTGAGCGTTTCCATCATCGGCACGTGCTTGTAGGCGGCCGCGTGAAACACCATGTCGATCGGATGATGCGCGAAGGTATGGCGCAAGCGGCTGCTGTCTTTCACGTCGCCGATCACCGGGTGGATCTGCAGATCGGGGAAGTCGCGCTGCAGTTCTTCATGGATGCGATACAACGCGTATTCGCTGGCCTCGAACAGCACCATCGCCGCCGGCCGGAAGCGCGCGATCTGCCGGCACAGCTCGGAACCGATCGAGCCGCCGGCGCCGGTGACCAGCACGTTGCGGCCGGCCAGCAACTGATTGAGCCCGGTGAAGTCGAGCTGCACCGGATCGCGGCCGAGCAGGTCGTCGACGTCGACGTCGCGGATGGTGGACACGCGCACCCGCTCCGAGATCAGGTCGTCGATGTCGGGCACCACCAGCAGCTTCACGCCGCAGGCGCGGCACAGATCGAAGGCGCGCCGGCGCACCGTGTGGTCGGCCTTGTGAATGGCCAGCAGCGCATGCTTGGCGCCGGTGGCGCCGGCGATCTTGGCCACGTCGCGCCAGCGGCCCAGAATCGGCAGCCCGGCGATGTTGCGGCCGATCTTCGAGGTGTCGTCGTCGAGCAGGCCCACCACCGCCCAGGTCGGCGTGCGGTGCAATTGCTGGATCAGGCGGAACGCGCCTTCGCCGGCACCCAGGATCAGCACCGGACGGCTGGGTTCCACCTCGCTGGAATACGGCAGGTTTTCCTTCCACCAGCGATAGGTGATGCGCCCGCCGCCCATCAGCAGGATCAGGATCAGCGGATCGAGAATCAGCGCCGAGCGCGGCACCAGATAGGCGCGGCTGTAGAAGAACAGGATCAGCGTGACCAGCAGCGTGCCGCAGCCGACCGCCAGCGCGATCTGGCGGAAATCGTGCAGGCTGGCATAGCGCCAGATGCCGCGATGCAGCTTGAACCAGGCGAAACACGCGAGCTGGCTGCCGACCACCAGCGGCAGGCTCTGCAGCATCACGCTCTGCGCCGAGTCGGGCAATGCGAAGCCATAGCCGAGCCAGAAGCAGAACAACCACGCGCAGACGGCAACGACCACGTCGTAGGCGATGGCGATGTAGCGGCGCGCGTAAAGATGCTTGTTGTTCATCAACGGACGATTCCAGACGAAAGCGTTTGCCGGTGCCGCCACCGCCGGGCTACCCAGCCGTATCCGAACAAATGCAGCACGATTATGGCAGCGATCGCGATCGATGCCCGTGCCGGCGGCCAATCGCGGCTCGTCAGGGCGATCGCGGCACAAGCCAGCATCAACGCGCCATAGACGGCGGTGGTGCCGCCGTGGCCCAGGCCAAGCAGGGCCAGCTTCTGGTAGGCGTGCTGGCGGTGCGCCGTCCACACCCGTTCGCCGCGCGCCAGGCGCAGCGCCAGCGTCACGCTGGCATCGCAAACGAACGGCAGGAACACCAGCGGTGCGAACCACAGCGGCCAGTAGCCGTCGCGCCAGCCGACCAGGCCGATGCCGGCCGCCAGGAAACCGAGCGGGATCGAGCCCACGTCGCCCAGAAAGATGCGCGCCGGCGGCCGGTTGAACAGCAGAAAGCCGATCGCCGCGCCGGCCGTGGCGGCGGCCAGCACGGCCAGCGTCGTGCCGGGCGGGCAGGCCAGTGCCAGGGCACCGAAGCCGATCACCGCCATGGTGCCGGCCAAGCCGTCGATGCCGTCCATGAAGTTGTACAAGTTGGTGCTCCAGCCGATTGCCAGCGCGAGCAGCACGATGCTTGCCGCCATGGCCAGTGCTGAAGCGGAACCACCGGCCGTAGAGCTGGCCACCGCGCCAGCTACCGACCAGGCCACCGGCAAGGCCGCCGCCAGTTGGACCGGCAGCCGAACCCGCACCGGCAAGCCGTGCCGATCATCGATAGCCCCCAGCAAAGCAAGGACCAGGGCGGGCAGCCATAGCAGCGCCAGCTCGTCGGGCAGTCGCGCATCGGCACTCAAGGCCGCCAGCAGCAGTGCGCCGACCAGCGCGATGCCGCCGGTGCGCGGCACCGGTACGCGATGCATCGAGCGCGCATTGGGCTGATCCAGCGCTGCGGCGCCCCAGCCGGTGCGGCGCATCACGGCGATTGCCGCAGCGGCCAGCAGCGCTGCCGCCGCAGCTACGGCCAACAGCTGCCAGGGAGTCGTCAGTATCGTCATGTTCCACCGCTCCGCGTGGCAGTATGCCTGCCTTCGGCGCCGCCGGTCTGCCGGAACCAGTCAGCCGTGGCCTGCAAGCCCTCGGCCGGGCTGAGCGGCGCCTGCCAGCCGAGCGCGTCGGCCAACCAGGCGTCGTGCAGCGCCAGCGAGCGGGTCAGTGTGTGCAGCGGAGCGGCCAGGCGCGATGCGCCGAGTCGGCTGGCGATGGCCGCGGCCACGCGCAGTGCGCCTTCCGGCACCGCGATCAGCCGTGCCGGCCGATCCAGCGCCCGCGCCAGCGCCCGCACCAGCGCCGGCGTCGACCAATGGCTGTCGGCTGGCAGCAGCACGCGCTGCTGCGCCGTGCCGTCGAGCAGCACCGTGCCGATCAGATCGGCCAGATTGTCGACGCCGATCAGGCTGCGGCGATTGTTCACCGCGCCCAGCGGCAGCGGCCAGCCGCGATCGATCCAACGCATCAGCCGCAGGAAATTGGCGCGCACGCCAGGGCCGTAGACCAGCGGCGGGCGGATGATCGTCCAGCGCCCGCCCAGCGGCTCGGCTGCTTTGCGCAGCGCGTGCTCGGCCAGCCATTTCGATTCGGCATAGGGGCCGGCTGGCCGCAGCGGGCTGTCGGGCGTCAGCGCTTGCGCCGACGCTTCGCCGAATACGCTGGCCGAGCTGATCAGCACGACGTGCAGGCCGCGCCGGAATGCTTCGCGGCCGAGGGCTGCGCAGGGCCGCACATTGGCCGCAATGATCCGCTCACGCTGGGCCGCGCTGCCGTCCCAGGCCGAATGGGCGTGGCCGGCCGAATGCACGACGCAATCGACCTGGTCCAGCCGCGCGCGCCAGCCGTCGTCGGTGAGCAGGTCGGCGCGCGTGAGGCTGGCGCAGCCCGTCGGCACGCGTTCGGGGTGGCGATGCGCCAGCGCGTGCACGGTCCAGCCGCGCGCCAGCAGATGCCGGCACAGTGCCGCGCCGACGAAGCCCGAGGCGCCGGTGACCAGGCAGCGAGGCGCCTGGGCCGAGGGCGCCGCCGCGTTCGCACTCATCGCACTCGTCTCCTGCATCACCACCGCCAGCCATGACGGCTAAAGAACTTCAGTGCCGATGCGCCGAACAAGCGGATGTGACGCCAGCCCTTGGCGGCCGCGCCGCCGCCGTCGTGGCGGATGCGCATTTCCGGCAGATAGCGCAGGGGCCCGAGCGCGCGCAGCCGCATGCTGAGATCGTAATCCTCGAAATACAGGAAGAAAGCCGGGTCGAAGCCGTTGACCCCGCGCCAGGCCGAGCCGCGGATCAGCATGAAGCAGCCGCTCGCGCAGGTCGTTTCATCGTGCGGCTGATCGACGGGCCGGTCGCGCATCTCATAGACGTCGAGCCGGTGGCGCAGCCACGGCAAGCGTGCTTGCCAGCGTGCCGGCATGAAGGCGCGCGCCAGCAGCACGGCAAAGCCGGGCAGCCGGCGGCACAGATGCAAGTCGACGCCGGCGGCGTCGACCGCGCGCGGCAGCACGGCCGTCAGCGACCGCTGCCGGCGCAGCGCCGCGATGCCGGTGCACAGTGCGTCGGCGTCGAGCATCACGTCGGGGTTCAGGATCAGCACGTAGCCGGCGTCCGGCTCTTCACGCTGCGCCAGATTGTTGGCCGCGCCATAGCCCAGGTTGCGGCCGGTGCCGCGCACGGTGATCGCCAGTGGCAGCGCCGGTGCGTGCAACAGTTCGGCGATGCAATCGTGGATGCGCTGCGTGTCGTGGCCGCCTTCCGAGTTGTCGATGATGACCAGCCGCGTCGTGCAATCCAGCTGCTCGCGCAAGCGCCGCGCCGCTGCCGCCAGCGACAGCAGCGTGGCGCGCAGCGCGGCGGTGTCGGAGTGATAGCTGACGATCGACACGAGCAGCGTTGCGCGTTCCTGCTCGCGCTCCGGCTCATATTGGCGCGCGCCGGCGCTCATGTCGAGCCGCGTACTCATCGTCGCAGGCCCCAGCGCAAGGCGGTGCCGATGTCCGCCGTGCCGGCGCGCCGCTGCGCCTGGATCGCGCGTCGCTTGCGCCAGGCGTGCGGCAGTCCGCGCAGCGCATCGCGCTTGGCGCGCAGCACTACGCCGGCGCGGCCGCGCAGGGCGTAGAGGGCCAGCGTGCAGGCCGTCATCGCCAGATGCAGCGGCAGCGTCAGCCACAGCAGCGGCGCCGGCGTGTTCTGCACGAAGCACCACACCAGATTGCGATGGCCGTGATACACGGCGAAGTCGCTACCGGCGCCGGTGCTCACCGAGCCGACGTGCGTGGCGCGTGCGTCGGGGGCTACCGCACACTGCCAGCCGGCCAGCCGCAGGCGATAGCCGAGATCGACGTCTTCGAAATAGCAGAAGAAATCGGCATCGAAGCCGCCGACTGCTTCGAAGGCGCTGCGCCGATACAGCGCCACGGCGGCGCACGGTGAGAAGGCCGGCAGCGCAGCGAGGCTGGCAAGCGCAGCACCACGTTCGCCGCTGTCGGCGGCAGTGCGTTCGCCGAGGGGGGCTGCGCCTTGCCACGATCGGCCGTAGCCTTCGCGCCAGCCGATGCCGCTGGCATGCAGCATGTCGCCCAGCCCATCGATCGTCACGCCGTCGGGCCGCACCTGGACTGCGCCGATCGCTGCCAGCCGCGGATCGCGTTCCAGCCGATCGAGCATCCGTTGCAGGCAATCGGGCTGCAGCACCACGTCGGCGTTCAGCGTGAGCACGAAGCGTGATGCCGGTGCCGCCGCCACGGCCAGGTTGTTGCCGGCGGCGAAGCCGTGATTGCGGCCGCTGCGATGAACCTGCACGCCGGCAAAGCGCTGCGGCAGCGTATCGAGCACGGCCAACGTGGCGGCGTCGCTGCCGTTGTCCCAGATCAGCGTGTGCCGCGGGCGGCAGCTCTGCGCAGCCAGCGCTTGCAGGCAATCGGACAGCCACGGTCCCGAGTTCCAGCTCACGATGACCACCAGCACGTCGGCCGTGTCGTTCTTGTCGGCTCGCTGAAGCGCTTCGGGCATGCAGCGTCGGCGCGGCGCGTCAGTCGTAGACCGGCGCGTCGGCCAGCGCCAGGCCTTGCGTGTCCTTGCCCGACAGGATCGGCGCCGCGTCGATCGGCCAGTCGATCGCCAGCGCCGGATCGTTCCAGGCGATGCAGCGTTCGTGTTCGGGCGCGTAATAGTCGGTGGTCTTGTACAGGAACTCGGCGTGTTCCGACAGCACCACGAAGCCGTGCGCAAAGCCTGGCGGCACCCACAACTGGCAGCGGTTTTCCTGCGACAGATGGGCGCCGACCCAGTGCCCGAAGTGCGGCGAGCTGCGGCGCAGGTCGACGGCGACGTCGAACACTTCGCCGGCGATCACGCGCACCAGCTTGCCCTGCGGCTGATGGATCTGATAGTGCAGGCCGCGCAGCACATGGCGCAGCGAGCGCGAATGATTGTCTTGCACGAACTGCAGCGCGCTGCCGGTGGCGGCGGCGAAGCTGCGCTGATTGAAGCTTTCGTAGAAGAAGCCGCGCGCATCGCCGAACACTTTCGGTTCGATCAGCACGACGTCGGGAATCGCCAGGCGCTGGGAGTTCATCGCAGGGGAGGTTCGTTGATCAGTCGCAGCAAGTATTGCCCATAGGCATTGCGCGCCAGCGCCTGGCCGAGCCGTTCGAGCTGCGCGGCGTCGATCCAGCGCTGGCGATAAGCGATCTCTTCGGGGCAGGCCACCTTCAGCCCCTGCCGGTTTTCCAGCGTGGCGATGAACTGGCTCGCGTCGAGCAGCGATTCATGCGTGCCGGTATCGAGCCAGGCATAGCCGCGGCCCATCAGCTCGACGTCGAGCTGGCCGCGCTGCAGATACAGCCGGTTCAGGTCGGTGATTTCCAGTTCGCCGCGCGCCGACGGCCGCAGCGTCTTGGCCAATGCCACCACCTCGGCATCGTAGAAATACAGACCGGTGACCGCGTAGTGCGATTTCGGCCGCTGCGGTTTTTCTTCGAGGCTGATGGCGCGCCCCTGCGCATCGAACTCGACCACGCCGTAGCGTTCGGGATCGTGCACGTGATAGGCGAACACGGTGGCGCCGGTGCGGCGGCCCACTGCGTTGACCAGCAGCGGTTGCAGATCGTGCCCGTAGAAAATATTGTCGCCGAGCACCAGCGCCGATGGATCATCGCCGATGAAATCTTCGCCGATCAGGAATGCCTGCGCCAGCCCGTCGGGCGAGGCCTGCACCGCATACGACAGCCGCAGGCCCCATTGCTCGCCGCTGCCCAGCAACTGCTCGAAGCGCGGCGTATCTTGCGGCGTCGAGATCACCAGGATGTCGCGGATGCCCGCCAGCATCAGCGTGCTCAGCGGGTAGTAGATCATCGGCTTGTCGAATACCGGCAGCAACTGCTTGGAAACGGCCAGCGTGGCCGGGTGCAGCCGTGTGCCGGCGCCGCCGGCGAGGATGATGCCTTTGCGTGTCATGCTGAATTGTCGCGGGTGGCGAGATCGTCGATCATCGAGGCGAGGTGATGGCGCCAATCGGGTAGATGCAGGCCGAACGCGGCGCGCAGCCGGCCGCTGTCGAGCCGTGAATTGCGCGGCCGCCGCGCGGCGGTCGGGTAGTCGGCGGTGGCTATCGGTCGCACCGTCTCGGGGGAGGCTTGCAGCGGCAGCCCATGACTCGCCGCCCGCCCGATCACGAAGCGCGCATAGTCGCACCAGTTGGTCTGGCCGGCGGCGCTCAGATGATAAAGGCCGGCCAGCGCTTCGCCGCCTTCGCAGGCCAGCACGCGATACAGCGCCAGCGCGGTGACGTCGGCGATCAGCTCGGCGCTGGTCGGCGCGCCGAACTGGTCGGCCACCACGCTCAGCGTGGCGCGCTGCGCGGCCAGCCGCAGCATGGTCTTGGCGAAGTTGCTGCCATGCGCCGCATAGACCCAGCTGGTTCTGAATACCAGATGCCGGCCGTGCGCCGCCGCGATTGCCTGCTCGCCGGCGAGCTTGCTGCGGCCATAGACCGACAGCGGCGCGGTGTCGTCGCTTTCGTCGTAGGGCGAATTCTTGTCGCCGTCGAACACGTAGTCGGTGGAGTAGTGCACCAGCCAGGCGCGTTGCGCCGCCGCTTCCTGCGCGATGGCGGCCACCGCGTCGGCGTTGATGCGCTGCGCCAGCTCGGCTTCGCTCTCGGCGCGGTCGACTGCCGTATAGGCGGCCGCGTTGACGATCACCTGCGGCGCGATGCGGCGGATCGCCGCGCGCAGCGCTGCCTCATCGGCCAGATCGCATTGCGCGCGGTCCAGCGCGTGCAATTCGCCCAGCGGCACCAGCGCGCGTTGCAGCGCATGGCCGACCTGGCCGTTCTTGCCCAGCAGCAGAATCTTCATGGCTGATACTGCCTGTGCACCCATTCGCGGTATTCGCCGCTGGTGACCTCGCGCACCCAATCCTGGTGTTGCAGGTACCAGAGAATGGGCTTGCGCAGGCCGGTCTCGAAAGTCTCGGCCGGGCGCCAGCCCAGCTCGCGTTCGATCTTGCCGGCGTCGATCGCATAGCGGCGGTCGTGGCCGGGGCGGTCGCGCACGAAGGCGATCTGCGTTGCATACGACTGGCCGTCGCCGCGCGGCGACAGCTCGTCGAGCATTGCGCACACCGTGCGCACCACGTCCAGATTGGTTTTTTCGTTGCAGCCGCCGATGTTGTAGGTCTCGCCGAGCCGGCCGGTCTGCAGCACGCGGCGGATCGCCGCGCAATGATCGCCGACGTACAGCCAGTCGCGCACCTGCTGTCCGTCGCCGTACACCGGTAGCGGCTGGCCGGCGAGCGCGTGGTGGATGATCAGCGGAATCAGCTTCTCGGGGAAGTGATAGGGGCCGTAGTTGTTCGAACAGTTGGTGGTCAGCACCGGCAGGCCGTAGGTGTGGTGGTAGGCTCGCACCAGATGGTCGCTGGCTGCCTTGCTGGCCGAATACGGGCTGTTGGGTTCGTAGCGATGCGTCTCAGTGAACGCCGGCGCCTGCGGTTCGAGCGAACCGTAGACTTCGTCGGTGGACACGTGCAGCAAGCGCCAAGCCTCGCGCGCCGCGGCATCGAGCCCACCCCAGTGGCGGCGTGCCGCTTCGAGCAGCGTGAAGCTGCCGACCACATTGGTCTGGATGAAGGCCTGCGGCCCCAGGATCGAGCGATCGACGTGGCTTTCGGCCGCAAAATGCACGATCGCGCGCGGCTGGTGCTCGGCCAGCAGCGCATCGAGCAGCGCCGCATCGCAGATGTCGCCGTGCACGAAACGATGGCGCGAATCACCGGCCAGCGACGCCAGGTTGCGCAGGTTGCCGGCGTAGGTGAGGGCGTCCAGGTTGACCACCGGCTCGTCGCAGCCGGCCAGCCAGTCGAGCACGAAATTGCTGCCGATGAAACCGGCGCCGCCGGTCACGAGAATGGTCATGGCTGAAGAGTTTCCAATGGCGGCCAGGGCGGAGGTGCGAATGGTTGCGACCGGCGCTGCGGTGCTGCCGTGGCGGGATGGCCGGCGGGCCCGTCTGAGCAAGCCGCGTGCCCGACGACGGCTTTGCCCGGCGATTGCGCCGCTTCCCCGCGCGGCGAGGATTGTAGACGCCTGCGCGGCCCACCCCGTGCCGACCGTGATCCGGCGCCATTCGCCGGCGCCTGCCCCGGCAATGGCGGTGCCTGGGCCCCGCCCGGCTGCACCTGCCTTCGGCTGATGCGCGCGATGGACGCATTACCGCCGGCCATCGCCTTGCGCATGGGGCCGCCGGACATTGACGTTATGATGAATATTGCCACAAGCCCGACCCAGGAACCTTTGCCCATGGCTGCTCTCGCCCTGCCTGCTTCCATCTTCAAGGCTTACGACATCCGCGGTGTCGTCGGCGACACCTTGACGCCCGACGGCGTGCGGGCGATCGGCCTGGCGCTGGGCCACCAGGCGCGCCGCGCCGGCGCCCGCGAGGCGGTCATCGGCCGCGACGGCCGGCTGTCGGGGCCGACGCTGTCGCAGGCGCTGGCCGACGGCTTTCGCGCCGCCGGCGTCGGCGTCGTCGACATCGGCATGGTGACCACGCCGATCGTCTATTACGGCACCTACGAACTGGGCACCGGCACCGGCGTGGCCGTCACCGGCAGCCACAATCCTCCCGACTACAACGGCCTGAAGATGGTGGTCGGCGGCGAAGCCATCTACGGCGATGCGATCCAGGCGCTGGCGGCTGCCATCGCCGGGGCGAGCGCTACGTGGCCCGCGTCTCCGGGGACGTGCGGCTGGCCCGCCCGATGAAGATCGCCATCGACTGCGGCAACGGCGTGGCCGGTGCCTATGCGCCGCGGCTGTTCCGCGCGCTGGGCTGCGAGGTCATCGAGCTGTTTTGCGAGGTCGATGGGCGCTTTCCCAACCATCATCCCGATCCGGCGCACCCCGAGAACCTGCAGGATCTGATTCGCTGCCTGCGCGAAACCGATGCCGAGATCGGCCTGGCCTTCGATGGCGACGGCGACCGGCTCGGCGTGGTCACCAAGTCGGGCAGCATCATCTATCCCGACCGGCAACTGATGCTGATGGCCGCCGACGTGCTGTCGCGCCAGCCCGGCGCGCAGATCATCTACGACGTCAAATGCAGCCGCAACCTGGGCGCCTACATTGCCGCGCACGGCGGCCAGCCGCTGATGTGGCGCACCGGTCATTCGCTGGTCAAGGCCAAGCTCAAGGAAAGCGGTGCGCCGCTGGCCGGTGAGATGAGCGGGCACATCTTCTTCAAGGAGCGTTGGTACGGCTTCGACGACGGGCTGTATGCCGGCGCGCGGCTGCTCGAGATCCTGTCGCGCCATGCCGATCCCGGCGCCGTGCTCGAGGCGCTGCCCGATTCGCCGACCACGCCCGAGCTGCAATTGAAGACGGCCGAAGGCGAAAACTTCTCGCTGGTCGAGACGCTCAAGCGCACGGCGCGCTTCGACGGCGCCAGCGACCTGATCACGATCGATGGCGTGCGCGTCGAATATCCTGACGGCTTTGGTCTGGCGCGGCCGTCGAACACCACGCCCACCGTCGTCATCCGCTTCGAGGCCGATACGCCGGCGGCGCTGGCGCGCATCCAGCAGCAGTTCCGCACCGCGATCCTCGCGGTCAAGCCCGACGCCCAGCTGCCGTTCTGAGTGCCGCCGTCGCCCATCGAAACGTCTCAACCGCCATTGCTGCTGAACCGACCATGCAAAACCTCGCCGTCATCGCCGCCGCCATCGCCGAGCAGACGCTGCGTTCGCAGCAGTTGCTCGAAGCGGCCCAGGCGCAAGCCGAACGCTGCGCCGACCTGAACGCGCTGGCCTACGTCGATTGGGCCGCGGCGCTCGAGCAGGCACGCCAGCTCGATGCCGAAGCGGCCGCCGGCCGCCGGCGCGGGCCGTTGCACGGCATTCCGATTTCGATCAAGGATTTGTACGTGGTGCGTGGCATGCCCACGCGCGCCGGCACGCGCGCGCCGCTGCCGGCGCTGCTGCCTGCGGACACCGACGGCGGCGCGGGCGGGGAAACCGCCGTGCACGAATCGCCGTCCGGCTCGGCGGTACCGCACGGCGGCGCCGGCCGCGACGAGGCCGAACTGGCGGCGCGGCTGCGTGAAGCCGGCGCATTGCTGTTCGCCAAGGCCAACATGCATGAGATCGCGCTGGGCGCCACCGGCGAAAATCTGTGGACCGGCGACGTGAAGAACCCGTTCGACCCAGCCCGCCAATCGGGCGGCTCGTCCAGCGGTTCCGGCGTGGCGGTGGCCACCGGTATCGGGCTGGCCAGCATCGGCAGCGATACCGGCGGCTCGGTGCGCATCCCGGCGGCGTTCTGCGGGGTCGTGGGTTTCAAGCCCGGCTACGGCGCGATCCCGCTCGACGGTGCCCTGCCGCTGTCGTGGACTTGCGACCACGCCGGTCCACTGGCCAACTCGGTGGCCGATTGCGCGCTGCTGTTCGAAGTGATGGCGCGCCGCCGCGCCGCGCACGGCAGCGTCGCGCGGCGCCCGCGGCTGCACGTGCCGGCGGCCTGGCTCGAAGGGCGGCTGCAACCGGTGGTGCGCGATGCTTTCGTGCGCCTGCTGGCCAGGCTGGCGACCCACGGTGTGGAGCTGGGCCAGGCGGCCCCGCCGTCCTTGCCGCGGGCCTTCGAAGCTTACACGCCGATCGCGCGCGCCGAGGCCGCCTACGTGCATCGCGCGGCGCTGGCCGGCGATGCCAGCGGTTTTTCCGAATTGGTGCTGCCGGCGCTCAGGGCGGGTGAGCAACTGACGGCGCTCGATTATCTCGATGCCATGAAACGGCGCGCCGTGCTGTCGGCCGAGCTCGATGCCGCGCTGGCCGATTGCGATGCGCTGATCCTGCCGACCTCGGCGATCCTGCCGCCGCCGCGCGGCCAGGTCGACGTGCAGGTCGAAGGCGGCCGCCTGACGGTGCGCGAGGCGGTGCTGGGTCAGACGCTGCCGTTTTCGCTGTGCGGCCTGCCCACCTTGTCGATTCCGGTCGGGCTGGTCGAGGGATTGCCGTTCGGCTTGCAGGTGGTCGGGCGCCGCGACGGCGACGCCAGCCTGCTGGCGCTGGGCGGCTGGATCGAAGAAAAGGTGGGCGAGCGGCCGCACGCGCCGGGTTGCTGAGATGAGATGAGCGGTGGGCGGGCGCCCGCTGCTCAGAGGCGGCGCCGGCTGCTCGGTGGCAGCAGCCGGTGCTTGCCTGCTGACTCGATCAAGCCACGGCTTCGACGACCGCGGCACGTCCCGCGTCGCCGCTCAGGCGGAACGTTGCCACGGCCTGCACCAGCTCGTCGGCGTGCGTGCGCATGTTCTCGGCCGCCGCTGCCGACTGCTCGACCAGCGCAGCGTTCTGCTGCGTGACCTTGTCGATCTCCTCGACCGCGCTGCCGACCTGGCCGATACCGTCGCTCTGCTGCTGGCTGGCGTCGTTGATCTCGCGCACGATCTGATTGACGCGCGTGATCGCCTCGACGATGTTGTGCATCGTATCGCCGGCGTTGTGCACCAGCGCTGAGCCTTGTTCGACCTTGTTGACGCTGTCGGCGATCAGCGACTTGATCTCGCGGGCCGCCTCGGCGCTGCGTTGCGCGAGGCTGCGCACCTCGCTGGCCACCACCGCGAAGCCGCGGCCTTGTTCGCCGGCGCGCGCCGCTTCCACGGCGGCGTTCAGCGCCAGGATGTTGGTCTGGAACGCGATGCTGTCGATCACCGTGATGATGTCGGCGATCTTGCGCGACGAGTCCGTGATGCCCTGCATCGTCTGCACCACGTTGCCGACGATGTCGCCGCCTTGCACTGCCACGCTGGCGGCTTCCTCGGCCAGCCGATGCGCCTGCTGCGCGTGGTCGGCGTTGCCACGCACCGTCTTGGCCAGCTCGTCCATCGTTGCCGAGGTCTGCTCCAGCGCGCTGGCTTGATGTTCGGTGCGCGTCGACAGATCCTGGTTGCCTTGCGCGATCTCGGCGCTGGCCGTGGCCACGCTCTGGGCACCGTTGCGCACCTCGGAAACGATGCGCACCAGCGACGTCTGCATTTCGCGCAGCACGGCGATCAGCGGCGAGAACTCGTCACGCGCGCTGTCGACCACGTCGGTGCTCAGGTCGCCGTCGCGCACACGTTCGGCGATGTGCTGCGCCTGCCGCACGCGCTGCTTCAGCGTGCGTCTCATCGAAAAGGCAAACGCGATCAATCCGCAGACCAGCACGGCAAAGATCGCCAGCAGAACGGTGAGCAGCGTGCTGATCGAGTGCTTGATTTCCTGGATCTCGCTGGACAAGGCCTGATGCTGGAAGCGCACGGTCTCTCCCAGCACCTGCAGCAGCGTATTGCGCGCCGGAATGGTGTGCGAAACCAGATGTGCGAACGCTTCTTCGCGGCGATCCTGCTTGATCAGATCCAGCGTGCCGGTACCGTGCTGCCAGAAGGTTCGCACCAGCCCGTGCACGGGCTCGAAGCGCTGCTTGCTGTCATCGCTGAGCAGCCGCGCTTGGTAGGCTTCGAGCGACTGGTCGATCGCCTTGCGCTTGGCGCCGACGTCGTCGATCGCGGCTTGCCGTTCTTCCGGCGTGCGGGCCAGCATCGCATGGCGCAGTTGCAGCGAGACGCGCGTCACGTTCAGCTCGATGTCGGCGACCGTGCTGATCTGCGGCGCATGATTGCTTTCCGAGCGTTCGGCCAGCGTCACCACTTCCTGCAGGCGCACGTACGACAGCGCCGCTGCGCCGAGCAGCACGATGGCGAACGCCATGGCGACCAGCATCAGCCGTTGAACGATCCCGAACCGCATCATCGAACTTCTCCCTGGCTTGCATTGAGCCGGCGTGAATGATCCATGCCGGCTTTCTTGTCGTGGCAGCGGTCTGCGCAAGCGCAGCGCAGCCGTGTGATAGGGGGAAGACTAAGAAGATGACGGAGTCTGACAAAACCCTGGGCCGACCGGTGGTCGCCCTCACGGAGCGGGCGTGGCCCTGTGTAGGTGCGAGAAGCGTTACGATGGTGGTTGCGCCAACGAATTTCGGCGGAATCGCCAGGCACTTCGGCCGGACACTTCGATGCGCCCGCGATGCGCGCCTGCGGCGCCGCCCGAGCGCCTGTCGTGGCGCTCCCCGAGCCCTGGCGGCGCTATCCGAGCCCTTATCGCGGCGCCATGCGAATGGCCCCGTCGAGCCGGATCGTCTCGCCGTTGAGCATCTGATTGGCGAATACGTGCATCACCATGTGCGCATATTCGTCGGGCCGCCCCAGCCGCGACGGAAACGGCACCTGCTTGCCGAGCGAATCCTGCACCTCTTGCGGCATGCCGGCCAGCAGCGGCGTCAGGAAGATGCCCGGTGCGATCGTCACCACGCGAATGCCGTCGCGCGCCAGATCGCGCGCGATCGGCAGTGTCATGCCGACGATGCCGCCTTTCGAGGCCGAATAGGCCGCTTGGCCGATCTGTCCGTCATAGGCCGCTACCGACGCCGTATTGACGATGACGCCGCGTTCACCGCCTTCTTCGGGTGTGTTGTGCATCATGGCGGCGGCCGCCAGCCGGATCATGTTGAAGCTGCCGATCAGGTTGATCTGGATGACCTTGCTGAACAGATCGAGCCGGTGCGGCCCGTCCTTGCCGACCGTCTTGGCGGCCGGGCCGATGCCGGCGCAATTGACCAGCCCCACCAGCTTGCCGAGCTGCTGCGCAGCCGCGACCGCAGCCTGGCCGTCGGCCTCGCTGGTCACGTCGCAGCGCACGAAGCGCGCCTTGGGGCCGAGTTCGGCGGCGAACTGCACGCCGGCGGCCTCGTTGACGTCGGCGATCAGCACGCTGGCGCCTGCGTCGATCAAGCGTTTGGCGGTGGCGCCGCCCAGCCCCGAGGCGCCGCCGGTGACCAATACTGCACGTTCCGAAAGATCCATGGCTTGCTCCTCGTCTGCTCGTTGGTGTTTCGCGATGCGTTCGATTCTAAGGGAGCGGGGCACTTCTCCCACACGCTGCGGCGCCCGAGGAAACCCGCGTAGCGATGCGATCGCCGGCCCGCTCGCCTATACTGCCTGCACGTAGCCAGTTCGCCTGCCGTCAGGCTCGGCGTCGGCAGCGCGACGAACCGTCTGGCCCGGCACGGATCTGCATGATGGACGCTTCCCACGAATACTGGCGCATGCTGGTGCGGTCAGACGCCGCGCTGCCGCTGTTTGAAGCGGCGCTGGCGATCGCGCAAGACGCCTATCCGCGTCTGCCGATGCTCGAAACGCTGGCGCGCGTCGACGGTTTCGCCCTCACGCTGCAACGGCGCTTCGAGGGCATTGCGCAACAGCGAACGCGCGTGCAGATGATGCGCGAGTACTTTGCCGACGAACTGGGTTTCCGCGGCAACGTCAACGATTATTACGATCCCGACAACAGCTACCTGAACCGAGTCATCGAGCGGCGGGTCGGCATCCCGATCAGCCTGGCGGTGCTGTACATGGAAATCAGCGAACAGGCGGGGCTGCCTGCGGTCGGCCTCGGCTTTCCCGGGCATTTCCTGGTCTGTCACCCGCTCGAACACGGTGCCACCGTGGTCGACGTGTTCGCTGGCGCCCGCGCGGTGTCGACCGAGGAACTCGAAGACCGGCTGCTGCCCTATGCCAGCGGCGATCGCGAGCGCGCGCAGCGCCTGGTGCTGGCGCATCTGCAGCCGGTGCGCCCGCGTGACATCCTGGTTCGCATGCTGCGCAACCTGCAAACCATCTACCAGCAGCGTGACGAGCGCGACCGGCTGGAAGCGATCCAGCAGCGTCTCGGCTTGCTGAGCACCGCCTCGGCAACCGGCTCGCGTTGAACGCGCGCGCAGGCCGCCGCGCAATCCGCCCGGCGTTACGTTGCCCGGGCGCTACGTCGCCCGGCGGCCCGGCGCCTGCAGCGGCGGCGTACCGCTCTTGAACGCGGTCTTCAACTGCTGACGCAACTCTGGCGTATCGCGATGGCCGTGCACGGCCACCGCATGCTGCACGGCCGCGTCGAGCAACTCGTTTTCGCTGTCGGCCGACAGCGCGACGCTGCAGTTCATCGTGCTCGGAAACTCGCGGCAATCGATGTATTGACGTGACATGGCTGGCTCCTTTCAGGGGCGGGCTTCGAACACCAGGTTGAACGGCGTCTGCGCCGCGCGCCGGAATCGCGCGAAGCCACCGCGTGTGACGATGTCGCGCATGCGCGTCTCGCCGGCCTGCGCTCCCAGGCACAGGCCGACATCCTGTGCGCGCGAGGCCGGCGTGCAGATGAAGGTCGACGCCGAATAGAACACCCGGCCCACCGGATTCAGGTTGTCTTCGAGCTGGTCGTTGGCAAACGGCTCGACGATCATCCAGGTGCCGTCGCGCTTCAAGCTGCGCAGCACGTGCGCCGACGCGCCGACCGGGTCGCCCATGTCGTGCAGGCAATCGAACATCGTGACCAGGTCGTAGTCGTCGCCGGGAAATTCCTTGGCGCTGGCCACCTCGAAGCGTAGCCGCTCGCCGTCGATGCCGGCTTCGCGCGCCCGGCTCCGGGCCTGCTCGATCGATGGTTCGTGATAGTCATACCCGACGAAGCTCGATTGCGGATATGCCTGCGCCATCAGCAGCGTCGAGGCGCCGTGGCCGCAGCCGACGTCGGCCACCTGCGCGCCGCGCTGCAATGCGCCATCAGCGCCGTCGAGCGCCGGAATCCACTGGCTGACGAGGTTGGCGGCATAGCCGGGCCTGAAGAAACGCTCGGTGCCATGGAACAGCGCATGGTCGTGTTCATGCCAGCCGACGCCCAGGCCGCTGCGCATCGCCTGCGCCATCTTGTTGATCGCCTTGAACTGCGCCACGCCGATCTGGAAGGCGCCCGGAATGAACGCCGGGCTGCCTTCTTGCGCCAGTGCCAGCGCCTGTTCTTCGGAAAGCGAGAAGCGCCCGCTTGCCGGGTCGAACTCGACGTAGCCGCTGGCCGCTTGCGCCGCCAGCCATTCGCGCAGATAACGCGCATCGGTCTGCGTGCGCGCCGCCAGTTCGTCGGCGCTGGCCGGCCCTTCGGCCAGCGATTTGTACAGCCCCAGCTGATCGCCGACGACGACGGTGGCCGCATGCATCACGGCACCGATGTCGCGAACGAAGTTCTGCATGAAGGCATTCAGTTTCGACTCGTCGATCGGCACGGCATTCTCCTTGCAGGCATCTGGCGGTGCGCGCGCCGGCTGCCTATACTCGGAAAACTTCGGCGTCGCGCCGGCGCGCAGAGCATCGTCGCGCGTCGCAATCGCGGCCACCATACGCAGCAATGCGTATGCATGGTGAAGGGGGCTTCTCGATGAACCACCTGACCCGCAACGACTACGCCCATGCGCTGCAACTGGTCGAAAGGCTGGAAGCGCTGGCCGGCGATCTCGAAGGTTTTGCACACGCCGCGGTGGCGGCGGTCGGCGAATTCGTCGCCTGCGAGCTGGCAACGCTGTCGGTCTGCGATCTGGTCACCGACCATCGCAGCGCGCTCTATGCCGACTCCTATCAGCGCGTCGGTCTCGAATACGTCGCGGCGGTGCCGCTGTTCGTCGATGGCTGCACGCTGGTCAGCATCGTGCTGAACCGGCGCGGGCTGGATTTCAGCGAACGCGACCGCGAGCGGCTCGAATTGTTGCGGCCGCACCTGTCTTTCTTGTATAGACAGCAAAGCTTGAGCGCACGCCCGGCGGTCGCCGGCGCTGCCTCGGCACCGTCAGCCGCTCCGTGCCCGGTGCAAGCCGATGCCGCTTGCGGGCTCACGCGGCGCGAGAGCGAAGTGATGCACTGGCTGGCGCGCGGCAAGACCGATGCCGACATTGCCGCGCTGCTGTCGATCAGCCCGCGCACCGTGCACAAGCATCTGGAACACATCTACGTGAAGCTGGGCGTCGAAACCCGCAC
>JAFKGG010000327.1 GCA_017307915.1 Burkholderiales bacterium | reverse complement strand
AGCGTGGCCACGTCGCGCCAGCCTGCTGCGCGCAGCAGTGCCTGCAGTGCTGCGCTTTGATCGTAACCGTGTTCGAGCAGCAGCCAGCCGCCGGCCGCCAGCCGCTGGCGCGCGCCGGCGGCGATGCGGCGCAGGTCGCTCAGCCCGTCGGCACCACCGGCCAGCGCCGAGCGCGGCTCGTGCGGCAGGTCGCCGCATGACAGATGCGGGTCGGCATCGGCGATGTAAGGTGGGTTCGACACGATCAGGTCGAAGCTTTCGCCGGCCGGCACGGCCTGCCACCAGTCGCCGAGCAGCCAGCGTGGCGATGCGGCCGTGCTCAGCAGCTGTCGCGCATTGTCACGCGCCACGTCGAGCGCCTGCGCCGACTGATCGGTGGCGGTGATGCGCAGATCGGGCCGCAGCCGTGCCAGCGTGACGGCGATCGCGCCGCTGCCGGTGCCCAGGTCGATCACGCGCGCGCCGGGCGCGGCGCGCGCGGCGGCTTCGTCGACCAGCAGTTCGGTTTCTGGCCGTGGAATCAGCACGTGGTGGTTGACCGCAAAGCGCAGCCCATGGAACTCGCGCCATCCCAGCAGATAGGCCAGCGGCTCGCCGGCGCGGCGCCGCGCCGCCAGCGCTTCGAAGCGCGCTGCCGCGTCGGCGTCGGCGGCTTCGTCGCCGTGCGCGATCAGCCATTCGCGCTTGCGGCCGCTGGCGTGTTCCAGCAGCGCGCGCACTTCGTGGCGCGGCAGCGCGCAGGTCTGCGCCAAGGTGTCCCAGTTCACTGCGCTTGTTCGCCCAGCTCGGCCAGCAGCCGGGTTTGCTGTTCGGTGGTCAGTGCCGCGATCAATTCGTCGAGGTCGCCATCCATCACCTGTTGCAGCTTGTATAGCGTCAGGTTGATCCGATGATCGGTGATGCGGCCCTGCGGGAAGTTGTAGGTGCGGATGCGTTCCGAACGATCGCCCGAGCCGATCAGCGAGCGGCGCTGCGCCGCTTCGCGCGCCTGCGATTCGCGCTGCTGGCGGTCTTTCAGGCGCGCGGCCAGCACTTTCATTGCGCGGTCGCGGTTGCGGTGCTGCGAGCGATCATCCTGGCATTCCACCACCAGCCCGGTGGGGAGGTGCGTGATGCGCACCGCCGACTCGGTCTTGTTCACGTGCTGGCCGCCGGCGCCCGAGGCGCGAAACACGTCGATGCGCAGCTCTTCGGTCGGGATGTCGATCTCGCCCACTTCGTCGGCCTCGGGCAGCACGGCAACGGTGCACGCCGACGTATGGATGCGGCCCTGCGCTTCGGTGTCGGGCACGCGCTGCACGCGGTGGCCGCCCGATTCGAACTTCAGCTTCGAATAGGCGCCGTCGCCGGCCAGGCGCACGATCACTTCCTTGTAGCCGCCCAGTTCCGATTCGCTGGCCGACATGATCTCGGTCTGCCAGCGCTGCCGTTCGGCAAAGCGCAGGTACATGCGCAGCAGATCGCCGGCGAACAGCGCCGATTCGTCGCCGCCGGTGCCGGCGCGGATCTCCAGGAACACGTTGCGTTCGTCGTTCGGGTCTTTGGGCAGCAGCAGGCGCTGCAGCTCGGCCTCTTGCGCATCGGCGCGGGCGCGGGCGGCGCTCCATTCCTCTTCGGCGAAGGCGCGCAGCTCGGGATCGGCGCGCATCTGCTCGGCGGCCTGCTGATCGCTGGCGGCGCGTTTCCAATCCTGGAAGCAATCGACCACCTGCGACAGCTCGGCGTGCTCGCGATTGGCCCGGCGCATCGCGGCGATGTCGCGCGCGGCGTCTTCGCTGGACAGGAACAGGTTGACTTCGGCCAGGCGTCGCTCGAGTTGTTCGAGCCTGGCGAGTACGGAAGGACTCACGTCGGCGGTTCTCGTCTGAGGCGGCAAAAGGAAGCGGCGCACCGCGCGCGGTTGCGCCGGGGGAGGGCGCGCGCTGGCGGCGCTAGGCTTCGCGGGCGGTTTCGCCGCGCAGCATACAGGCGCTGGCGTCGCGGGCCGTGTCGGCAGAGGCCGCGGCCGGCGAGCCACGCTCCGATTCGTGAGCGGAATCGTGACCCGCGTTGCGCGCCGGTCCGGACATCTTCTCAGGCGTCGATGCCTTCTCGGGCACCGGCAGCAGATGATCGATCAGCGGCAGCAGCCGTTCGCGTTGTTCGGCCGGGCCGTGCAGCAGCGACGTGGGACCATGCAGGAACTTGCCGGTGAGCGCATGCGCCAGTGCTTCCAGCACCTGTTCGGGCGATTCGCCGCTGGCCAGCGCGCGGCGCGCGCGTTCCAGCTCGGCATGGCGGATCGCTTCGCCGCGTGCGTGCAGCGAGCGGATCGCCGGCACCGCCTGGCGTGACGACAGCCATTGCATGAACGCGTCGACGCGGGTCTCGATGATCGCTTCGGCCTGTGCCACCGCCGCGCGGTGGTTTTCGTGGCCGGCGGCCACCTGGCGGCCCAAGTCGTCAACCGTGTACAGGAACACGTCGTCGAGTCGCGCCACTTCGGGTTCGATGTCGCGCGGCACGGCCAGGTCGACCATGAACATCGGCCGGCGCCGGCGCGCGCGCGTGGCG
This sequence comes from Burkholderiales bacterium, assembly GCA_017307915.1. GTDB lineage: Bacteria > Pseudomonadota > Gammaproteobacteria > Burkholderiales > Burkholderiaceae_E > Zeimonas. Next base: position 416 of record JAFKGG010000327.1, on the reverse strand, counting down.
CGTTCGACCATGCCCAGGCCGATGATCGGCAGCGAACTGGCCGTGCAGGAAACGACGATGTCGAACTGATCGAGCCGTTCGGCCAGCTCGGCCAGCCGCATGGTGCTGGCGCCGAAGCGCTGCGCCAGTTTCTGCGCGCGCTCGACGGTGCGGTTGGCCACCACGATGCGCTTCGGGTGCTGGGCCGCGAAATGGGTGGCGGCCAGCTCGATCATTTCGCCGGCGCCGACGAACAGCACCTGCGCTTCGCGCAGGTCTTCGAAGATGCGCCGCGCCAGCCGCACTGCGGCGGCAGCCATCGATACCGAATGCGCACCGATCTCGGTGGTGCTGCGCACTTCCTTGGCCACCGCGAACGAGCGCTGGAACAACTGATGCAGGTGGGTGCCCAGTGCGCCGGCGTCTTGCGCGGCGCG
>JAFKGG010000451.1 GCA_017307915.1 Burkholderiales bacterium | reverse complement strand
GGATCGCCGCCGGCCATGATGGTGAGCGCGCCGCGCTCGGCCGCCGGCGTGCCGCCCGACACCGGCGCATCGAGCCAGCGCGCGCCGCAGCGCTCGGCCAGCCGCGCCGCCAATGCGCGCGTCGCATCGGGCGTGATGCTTGAATGATCGACGACCACGGTGGCCGGGCAGGTGGCGCTGGAAACGCCGTCGCGGCCGAACACCGTCTGATCGACGGCAGCTTCATCGAGCAGGCACAGAATGACCACTTCGGCGCCGGCAGCGGCTTCGGCCGGCGTGGCGCAGGCTGTGGCACCGGCTTCGACCAGCGGGCGACATTTATCGGCGCTGCGGTTCCATACCTGCAAAGCCAGGCCGGCGGCCTGCAATCGGCGAGCGATCGCCATGCCCATCACGCCCAGGCCCAGGAAGCCGACTTTGGTTTGTGCGCTGTTCATGTATCGAGCGCCGACAGCGGCACGCCGCTGTGCGTGAGCGCGCCTTCGTTGGCCGGACCAACCAGCCGCGCGTATTTTTCCAGCACGCCGCCCAGCCGGCCCACGTCGCGCGGCTGCCAGGCCTGGCGGCGGCGCTGCAGTTCGTCGGCTTCGATCAGCAGTTCGATGCGCGCATCGACGGCGTCGATCAGGATGCGATCGCCGTCTCGCACCAGCGCGATCGCGCCGCCGGCCTGCGCCTCGGGACAGGCATAGCCGATGCACATGCCGCGCGTAGCGCCCGAGAAGCGCCCGTCAGTAAGCAGCGCCACTTTCTCGCCCATGCCCTGGCCGTAGATCAGCGCGGTGACGCCAAGCATCTCGCGCATGCCAGGGCCGCCGCGCGGGCCTTCGTAGCGAATCACCAGCACGTCGCCTTCGCGATAATCGCGCCGGCGCACCGCCTCGACACAGGCTTCCTCGCCATCGAATACGCGCGCCGTGCCTTCGAAGCGCAATGACTTCAGGCCGGCGATCTTCAGCAGCGCGCCGTCGGGGCACAGCGAGCCCTTGAGCACCACCACGCCGCCCGAAGGATGCAAGGGGCTCGATGCCGGCACCACGATGTCACCGTCGGGTGCCGGCGCATCGGCCAGCGCCTGCGCCAAGGTGCGGCCGTCGAGCGTCAATGTGTCGCCATGCAGATGGCCACCGTCGAGCAGTGCCTTCAGCACCACCGGCACGCCACCGATCTCGTTCAGATCCTTGGCCAGGTAGCGGCCGCCAGGCTGCAGATTGGCGATCAGCGGCGTGCGCGCGAACACCTGTTCGACGTCGTCGAGCGTGAAGCGGATGCCGGCCTCGTGCGCGATCGCCGGAATGTGCAGGCCGGCATTGGTGGAGCCGCCGGTAGCGGCCACCGCGGCGCAGGCGTTTTCCAGGCTCTTGCGCGTGACCAGCTCGCGCGGCAGCGGGCCGCCACGCAGCAGCGTGTGCACCACCTGCGCGCCGGCATTGCGCGCGATCGCCAGCCGCTGCGAATACACCGCCGGCACCAGCGAGACGCCCAGCGGCGCCAGCCCCAGCGTCTCGGCCACCATCGCCATCGTGTTGGCAGTGAACTGGCCCGGACACGAGCCCAGTGTCGGACTGCACGAGCGTTCCATGCGATCGAGCGTGGCCTGATCGACGGTACCGGCCCAGTAACCGCCGACCTGCTCGTAAGCGGTGAGGATCGATACGTCCTTGCCCTCGAAGCGGCCCGGCAGCATCGCACCGCCATAGACGAAGGCCGACGGACGGTTCAGCCGTACCATCGCCATCATCATGCCGGGCAGCGTCTTGTCGCAGCCGGCGAAGGCCACCAGTGCATCGTAGGCGTGCGCGCGCATCGCCGCCTCGACGCTGTCGGCGATCAGCTCGCGCGACACCAGGCTCATGCGCATGCCCGGGTGGTTCATCGACGTGCCGTCGGAAACCGAGATCGTGCTGAACTCGACCGGATTGCCGCCGGCGGCGGCGATACCCAGCTTGGCCGCCTGCACCTGCGGCGCCAGCGACATCGAGCATGGCGTGTTCTCGCCGTGCGTGCTGGCCACCGCGATGAACGGCAGCGCCAATGACGCGTCGTCATGCCCCATCGCGCGCAGGAATGCGCGATGCGGCAACCGGTCGACGCCGTCGACGACGCGATGCGACGGCCATTGCGGATTGCGCTGCTTCATCTCTGCTACTAACGGGTGTTGCCCGCTTCCTTGATGAATTCGTCGAGAATCTGCTTGCCCGACAGACCTTTGCCGTCGACCAGCGCGAACCAGGCGTTGCGGATGGTGGCGGTCTGCGCCTGCACGTCGGCCAGGAAGCGGGCATCAGCACGCGTTTCCTCGATGCCGGCGTCCTTCAGTTCTTTCATCGCGGCGCGATCGGCCCTGTCCCAGGATTCGCCGGCCATGCGCGACATGAACTCGCCCGAGAAGCGCTCGACGATCTGCTGATCGGCCTTCGACAGGCTGTCGAACTTCTTCTGGTTCATGATCACCGCGTGCGAGTCGGAATAGAGGCCACCCGGCACGGTAGTCATGTATTTCAGTGCGCCGGTCAGCTTGAACGAGGTGACCGACTCGGCCGGAAAGAAGATGCCGTCGACCACGCCGCCGTTGAGCAGCTCGAAGGCTTCCGTCGGCGGCTTGACCACCGGCGAAGCGCCCATTGCCTCGGCCATCTTCAGCGACATGCCGCCGCCGACGCGGATCTTCTGCCCTTTCAGGTCGGCCGCCTGCCGCACCGGCTTGCGCGCGGTGAAGCTCATGCCCGGGCCGTGCGCGTGGATGGTCAGCAGTTTCACGCCCTTGTGCTCATCGAACTTGGCGAAGTGCTTGGTATAGACCCTCCAGGCTGCCACCGAGCGGGCGGTGGCCGTATCCGCCACCAGCGGCAGGCTGACGAATTCGATCAGCGGGAAACGGTTGGCCAGGTGGCTGTGCGAGATGAACGAAATATCGGCCTGACCATCGCGGATCGCGTCGAACGACGCCGGCGGGCTGCTCACCGCCTTGGGCAGGAAGCGGAACTTGACGCGGCCCTGCGTCTCGGCCTCGATCTTCTGCGCCCAGGGTTGCAGAAGATCCTTGTTCAGGCCATGGGTGACCGGTACCCAAGACGAGATGGTCAACACCGTTTGGGCAGCCGCCGGCGCAACGGCCGCGGCGAACGACAGCGCAGCTGCGCCGGCGACGGAAAACCAGTGACGAAAAGCCATCGGTGCTGCTCCCTTGGATGGAAATGATCGCGTGGCGCGTAACTATACGTGAGCCTCGGCGGCGATCGGCGGCTGCGCAGGCGCGTTAACCCCGGCTAGGCGCCGGCTGCGTTGATAGCGGAACCACCCTGACGAAGGAGGCATTCCGTGCGCAAATTTCCTGCCATGCCGTCCGCCCGCCTGATGTTGAGCCTGGCCGCCGCTGCACTGCTGCCGGCGCCACCGGCTGCGGCGATCGGACAACTGGCCGACATCTCGATCATCGATCGCGCCTCGGGGCGCAGCCTGCCGGTCTATCGGCACGCCGGGCAGTGGTGGGTGGCCGGGCGGCCCGGCGCGCGTTATGCAGTCTCGATCCGCAACCAGTCGGGGGGCCGCATCCTGGCGGTAACCGCCGTCGATGGCGTGAATGCCGTGAGCGGCGAGACGGCCGCCTGGCAGCAGACCGGCTACGTGCTCGAGGGCTGGCAGCGTCACGACGTGGCCGGCTGGCGCAAGAGCGATGCCGAGATCGCGGCATTCGAGTTCACAGCACTGGAGAATGCCTATGCCAGCCGCACCGGCCGGCCGACGCACGTCGGCGTGATCGGCGTGGCGCTGTTCCGCGAGCGGGTCGATGTGATGCCGCAGCGGGTGGCCCCGGTACCGGTGGCACCGGCTGCGCGCCATGAGAAGCCCGAGGCAATGCGCGAAGCGCAAGGAGCGGCCGCGCCTGGGCCACAAGCGCCCGAGCCGCCGGCTCCGCCCCCGCCGGCGTCTGCCGCAGCTTCGTCGGCATCTGCCGCATCACCGCCGTCAACGGCAGCACCGAACGATAGCGAGCGCAGCGGCGATGCGCCCCATTCCGGCGCCCCGGCCGCAACGGCTCGCGCCGAAGCGCGGAGCCGCGCGGCCGCCCCCGGCACGATCACCGCACCGATGCCGCAGGCGCGGCGCGACCTGCGGCTGGGCACCGGTCATGGTCCCCGCGAAATTTCGCAGGTGGTGCGCACGCGCTTCGAGCGGCTGCGCAGCGAGCCGGACGAGATCATCAGCCTGCGTTACGACAGCTACGACAATCTGATCGCGATGGGCGTGATCAGATTTCCGTCGAAGCCGCCAGGCCTCGTGCCTGATGCGTTCCCGGCGTCGGCGCGCACAGGCTACGTGCCCGATCCGCCGCTGCCGTGATGCCGGTCGTGGTGGTGGTCGCGATGCAGGTCATGACGCCCGTCATGACGCCCGCCGTGAGCTCGGTCGTGACGCCGGCCATGGCAATGCCGTGATGCCAGCCCTAACGCAGTCCGAGGCCGAACCCGTGCCCCATTCCGTGACGCAGAGCATGGCGTTAAGCGCATCGCCGGAAGCAACGGGTATCGCGGGTTGGCCACTTCACGTTACCGCCCGACTCGCGCCGGACCGCGCGTCACAGGCACAATGCGTGCCCATGCAGAGCACACCGCCAGTGCCGGCTGATGAGGAACTGATGCTGTCGTTCGCCGCCGGCAGCGCGGCGGCATTCGATCTGCTGTATGCGCGGCATGAAAAGCCGCTGTATCGTTTCATCGTGCGCTGCATAGGCAACAGCGCCGGCGATGGCGTGGCCGAGGAACTGTTTCAGGAGACCTGGTTCGCGGTGATGCGGCATGCGCCCGGCTATCAACCGCACGCGCGCTTCACCACCTGGCTGTACACGATCGCGCGGCATCGCGTCATCGATCAGGTACGCCGCACGGCCGCGGCCGGCGGCATCTCGGCATCGCTCGATGACGAAGACGGCGAAGGCGCCGCGCTCGCTGAAACACTGGCCGCCGACGAACGCGACGAGCCACTGGCGCGGCTGCAAACCCGCGCCCAGGCACAGGCGTTCCTGGTGGCACTCGATGCACTGCCCGCCGAACAGCGCGAGGCTTTCCTGCTGCAAGCCGAGGCCGGCCTGTCGCTGGAAGAAATCGCCGCCGCCACCAGCGTCGGCGTCGAAACGGTGAAGAGCCGGCTGCGTTATGCCCGCGCCAAGCTGCGCCAGCAGCTGCGGGCCTGGGTGGAATAGGCATGAGCACCGGCAATGATGCGACTGATCATGAACCTCGCGGCAAACGCGAAAACGCCGGGCGGGAAGCTGCCGTGACCGCATCCGGTTCGAAGCACGATCCGCTGGTCGAGCGCTATCGCGAGGCGACGCGCCTGAGCGATGCGCCGGCAGTGAGCGCCGAGCTGCGCGCCCGCATTCTGGCCCACGCGCAACGGCATGCAGCAGCGACAGCCACGGCCCCCGCATCGGCGCCGGCCCCCGCCTCTGCCTCTGCTCCGGAAACAGCGTCAACACCCGTATCGACACCGGCACCGCAACGGCAAGGCGGCCGATCGGCGGCCAACGATGCACGCTGGCACCTGCGCGCAGTGGGGTCGATCATGCTCGGCGGCGCCGCTGCGCTGCTGGCCTGGCATCTATACCAAACGCCGAACGACAGCATCCAGCCGGCCGTCATTGCCGAAGCCAGCCTGCCGGAGCAGCGCGCCACGCCTGCGGCTGAACACGAGCGCTTCATGCAGCAGGCGACGCCTGCGTCCGCCTCGGCTCCGGCTCCGGCTCCGGCTCCTGCCTCAGCCCCAGCCTCGGCATCGGCTCCTGCTCCTGAGCCCGCACCGACAGCGGCTCCCGCTCCCGCATCGGATTCAGCTTCTGAGCCCGCTCCCACAACGCTGGCCAAGTCGGCGCCGGCCGCTTCAACCCTGCCGGCCCCGCCCCCACCGGCCCCGCCCGTGCAGGCAGCGTCAGCCACGATCGGCAACGCCGCAGCCGACCACACGGCGAGGGCCGCCGCGCGGCCGGCTCCTGCACCCCATCGTGAACGGTCTGCCCCGGCCGGCACCGCATCGGCCGATCCCGATCTGTGGACGGCGATCGACCGCAACGACCTGGCCGCGCTGGAGGCCGCGCTGGTTGCCGGCGCCGATCCGTCGCGGCCGGATGCCAACGGCCGCACCGCCCTGATGGCAGCCGCTTCAGCCGGGCATGCGCGAATCGTCGCGGCCCTGCTGGCGGCCGGAGCCAATCCGCATGCTGTCGATCGCGAAGGATCTTCTGCACTGCAATATGCACGGCGCAGCGCCGACCCCGACAGCATCCGTCTGCTTGAGCAAGCCGGCGCACGCTGATGCATGCCGTCATGGAAGTTGTAGCGCACTCACTACAGTATGGCTTGCGCGGAGCAAGCCTCACGCGCACCATGTTGGGCACTGCGCAATGCGGAACACGACGTATACTTCGGCGCAGTCGGCGGCTAGATCCGCTGAACCCATTGCGGAGTCCACCATGCGTTCCATGAACTTCGTGTCGGCCGCCATCGGCCTGGCACTTGCCGCGGCGATCGCCCATGCCCCGGCCATTGCTTCCGAAGCGTCAGCCGATGCGGCAGCGCCCGTGTTCAATCCCCATGGCTTCCAGTTTCCCGCCGGTGTCTATCGCTGCGAACTGAATCGCAGCGTGCACGTTCGCCAGGTATCGGCCGATCTGCAGTCGGCGGTGCTGAACTGGAACAAAAAGGATTACACGCTGCGAGCAGTCAATGCACGCACCGGCGCACTGCGTTATGAAGATCCGAAGTCGGGTCTGGTCTGGCTGGTGATCGTCGGCAAGTCGATGCTGCTCGATACCAAGCTGGGCCGCCAACTTGCCAACGAGTGCAAGACCTGAGCGAACGGGTACTTTCGCGATCGATCGCAGACGGGGCTTCGGCCCCGTTTCTTTTTGCCGGGCCTCGTGCTGAGACTAAGCGGAGACCGTTTCGAGGCAACTTGTTTGTCATGATGAGCGTCATTCATCCGACGCTCCGATGCTCCTGCTGCAACGCCCCCGCCTGAGCACTACCGCGTGGGCACTGCTCACACTGTACCTCCCCCATTCGATGGCCGCCGACATCTCGGCCACCGTTCCCAGTGATGGCGGCTTCGTCATCAGAGACGCCGGCAGCGGCCAGCCGCGCTTTCGCGTCCAAGGCGACGGCCAGGTCCGGGTGCCTGCGCTCGGCACTGAACCGGCCGCTGATCGACTGACCTGCTTCGATGGCCCGAGTGGCAGACTCGGCCCCTGCGCAGCCGGCATCGGGGTCGGCCCGACGGGAGCAACGGGCGCCGCCGGCCCGGCCGGGCCCGCAGGCCCGATCGGCCCCGCAGGACCAGTTGGACCAGCAGGAACACCTGGGCCAGCCGGCCCTATGGGCGCGACCGGCGCCGTCGGCCCCACTGGTGCCATCGGACCAATGGGGCCGGCCGGGCCAATCGGGCCAATGGGACCAAGCGGACCAACCGGCGCGACAGGACCCACGGGCCCTATCGGCCCCCAAGGAACAGCCGGCCCCATTGGCGAGACAGGCCCCGTCGGCCCACCCGGCAGCGGCGCCCTGATGCTGCGCGACGCCAGCGGCGCGGCGCTGGGCACGGTGATCGGCATGTTCGCCGGCAACGACAGCTACGTCACCATCCTCACCACTTCCAGGCACTACGCGCAGATCCGCTTCGATGGCCGCCTGCACAACGTATCGGAGCTGTTCTTCACCTCGAAAGACTGCTCGGGTCCGCCCTATCTGGGCAGCGGCACCCAGCAGCAGACCCGGCGCTATGCCAGGACACTGGTTTCCAACGGGAAAGACACCTACATGCTGAGCAAGCCCGACGAGCGAGGCCTGAGCGAGTCGCAAGCGCAGGAGAAGCTGGGCATCGCCATCGCTTCGATACAGGACGAGTCCAGCGGCGCCTGCGTGAGCGTGGCCACCAAGGAACAGGTCTTCACGCTCGAATCAGTGTCACTGAAATCTTCAGGGCTGCCAGATTCAATCGTCGTGCCGCTGCAGATCGAGCCCTGACCTTGCGCAAACTTGCGCTAGCCCTGCTCACCGCATCGGCGCTATGCGGCCCGGCGGCAGCCCAATCGTTCGTCATCGCGAGCGGCACATCCATGGATCTGCCCAGCGGCGGCTCGATCGACCTGGGCTGCATCGAACTGGACGTGCAAGGCGAGCTGAACCTCAACGCCGGCCAGTTCTCCACGTCGAGCAATGCCGCGATCGCCAGCAGCGGCGTGCTCAACGGCGGCCAGGGCACACTGCGGGTCGGCGGTCATCTGAGCAACAGCGGCACCTTCAACGCGCAGCTGGGCAGCGTGGTGATGGGCGACGGCTGCGTCGGCACGGCCAGCCAGATCAGCGGCAGCTTCGTGTTTCAGAACCTGAGCCTGACCAGCAGCACGGCGCGCACTTTTCTGCTGCCGGCGGGCGGGCAGATCACGGTGCTGGGCACGCTGACGATACAAGGCGCACCGGGCCAGAACGTGCAGCTGATGTCGGCCGATGGCGGCACCGCCGTGATCCAGCTCGGGCCGCAGGCCAAGGTCGTCACCAGCTTCGCCGATGTATTGGCGAGCGTGCGGATCGACGCTTTGGCCAGCGGCAACACGCATGCGGTTCCATCGCTGGGCGCATATGCCTTGATGACGCTATCGCTGCTGTTGGCCGCTTGCAGCGCCGGGCTTTTGCGCTGCCAGGAAGGTCATGCCGGACGTTCTACGCTCTGTCGGCCGGGCTGGCCGGCAGCAGCGATGGGCAGCCCGCTCGGCTAGCGGATCACCCCTGCCGCGCGCAGCGCCTGCCGCCGTTCCACTGACAGGCCGAGCGTCTGTGCCAGCACCGTATCGGTGTCTTCGCCCAATCGATGACCAGGCTCACGAATCACGCCGGGTGTGTCGCTCAGGCGTGGCACCACGCCCGGCAGCGTGACCTCGCCGAGCCGAGGATGCGGCAGCTTCGCGAGCATGCCGCGCGCGGCAAACTGCGGATCAGCGAAGATGTCGGCGATCGTATAGACCTTGGCCACCGGTACTTCGGCGTCGTGCATGCACTGCACGATATCAGCGGCATCGTGCTCACGGGTCCAGGCCTCGACCATCGCGTCCATTTCGTCGATCCGTTTGCCGCGCTCGATCTGGGTCGCATAGCGTGGATCGCCGATCCATTCAGCATGACCCATCGCCCGCGCCAGCCGGCCGAAGATCGCATCGTTGTTGGCCGCCAGCAGCACATAGCTGTCGTCGCGCGTGCGATACAAGCTGTTCGGCGCGGTGTTCATCAGGCGCGGCCCCTGCCGCTGCGGCACCACGCCCAATCTCGGATAGGTCGGCACGAAGCTTTCCATCATCGAGAAAGCCGCTTCATACAAGGCCGTGTCGACCACCTGCCCGCGACCGCTGCGATGACGCTGTTCCAGCGCCAGCAGCGCGCCGAACGCGGCATAGACAGCGGTCAGATAATCGGTGGTGGCCAGCGCGACGCGCGCCGGCGGCCGATCGGGATCGCCGGTGAGATGCCGCACGCCCGCCACCGCTTCGCAGATGGCGCCGTAGCCGGGCAGGCGACTGTAGGGGCCGTCCTGCCCGTAGCCGCTGATGCGCACCATGATCAGGCGCGGATTGTCGCGGCTCAGTTCCTCGTAACCCAGCCCAAGCCGTTCGAGCGCGCCGGGGCGGAAGTTCTCGACCACGAAATCGGCACCGCGGATCAGCTCGCGCACCAGCGCGCGGCCCTCGGCCTGCTTCAGGTCGATGCAGACAGTACGTTTGTTACGCAGCAGACTGGCGCAATACAGCGACTCGCCGTCATCGTGATGACCCATGTTGCGCACGGCGTCGCCTTCGGGCGGCTCGACCTTGATCACGTCGGCACCGAAGTCGGCCATCAAGCGCGTGCACACCGGACCGGCGATCGTCGAGCACAGTTCGATGACGCGATAGCCGGTAAGCGGTCCGCTCGGCGCTGCGGCCGCCCCATTCCCATCGTCGCGATCCCCGGCGCCGTATTGCCCTGTCTGCATGACGATTCTCTCGCTATTTGGACAAACCCAGATCCTGCAAGACCTCGCGCGTTTCGCGATACGCCTTCTCAAGCCCGGCGCTGCTCTCGGCCGCTCCCGTGAAGCGCGGATCCCATTGCTGCTTCTGCACGAACTCGACCCATTCCGGATCGTTGGTGATCGCACGAAACACGCGGTCCCAATAGGCAATCGCCTCACGCGAAATCCCTTTCGGCGCCAGCACGCCCTGCGCGCTCTCGTAGCTGCTGTCCACGCCGATCTCACGCCACGTGGGCACCGAGGCCAGGGCTCCCTTGGCGCGCTGGTTCGAGGCGATGGCCAGGACGCGGATGCGGCCCTGCTGCATCTGCGCCAAAACGTTGGGCGTAGTCGAGGCCATCACGTCGAGATGGCCGCCGATCAGATTGGTGAGCGATTCTTGCGATGATTTGAACGGCACCACGGTGAGCCGGGCGATGTCGACGCCCGCGGCTTTCAAGGGTTTGGCAACGCCGACGTGGATGTGATTGCCCAGCGAAGTGGCCACGCCGATCGACAAGGAGCTGGGGTTCTGCTTCAGGCGCTGAACCAGATCCTGGGCATCCTTGATCGGCGATTCGGTGCGCACCGACACGGTCGTGTACTCGCCGAACAGCATCGCCAGCGGCGTGTAATCCGTATAGGTGGTGGGGATCTGGCCGATGATGTGATTGGTCAGCAGCGAATAGGTGATCACCGACAGGTAGTGCGGATTGCCGGGGTTCTGTTCGAGCGGGGCCAAGGCCACGCGGCCGGCGCCGCCGGGTTTGTTCTCGATCAGAATCGGCTTGTCGACCAGGCCGCGCCGCTCGGCGATGCTCTTTATCATGCGCACCGCCTGATCGAGCGCGCCGCCCGGGCCGGCAGGCACCGTATAGACGATCGGCTGGGTCGGCCGCCATTCCTGGGCGGCAGCGGAGCCGGCCAGGGCCAGCAGGGCGATCGAGAGCGTCGCAAGAGTCTTTCTCATCGTCATCTCCTCGTGAATCGATTGTTGGCGTGTTCGATGCTTGGCGTATGCGCGAAGGGGTATTCGACGCCGTGTTCCGGCTCAGCGCATCGTGCGTTCACGCAGACCGGTCTGCCGCGTGCAGACGTCGACGGCATCGGCCAGCCAGTCGCCGATCGCTTGCCGCGTTTCGCTGGGACGGATGATGTCGGTGACGCCGAACTTCTCGGCGGTGCGAAACGGCGAACTCAGGCGGTGGTAGTACTGTTCGAGCTGATCGCGGCGCGCTGCCGGATCGGGGCTGGCTTCGATGTCGCGGCGATAGGCCGCGGCCACGCCGCCTTCGATCGGGATCGACCCCCAGCGCGAGCTTGGCCAGGCGACGCGATGATTCAGCGAGCGGCCCTCCGGGCCATGCTTGGGCCCATGCATGCCGCCGCCGACGCCGAACGCGCGCCGCATGATCACCGAACACCAGGGCACGCGCGCCTGCTCGATCGCGGCAATCGCACGAATCGCATCGCGCATCGTGCCGATGCGTTCGGCCTCGACGCCGAACATCACGCCCGGCTGATCGACGAAATTGATGATAGGCAAATGGAAGGTGTCGCACAGATCGACGAACCGCTCGGTCTTGCGCGCCGCCGCCGCCGTCAATGCACCGCCCATCACGCGCGGATCGCTGGCCAGCACGCCGACCACCTGGCCATCGAAGCGCGCCAATGCCGTCAGCACCGAGCCGCCGTACAACGGCGACATCTCGAATACGCTGTCTTCGTCGAAGATCGAACGGATGATGCGCCGAACGTCATAGACGCGCCGGCGATCTTCGGGAATCGCCTCGTCGAGCCATGCGCGCGCCGCTTCGGCCGGAGCGCGCCATTGAGCAGCGCGCGGCGCGCTCTGCCAGACGTTGCCAGGCAGGTACGACAGGAAGCGGCGCACGCGCACGAAAGCCTGCGCTTCGTCGTCGACCACGTCGTTGACGACGCCGCTCTGGCGCACGTGCACTTCCCAACCGCCAAGCGTTTCCTTGTCGACGTCGACGCCGATGCCCTGCTTGACCACCGGCGGCCCGCCGGCGAAGAGCTGCGCGGCGCCACGGATCATGACCGAGTAGTGCGACATCGCCACCTTGAGTGCGCCCAGACCGGCGCACGCGCCGAGCGCGACACCGACCACCGGCACGCGACCGAGCAGCGAGATCGACGGCCAAGTGGGATAGCCGGGAATCTTGGTTGCCTGCTGCTGCTCGAGCAGCTTGACGCTGCCGCCAGCGGTATCGACCAGGCGCACCAGCGGCAGCTGCATCTCGTGCGCATAGCGTTCGGCATACAGCCACTTGTCGCTGACCGTCGACTCCGACGAGCCGCCGCGGATCGTGAAATCATCGCCCGACACCACGCAGCGCCGGCTATCGAGCTGGCCGGTGCCGATCACCGCGTTCGACGGCGTGAACGATTCGAAATTGCCGTCGCCGTCATACCGCCCCTTGCCGGCGAGCATGCCGAACTCATGGAAACTGCCGGCATCGAGCAATTGCTCGATGCGCTCGCGCACCGTGCTGCGCCCCTTGGCATGGTGCGCAGCGACGGCTTCGTCACCGCCGAGTCGCCTTGCCGCCTCGCGGCGGCGCTCCAGTTCGTCGTACGGGCGTGCTTCCGGTTGCTGCATGGTCTTCCTCCTTGAGCCGGCGCGTGCGCGAAACGGACTCGGCCGCCGCCGCTTGCATCGTTTGGGATTCGGTCATCCACTGCAGAACGGCGTCTCTCGATCCGTTGATGCGCTTGCGCACGGTGTCGACGACACGTTCGCCATCACCGGCGCGCAAGGCACGCAACATGATTCGCCATTCGCGTATCGATTGTTCGATGCGCCCCGGCACTCGAAAACCGAGGCGGCCATAGCGCAAGGTCTGCAGCGACACCGAGCGCGCCATGTCGGCCAGCAACAGGTTGCCGCACAGATCGCAGATGCTCATGCTGATCTTGAACGTGCCCAGGGCATAGCCGTCGACCGAGCCGGCCTCCATCGCCGCCTGCAGCGATTGCACACCGGCATCGAGCACGCGTTCCAGCTCTTCATGCCGATCGCTGATGACGTGCGCCACCAGCGTCGCCCACAGCGAAGCGCGCACTTCGAAGATGTCGCGCAGTTCATCGACGCTGGGATAGGTGACGTGCGCGCCGCGGCGCGGCAGCACGACCAGCAGGCGATCGCGTTCGAGGATGCGCAGCGCCTCGCGCACCGGCGCGCGGCTCACGCCGAGCGTCGCGCCGACGTCTTCCTCCAGGACGCGCTGACCCGGCCGGATACGATCGAGCGCGATCAGCGCGGCCAGCCTTGAAGCGATCTGCTCGGCGATCGACAAGGCGGGCACGATACGACCCGAATGGCGCAGCAGCGCACGCTGAATGTCCTGCGTGAAATCGTCGCCCTGATCGAGCAGCCCCGACAGGTCTGGCAGGTTTTCGGTGCGAGTCTTGGCCATCTGTTGCGTAATCTGATGCGTATTGCGCCGGCCGAAATCTGTTGATTTTCTTTTAATGTCGACATTAATATCACAAAAAACGCGGCCGCAATAGATCCTTGATCGCTACGGCCTCGCCCACTGTCTCGTCAAGGAATACCTCCCAATGTCCACCGTAAAGATCCGCAGCGAAGTCACCGGCTCGGTCTGGAAGCTGCTCAAGCAGCCCGGCGATACGCTGGCCGCCGGCGAAGAGATCATGCTGATCGAATCGATGAAGATGGAGATCCCGGTGATCAGCGAGGAAGCCGGCCGCCTGACCGAGCTGCAGGTGGCCGAGGGCGACGCGATCCAGGAGGGGCAGATCGTGGCGACGATGCAGGTCGGCTAGAACCAATCGTTCAGCATGATCCCGACACCGATGCGCCGCACGCGCGTCTGGTAATCGAGCAGATTTTCGCCGTAGCCGTCGAAATACTGCACGTGCCAGCGCAGTTGCGGGCTGATGCCGCTGGGGCGGCTGTAGTCGAGCTGCGCCGCGCCTTTGCCGCCGCTCGACAGGCTGCGCCTGACCATCAGCGTCCAGTTGTGCGTGGCACCCGCGTAGCCGATGCGCAACTCGCCGTGGCCCAGGTAGCGCGTGATGTCGGGGTTGTCGTCGCCGCGCGCCGCCTCCGGCGTTTCCTTGGCGTCTTCGCGCAGCCGCACCCATGGCCGCACGCCAACCCACCATGGGCCGGGCCGGTCGAACTTGAAATCGGCGGACAGGCGGTTCCAGCTACGCGAGAACTCCCCCGAGCGGCCGTTCGATTGATGCACGAAACCCAGGCTGGCGATGCGCCAATCCCAGCCGAACAGCTTGGCGCCAGGCGCCCATGAGGCAAACAGTTCCGGCTCGTGGCTGTATTCGCGAAACGGGCTCGAACGATTCTTGTTGTAGGCCTGCCACCACGATTGGCCGGTATAACCGAAGAACAGCGCAGCGCGGCCATCGAACAAGGGTTTGGTCAGCGGGAACTTGAAACTGATCTGGAACTTGACCTCGCTGCGCTGCATGTGATCGCCGGCCGCGCTGCCGGCGTCCATCGGTGCGTTCAGCGCATGCGAGAACGGATGCAGATAGTTGGGCCGATGCGGCAGCAGCGCGAAGCGTTCGCCCCATAGCAGCGCTTCGTCGTCGATGCGACGGCGCACCGGCGATTCGAGGGCGATCTCGCGCGGCGCCTCGGCGGCCGGCACTTCTGCCGGCGATGGCGCAGCGGTTTGAGCCGGTTCACTCGGCGCCGCGATGCGCGGCTGCGCCAGCCGCCCGGCATCGGCGCATGCCGCGCGAATCTGCTCGACAGTGGTGTCGGGCGCCGCGCGGCGCAGCTCATCGAGCAGGCAGCGACCGTCGGCCGGCAGCGCCTGCGCGCCGCTGCAAGCCAGCAAGGTGCCGAACGCGGCCAGGCTGCTGCGCGGCAGGCGGCCAGGGCGTGAGAACGAAACGAGCATGGGCAATCATCGCAAACCAGCGGAAACAGCGCGCATTCTGCCCTGGAAGCGGCTGAAGGCTTGCGGTAGCGCCTGTCGGCGCCACGAACGGCTTCAATGAAAGTGCGTCGATTCGGGTTCGACGTCGCCCGGCAGCTCGGCATGCACGACTTCGCCCTTGCCGTTCGGATACAGCGGCGCGCCGCAGTCTTCGCAATACTCGGGCTCGCTGAGCTCGGGCCACAGCCGCATCTCGCCGACGCCGACTTCGCGCAGCACCTCACGCATCTGCTCGATCGGCGGCGGTTCGTCCTGATCGCTTTCGGCGCCCAGCAGCGGCCAGACGATGCCATGCACGACATCGTCGTCATCGCGCACCGACATGCCGATGCGGTATTCGTCGGCGCGCTCGTGGCCGAACGCCGCGATGGTGGCCTTGATCTCGCCGGGCTCGATATCGAGCGCATGCGTGAGGAAATGCACCGCCGCGCGAATCGAATACGGGCGCACGCGCCGATCGGATTCGCGGATGTTGATGTGGTACGCATCCGGCAACAGGCATTCGAAGCCGCAGCCGGGTAGCAGCGGTTCGAGGTTGGGCCGCGCCTGCGCGATCCATTGTTCCAGGCATGAAACCCGGTTGGCATGATCGCCGGTGTCGGTTTCCTGCCAGCGAAACAGCGGCCGACCGGTGGGTGCCGCCACTGCGCCCAGCACGAAACGCGTATCGGCCAGCATGTCGGCAGCGTCGGGCAGCGCCTTCAGGTCGAGTTTCGGTGCCTGCCCAGACACGATCGACTGGCCCAGGCGGCGCGCCAGCCGGCGCAGCTCGCTGTAGTCGCGCGGCAACTGGTCGAGGCTGTACAGATACGGAATCATGCGAAAGCGCGTGTTACGCGCCAGCGTGTGTGCCTGCCAGTGCGCGGACAGCGCTTGCGCCTGCTCGGCCGAGATCGGTCCGGAGGGAATGCGAAACCGGGTCCAGACGACCAGCGGCGCGGCCACCAGCAGCACGTCCCAGGGCTCGCCGTCGATGTCGACGCTGATCGTTTCGGCGGCTTCTTCGACGGCTTCGATCAGTGCGCCGTAGGCCTCGCCGTCAGTCTGATTCAGCCGATCGAGCGCGTCGTAGACGCCTTGCGCATGGCTGCCTTCAAGCAGGCGATCCAGGCGCGTAGCCAACTGGGCATCCCAGAACCTGTCTTCGAGGCGGCTGCCGGAGTTGGCCAGCCCCAGCGCGGCGGCGACCAGGCGTTCGGCGTCGGGCGATAGATGGCTTTTGCGGTCACGCGCGCGGGCGTGGCGGTGTTCTTTCATGCTAGTTCTGAGAGTCAAGAACGCAGTTTAGACGAATTCGGCTGGCGTTCCGCCCTGCACCCTGCCGGCCGCAGGGCGCAAAGGGGGCACAGCAGGAGGCGCTGCCCGCTCGCGGGCAGCGCAAGCGCGGCGGCGGCGCGCCAATGGAATGGCAGGTTTCATGCAGCCCGCGCGAGCCGGCTCGGGCGCTGCGACCGCAGCTTACGCTGCCTCGGCGGCGGCGGTCTCCAGCGTTGTCCACAGCGCCGGCTGCTTGGCCTCTTTGGCAATCGCCGCCAATACCGCCTGGTGCTGTGCGGCTTCGTCGTCGTCAGCCCGCACCACGATCAGGCCGGCCGGCGGCCAGGCGCTGTCGAATTCGGCGCTGCCGGCCTCGCCGCCGGGTTCGCCCAGCGTGATTTCGAGGCTGTCCTGCCCGCGCGTCATCGCCAGATAGACGTCGGCCAGCAACTCGGCGTCGAGCAAGGCGCCATGCAGCTTGCGATGCGCGTTGGACACTTCGTAGCGCTCGCACAGCGCATCGAGCGAATTGCGCTTGCCCGGGTGCAATTCACGCGCCATCGCCAGCGTGTCGATGACACCGCTGACGAACTTGGCGAAGCGGGGCTTGCGCAGCCGCGTCAGCTCGGCATCGAGAAAGCCGATGTCGAACGGCGCGTTGTGGATCAGGATCTCGGCGCCCTCGATGAAGCCGAGAATGCGCTCGGCCACCTCGGCAAAGCGCGGCTCGCCCTGCAAGCGTTCCAGGCTCAGACCGTGCACGGCCAGCGCACCTTCGTCGATCTGGCGCTCGGGATTCAGATACAGATGCAGCGAACGGCCGGTGAGCCGGCGATTGACGATTTCGATGCAGCCGATTTCGACGATGCGATGGCCGTCGTCAGCCGACAGGCCGGTGGTCTCGGTATCGAGAACGATCTGGCGCAGACTCATTGGGGCGAAAAACAGAGGGCGAATGAACCAGGACCGGCGCCGCAGGCGCGCAGCCCTGGGCGCAGTCTAATGCAGAACCGGCTCGCCGCGCCGCGGCGGCTGCGGGGGCGGCTGCTGCGGTGGTGACTGCGGCGGTGGGACGTCGGGCGCGCCGCCACCGTCGCCATGGCCAGCACCGCCCACCTGGGCGTCGGTGATGATGTGGCGCTTGCGCGTCAGCAGCGTATAGACGGTGGGCAGCACGAACAGCGTCAGCAGCGTGCCGAAGCTCATGCCGCCGACGATCACCATGCCGATCTGGATGCGGCTTTCGGCACCCGCACCGGTGGCAAAGGCCAGCGGCACCGCGCCCAGCACCATCGCGCCGGTGGTCATCAGAATGGGCCGCAGGCGCAGGCTGGCGGCTTCGATCGTGGCGCTTATCAGATCCTTGCCCTGGTCGCGCAATTGATTGCCGAACTCGACGATCAGAATGCCGTGCTTGGTGATCAATCCCACCAATGTGATCAAGCCGATCTGGCTGTAGACGTTCAGCGTACCGCCAGTCCATTGCAGCAAGGCCAAGGCGCCGGTGATCGATAGCGGCACGGTGAACATGATGATCAATGGATCGACGAAGCTTTCGAACTGCGCCGCCAGCACCAGATAGATGAAGCACAGCGCCAGCCCGAAGGTGATCAGCAGCGTGGCCGACGACTGCTTGTATTCGCGGGTCTGGCCGTTGTAATCGAGCGCGTAGCCGGGCTTCAGATGCTTGCGCGCCAGCGATTCGACGATGTCGACCGCCTCGCCCAGCGAAGTGCCGGGCGACAGGTTGGCGGTGATGCTGACGGCACGCCGCTGCCCGAAGTGGTTCAGCTCGCGCGCGGCCACGCCCTCGCGCACCGTGACCAGGCTCGACAGCGGCACCATCGTGTCGCCGCGGCCGCGCACGAAGATCTTGGAGATGTCTTGCGGATTGTTGCGGTTGTTGGCGCTGAATTGCACCATGACGTCGTATTGCTCGCTGTTCTGCTTGTAGCGCGTGACCTGCCGGCCGCCCAGCGCCGTTTCCAGCGCGCGGCCCACGGCATCGACCGACACGCCGGCGTCGGCGGCGCGGTCGCGATCGATCGTCACTTTCAGTTCGGGCTTGTTCAGCTTCAGGTCGTTGTCGACGCCCTGGAAGCGCGAATCGGCCTGCAGCTCGAGCATCAACGGACGCAGCGTTTCCTGGATTTCTTCATACGAATCCGAGCTGAGTACGACGAAGTTCAACGGCCGTTCGCGCGGCGACTGGCCCAGCGAACCCGGCGCCACCGCGAAGGCTTGCACGCCGGGAATCGCCAGCAGCTTGGGTTGCAGCTCGCGCACGATCTCGGGCACCTTGCGGTCGCGCTCGTGCCAATCGACCAGCCTGAAGAAACCGATGCCCTGCGTGACGGTCGGCGAGCCGGTGACGACGAAGATGCGGTCGGCTTCGCGGATCGTCAGCGCCAGCTTTTCGATTTCCTGCGCATAACGGAACGAATAATCGATCGAGGCATCGTCGGGGCCGTTGATCTGCGCTACGATCGTGCCGCGATCCTCGATCGGCGAC
>JAFKGG010000326.1 GCA_017307915.1 Burkholderiales bacterium | reverse complement strand
GTACGCCACCGCGACCACCTTGTATGGATGGAACCGGTCGATGAGCACGCCCAGCACGATGGCACCGAGCACGCCGCCGCCCTGCAGCAGTCCGGCGAACATCGATGCCTGCTTGAGCGTCAGTCCGCTGCGCTGGGCCAGAATCGGCAGCCAGTTGATGAGCAGATACAGCAACAACAGGCTCATGAAGAATGCGAGCCACAGCAGCAGCGTGCCACGCCGGTAATCGCGATGGAAAAGTTGCACCACGGGTGACGACGGCAGGCGATCGTCGGCCGCCGTGAAACGCTGCCCCGCGCCCACCCGCGCGGCCGACACACGCCGCAGAATCGCGGCGATCTGTGCCTGCGTACCGCCCCGGATCGCCAGGAAGCGCACCGACTCGGGTAACGTGAGCCAGAGCACGGGCACCAACGCGAGCGGCAGCAGTCCGCCGATGGCCAGTACACCTCGCCAGCCGAAGCCCGCGACCAGATACGCGGTCACCACGCCGCCGAGCGCCGAGCCGAGCGAGAAGCCGCAGAACATCAGCGTGAGCAACGTGCCGCGGCGTCGCTCGGGACTGAACTCCGAAGTCAGCGTGATCGCGTTGGGCATGGCACCGCCCAGCCCGAGCCCCGTCAGAAAGCGCATGGCAATCAACCACGCCACATTGGGCGCGAGCGCCGCCCCGACACTCGCCGCACCGAACCACGCCACCGACAGGATCAACACACGCCGCCGGCCAATGCGGCAGCAAACACGGCGGTGTAGAGCATTTGTTTCATCTAGGGCCTCTTGAGCGGCAAGTTGACGAATCTTCGCCACGGCGTTCGTGCCGGGTTCCGCGGTACTATCCGCGTCCCACGCCTCGCCGCGCCGCGTGGTGCAAAGACCTGCGGCGCGGGTTGATAGCTAATGAAGCCACGGCTTCATTACGATGGTAATGGAACCTAACCCACGATAAGATTCACGTCAATACGTTTCGCTGCGAAAGTCCGTCATGACCCACGTCGTTCTCGACTCGTGCATCCGGTGCCGCTACACCGATTGCGTCGACGTCTGCCCGGTCGACTGTTTCCGGGAAGGTCCGAACATGCTCGTCATCGATCCCGACGAGTGCATCGATTGCGCCGTGTGCATTCCAGAATGTCCGGTCGATGCGATCCGCGCCGAGGAAGACGTGCCGTCCGACCAGCAGTCCTTCGTTGCATTGAACGCCGAGCTGGCCGCCGTCTGGCCCAGCATCACGCGCACCAAGCCGGCCCTGCCTGACGCCGAAGAGTGGAAGGACGTGCACGGCAAGCTGGACCAGCTGCAGCGCTAGCGCCCGGCCCGGCGCCGTGGCCTCATGCGGCGCCGCCGCAGTATCCGCTGACGCGAGACTGACAATACCCACCTCAGCTAGATGGGTATTGATTAGCGCCTCGTGACGCTAGCTTTGCCGGCGCAGTGCGGCATGGCGGCCACAGATCGCGTGCCGAAATGCACAAAATAAGGGCAAGCCCGTTTTGCGCGGTGCACCAGCTTGCGGATAATGTGAAGCATCCGCATCGTTTCGAGCACTGAATGCTTTATCAGCTTCGCGAGGCCCAACGGGCCGTATTGAACCCGCTGTCGAATTGGGCCGGTTCAATGAGCCAGCTCTATACGAATCCGTACAGCCCACTGGCTTACATGCCATTCGCCAATCGCGTTTCGGCCGGTTTCGAGCTGATGTATCGGCTCGGCAAGGAATACGAAAAGCCTGAGTTCGGCGTCAAATCGACGCGCATCGATGGTCGCGAAGTCACCGTCGCCGAGCAGATCGAGCTGTCCAAGCCCTTTTGTAGGCTACTGAAATTCGAACGCATGCTGCCGCAAGCGCTGGCGCAACGGCGCGACGACCCGACCGTGCTGGTGTTCGCACCGCTGTCGGGCCATCACGCGACGCTGCTGCGCGATACGGTGCGCACGCTGCTGCCCGAGCACAACGTCTACATCACCGACTGGCTCGATGCACGGATGGTGTCCTTGTCGCACGGCACCTTCCATCTGGACGACTACATCGCCTATGCGGTCGAATTCATCCGGCATCTGGGGCCGAACGTGCACGTGATGTCGGTATGCCAGCCGACCGTGCCGGTGCTGGCCGCGGTGTCGCTGATGGCGACGCTGCGCGACCCGCAACTACCCAGATCGATGACGATGATGGGCGGCCCGATCGATACGCGGCACAGCCCCACCGAAGTCAACAATCTGGCGCAGAAACGCAGCTTCGAGTGGTTCGAGCGCAGCGTCATCTATCGCGTGCCCAGCCGCTATCCGGGCGTGGGCCGGCGCGTGTATCCAGGCTTCCTGCAACATGCCGGCTTCGTGGCCATGAACCCGGGCCGGCACGCCACCTCGCACTGGGATTTCTATCTCGACCTGATCCGCGGCGACCTCGATGACGCCGAAACGCACCGCCAGTTCTACGACGAGTACAACGCGGTGCTCGACCTGCCGGCCGAGTATTACCTGGACACGATCGACACCGTGTTCCAACGCCACGCGCTGCCGCTGGGCCAGTGGGAAGTCGGCTTCGAGGGCAAGCGTTACCGGGTGGCGCCCGAAGACATCACCGACGTGGCGCTGTTCACGATCGAGGGTGAACTCGACGACATCTCGGGCCCCGGCCAGACCAAGGCCGCGCATGAGCTGTGCCGCAACATTCCCTCATCGATGCAGCGCCATCTGACGGCGGCCGGCGCCGGCCACTACGGCATCTTCAGCGGCCGCCGCTGGCGCGAGCTGATCTACCCGGAGGTGCGTACCTTCATCGAGGCGCACCAGGGCAACACGCAGCAAGGCGCGGCCCAGCGCAAGCGCGCCTAGCGGCCCGTGATCGCCGTCGAACGCATCGACGCACTGCTGCCGCAGACCCAGTGCATGCAGTGCGGCTATACCGGCTGCCGGCCCTATGCGCAGGCGCTCGACGCCGGACAGGCGCCGATCAATCGCTGCCCGCCCGGCGGGCGTGACGGCATCCACCGGCTGGCCGC
>JAFKGG010000325.1 GCA_017307915.1 Burkholderiales bacterium | reverse complement strand
GCGACGTTGGGCTCCTTCTTACCCGTGAGCAACGTACGCTGTAGCAGCAAGGCCTTCTCCAGTACCGACGACAGCGCGACCTCCGATGCCAGGCGGCGCGCCAGCAGGTCCTGGTCTGGCTCGTCGCGCAGCGCCTCGATGACGCCGCGCGTGATGGGCAGCGACGTGCTGCCGGCCGCGCGCAGGTTCTCGAACGTCGTGTTGCGCGTCCCGGAGACCAGTTCCTGCAGGACTTCGAGCTTGGCTTCGTACTCCTCCTGGATCAGCGGCGTCAGCCCGACGCCTGGCGTCGTCTCGGTCTTGGTACAGGAATCGCAGGTGCGCTGCTCCTGCTCCCCGAGCACGCGCGTCGCCCACTGGACTGCCTGCTGTGGTGACGTCCAGGTCTGGCAGGACAGGCTTGCGCAACTGGCGGGTGAGATGGAGGACGTGTCCGTTACGCCGCGGCCGTTGACCAGGTTGTAGCCCGCGCGGGTGACGTCGCCAACCACCCGGATGGCGGGTTGGCTTGCGCCACCGGCATTGCTGCCGCCTACCCAGGGCACACCGTCGTTACCGCGCCGCGTCTCGGCCTGCTCGATCGCCGACACGGCGTCGGTGCTCGACACCGCATCGCGCAACGCCATGCCCTCGGCCATCTGGCTCCAACCCAACTGGCCGCCCGCCATGTCGGCCATCTTCTCGGCCATGGCGCGGCATGTCAGCTTGGAGCGATCGAAGTCCAGCCGCGCCTGCAGCACGCCGTTCGTGAGCAAGTTGTAGAGGCCGGGATCGGCCCGCTGGATGATCAGCGCAGGCAGGGACGCCACGGCGCTGGTGGCGCTCTGGATCACGTTGCTCATGATCTGCTGGAAACCCTGAGTGATGCCATTGAGTTGGTTGCGCAGCGTGGTCTGGATGCTCATGTCTCCACAGACCAAGTTGCTGTTCCACCCAACGCCCACGCCGATCGAGCGCATGCCGGCCGCACGGCCCATGGACACAGCGCTGCCGCCGCCAATCGAGTACATGACCTCATCGCCGATGACGGGGCCACTGGTCTGGAAGCCGACCTGCGCCCACGCCAGGCCGCAGCCCAGGGTGAGCGCGCCAGCCAGCGCCGTCGGGCGCAGCAGGCGGCGCACCGTGGTGGAGAGGCTCATCAGTTCAGGACGCTTCATTGCCGTGCCTTCAATAGAAATCGATGCTGCCGAGGAACACCTGGCCGCGACGTTCGCAGCACGCGTACGGCCGCCACAGCGCCCAGGCGTAGTCGCCTTGCTGGGCTTGGGTCAGGAAGCCGGTGCGTGGGAAGACCGTGCAGGATGAGGACAGAACGGGCGTGAGTTCTTGCCACTTGCCAGTCGAGGCATCGCCCTCCATCAACGCGCCGGCGGGCCAATAGCCGGGCCGAGAGTTGGCGAGCAGCGGCTGATAGACGTGGATCTGCCCGCGGCGCGTGACGACATCGCCTGCGCGCTGAGCCACCACGGCCCCCGCCTTGAAGTCATCGGTCTGGTGCAGGAAGCCGCCGCGTGGGTACACGTTGCCCCATAGGTTGAGCGTGGTGCGCGCCCCGACTTCACGCATGCCAGGGATCAAGGACTCGGGATAGACCGATTCAGGGACGTTGTAGCGCCACGCGATCGTGTCTAAGGTGCTGAGCAGATATGGCATGAACGCCGTGCCTGCGCCCTCGCAGAAGTAGCCCGAGGACGAGACGAAGCGGTTGAACACCTCGACACCGGGGTGGCCGATCACGTCCGCGTTCTTGAACTTGGCGAGGTTGTTCTCGTGGTCTTCGTTGGTGGTACCGTCACCGCCGGCCTGGGCCGACGGGTTGGGCGTGCTCATCGCCCGGACTTCGACCCAGGGGCTTTCTCCGGTATTGCTGTAGCTGGAGACGACCGCATCAGGAATGTAGTGGCGAACCTTCACTGACGTGCGTACCGTGCAGCCCGTCCAGGTGCAGTAGAGCCAGTAGCAGATGCCTACTACCCGGTACTCCAGACAGTTGGGCGACGCCACCGAACCGACGATCGTCGCGGTGTTGAGCGCGTAGCTTCCCGCTGCGCTGAGCAGCAGCAAGGAGGCCACTGCAACGCGCAGGCGGCGCAGCATGTCAAACGGGCGGGTCACGGCTGGCTCCTCCGATGCTGCTCGATGCGCGCGACGGCACGGGCCGCGTCCTGCTCGCCATAAATCACGTAGCGTCGATCCACCACGACGGCCGGAACGCTGGTGATGCCCAGGCTCCATGCGTCCACGACGCCCTGATATGCGAGAGCGATGCGGCGCTGGAGATCGGCGCCGCCTTGGTTCAGGCGCTCCCGCGCCAAGCTCTCCGCGCGCGCCGGGTTGGCCGGCAGGCCGGAAGCCAGTTCGCCCTCGATGCGCGCGGGCGCATCCAGCAGGATCAGCCGATCCGCCCGGCCGGCGACCGGGTGCGCTTGGTCGGTGATGATCCAGGTTTCAGCGTGGACAGCGCCCGCTGCGAGCAGCGCCGCGAGGCCAGCGGCCGTCAGCCACAGCCGCCTGGCGACAACGAACGAAGAAAAAAGGCGCATGGGATGCCACCCCGGAGTTCACGATTCCGGTAGTGCAGCGCATCGCCCATGCAGACGCGACAGGAAATAGGAAACGCGGGATACCCGGATTCATGACGGAAACTCGGGCGGGCGATGCGGTATGAGCACGCCGTACACTTGAAGGCACTAACTGAATGGCGGCGGCGTGAACGTCCTCTCGGCGCTCGGCCAGTCTAGGCAATGGCAACCAAGGAGTATTCCAAGTTGAATCGCATCGAGTTTATTGAAAGGATCGCCGCCGAACATGGCGTGTCCAAGGCTGAAGCGGGCCGCATCCTGGAGACGGTGACCAGCACCATCGTTGGCGCCG
Source organism: Burkholderiales bacterium (assembly GCA_017307915.1). Taxonomy (GTDB): domain Bacteria; phylum Pseudomonadota; class Gammaproteobacteria; order Burkholderiales; family Burkholderiaceae_E; genus Zeimonas. The sequence goes on along the minus strand of JAFKGG010000325.1, from coordinate 133 downwards.
TGAAGAAAGGCGACAGCGTGACGCTGGTGGGCTTCGGCACGTTCAAGCAGGTGGCCCACGCTGCGCGCACCGGCTTCAACCCGCGGGCGGGCGAGAAGAGCAAGATCGCTGCGCAGAAGGTTCCGAAGTTCGT
>JAFKGG010000450.1 GCA_017307915.1 Burkholderiales bacterium | reverse complement strand
GAACATCAGTTCTTCGACGTCGACGTTGGCCGGCAGATCACCGACCCCGGCCGCCTGCGCAATGGCACGCGCCAGCTCACGCTGCCAGGCGCGCACCATCTTGACCAGTTCGTCGCGGATCGAACCCGGGCGGTCGTCGTATTCGACGGCACCCGAGATCCAGATACAGCCGTTGGCCGCCTCGATCGCCGTGCGATCGAGCCAGCGCTCGAAAATGGCACGCAGCCGCGGCAGCCCGCGCTTTTCCTTCACGCTGGGCACCAGCACGTCGGCGCTGAAGCGGCGCTCGTATTCCTTGAGCACGGCGATCTGCAAGTCTTCGCGCGAACCGAAATGCGCGAACACGCCGCTCTTGGACATCTGCATGCGCTCAGCCAGCGCACCGATCGTCAGGCCTTCCAGACCGGCACGCGCGGCCAGTTCGAGGGCTGCATCGACGATCGCGGCGCGGGTCTGCTCGCCTTTGCGCATCGGTTTGGCGGCGGCACGCGGACGTTGCACGGTGGTCTCCTGCCTGGGAAATTTCTGAACGAACGATCGTACTATTTTTTTGCAGGCCGCACCACCCATTTTCCGGTTTCTGACAATGCCTTCGGAGGGGTAGCGAGTCCCGCTGCGTATAATCGCTGCGCCCAGCGCGCTTACGATGCTTGCGCCCGGATGAGCTTTTCGCCGGCCGTCATCGCCGTCGGGTTCATCGCCGAGCGTCCAAGCCGCGCCGGCCCGCTGCGCCGCCTGCCGCATCCGGTGACGTCATGGCGTTCGGCCCGCAGCCCGCCATGGTCCAGTCGTTACGGCGGCAGCACGCCGCTTCGAAGTTGCGCTTCGAGTCCGCATGATGGTCGCGCGCCCGGCGCGGTATCCGGGTGCGCCATCGATTCGCGCCCAAGGCACGGCACAAGGAGAACGAACTGATGCAACAACTGCTGGAGACCAAGTCGCTGCTGGCGCCTTATGCCGATGAGATGCGCGTCGTGCTGTCGGTGCTGGCGATCGTGGCGGTGGCCTGGCTGCTGAGCCGGCTGTTGACGCGCGTGCAGCGGCGCTTCTTCGAATCGGTGTCTTCGCACGCGCCGTCAGTCGAGGAACAGCGCCGCATCGACACCGTCAACCGCGCTCTGCGGCACGCCGTATCGCTGCTGATCATCGTGGTGTCGGCGATGCTGGTGCTGGGCCAGCTGGGCATATCAATTGCTCCGATCCTCGGCGCCGCCGGCGTGGTGGGCATCGCCATCGGCTTCGGCGCGCAAAGCCTGGTCAAGGACATTTTCTCAGGGTTCTTTCTGCTGATCGAAAATCAGATCCGTGTCGGCGACGTGGTGGAGATCGCCGGCAAGTCGGGCACCGTCGAAGAACTGACGCTGCGGCGAACCAAGCTGCGCAGTTACGACGGCAGCGTGCATTTCATCTCCAATGGCCTGATCACCACGGTCACCAACATGTCGGCCGATTTCGCGTTTGCGGTCTGCGACGTGGGCGTTTCCTATGATGCGAACATCGATCACGTGTTCGACGTGATGCACCGCACCGCGGCCGATTTGCGCGCCGACCAGGCGTTCGCGCTGAAGATACTGTCGGATCTGGACATCGCCGGCGTCGACCAGCTCGCCGACTCGGCGGTGATGATCAAGGCGCGCATCAAGACACCGCCGCTTGCCCAATGGGCGGTGCGGCGCGAATACATAAAGCGGCTGAAAGCCGCGTTCGACGAAGAGGGCATTTCGATTCCGTTCCCACATCGCACCTTGATCATCGAGGGTGGTGCGCCGGGTCTGGTGGCGGGTGCTGCGGCAGCCGATGCTGCCGCAGCAATGCCGACCGCAAGCGCTGCCATGACACCGGCGGCCAACCCGGCAGCACCCGCCGCCGGCGCGGCGCAATGAGCCCGCCCTTCACCCTGCCCTGCAGCCTCGCGGAGACACGAGCATGAACGGCGCCAACCGCCCCGACTTCTTCTTCCTGCCGAGCTGGCCGCCCGTCACCGACGGCGTGCTGTGGATCTCGCTGACGCTGGTGGTGGCCGGCCTGCTCGGCGAACTGGTGTTCCGCTGGCTGCGCCTGCCGCGCATCGTCGGCTATACGGCGGTCGGCACGCTGATCTCGGCGGCCGGCCTGGGCATCACGCCCGACGTCGCGCTGCGGCCGGGCCTGCGGCTGATCGTCGAGCTGGCGCTGGCGCTGCTGCTGTTCGAGCTGGGCGCACGCATCAACCTGCGCTGGCTGCGCACCAATCCGTGGTTGCTGGCCACCAGTCTGGTCGAGACGGTGCTGACCTTCGCCGCGGTCTATTTCACGCTGGTACTGCTGGGCACCTCGGCCACCATCGCCGCCGGCGTCGCCGCGTTGGTCATCGCCAGCTCGCCGGCGGTGGTGATGCGCGTGGCCTCGGAGATCAATGCCTCGGGTCAGGTCACTGAGCGGCTGATCCTGCTCACCGGGCTGAACACCTTCTACGCGGTGCTGGCCACCACCTTCGCATTCGGCTGGCTGCACGCCGAATACGCCGGCAAGTGGCTGACTTCGTTCGGCCATCCGCTGTATCTGCTGATCGGCTCGACCATCGTCGCAGCATTGCTGGCGCTGGCGGTCGCGCAGTTGGCGCGCCGCTTCGATCTGCGCGACGAGAACTCGACGCTGCCGCTGCTGGGCCTGATCGTGCTGGCCGTGTCGATCACGCGAATGGCCAATCTGTCGACGCTGCTGGTGCCGCTGCTGGCCGGCATCATGCTGCGCAACACCACCGAACGGCCATGGATCTGGCCGCGCCACTTCGGCACTGCGGGCGGCGTGCTGGTGCTGATGCTGTTCGTCATCACCGGGTCGGTATGGTCGATCGACGCGCTGATGGTCGGCGCCGGGCTCGGCGTGGCGATCATCGTGGCGCGTGTGCTGGCCAAGCTGGTCACCACCACGGCGTTCAGCCGGCCCAGCGGTATCTCGTTCAAGCAGGGGGCGGCGCTCGGGCTGGCGATGGCGCCGGTGTCGGGGCCGCCGCTGATCCTGATGGCCGACTTGCAGAACCTGTACCCCGATTTCGCCGCCTCGCTAACGGGCATCGTGTTCAGCGCCGTGGCGGTGCTCGAACTGATCGGGCCGATCGCGGTGCAGCTCGCGCTGCGCTGGACCCGCGAAGACCATTCAAGATAAGGGGAAACCGGCATGCCCTTGGAAGCCTTTGCCGAATCACGCGCGCTGACGCTGGGCGTCGAGCTGGAACTGCAGATCGTCAACACGCACGATTACGATCTGACGCCCGGCGCCGACGACCTGCTGCGGCTGGTCGCCCGTCACAAGCTGCCCGGCGACGTGAAGCCCGAGATGACCGACAGCATGATCGAGCTGTCGACCGGCGTGTGCACCGACTACGCCGACGCGCTGGCGCAATTGCGCGAGATGCGCGATGCGCTGGCGCAATGCGCCAATACGCTGAACATCGGCCTGTCGGGCGGCGGCACGCATCCGTTCCAGGACTGGAGCCATCGACGCATCTTCGACGCGCCGCGTTTCAACATGCTGTCGGAGCTGTACGGCTATCTGTCGAAGCAGTTCACCATCTTCGGCCAGCACGTGCACGTCGGCTGCCCCGGCCCCGATGCCGCACTGCTGCTGCTGCACGGGTTGTCGCGCTTCATTCCGCACTTCATCGCGCTGTCGGCCTCGTCGCCGTTCGTACAAGGCACCGACACCGGCTTTCATTCGGCGCGACTGAATTCCGTGTTTGCATTTCCGCTGTCGGGGCGCGCACCGTTCGCGCTGACCTGGGACGAGTTCGGCCGCTTCTTCGACAAGATGACGCGCACCGGCGTCGTGCAGAGCATGAAGGACTTCTACTGGGACATTCGCCCCAAGCCCGAGTTCGGCACGATCGAAGTACGCGTGCTCGACACGCCGCTCACCATCGAGAAGGCGGCAGCGCTGGCGGCGTACATCCAGTGCGTGGCGCGCTGGCTGAGCTTCGAGCAGCCATTCCGGCCGAGCGAAGACGATTACCTGGTCTACACCTTCAACCGCTTCCAGGCCTGCCGCTTCGGCTTCGACGGCACTTTCGTCGATCCGCAGACCGGCGAGCACCGCACGATCCGCGACGACATCACGCAAACGCTGGCGGCGATCGAGCACCACGCGATCGAGCTGGGCGCCGAAGACGCCTGCCGCCGCGTACGCGACGACCTGGGCGAAGCTGGCAACGACGCCACCTGGGTGCGGCGTACTTATGAGCACGAGCATCTGCTGCCCGAAGTGGTGCGCCAGCAGTGCCTGCGTTGGATGCGCTGAACGGTGATGCAATCGCGGCCGCTGAAAATCGGCCTGTCGGCACGCCTGCTGCACGTGCCACCGAAGGAGCTGGGCTTTCGCAACAAGGTGCTGCAGTACCTGGAACAGTCGATCGCCCACTGGCTGATGGCGAACGGCGCGCTGGCGCTGATGATCCCGACCATCAGCGGCGCGGCTGAAGTCAGCCGGCGCGGCATCTCGGTAAAGAGCTACGTGCGCGAGCTCGACGGGCTGGTGCTGCAGGGCGGCGCCGACGTCAGTCCGCGCTCATACGGCAAGCAGCCGATGCGCGCCGACTGGGCCGGCGATATGATCCGCGACCGCTATGAAATGGAGTTTCTGCACGAGTTCCTGGCGCAGGGCAAGCCGGTGCTGGGCGTGTGCCGCGGCGCGCAGTTGCTGAACGTAGCCTTCGGCGGCACGCTGTTCCAGGACATCGCCACGCAATGCCCGCAGGCGATCGCGCACGTCGACCCCGAGCTGTACGACGGCCTGTATCACGAAGTGGCTTTCGAACCGGGCTCGCGGCTGGCCGAACTGTATGCGCAGGTCGAGCGGCCACTGGTCACCAGCATCCACCACCAATCGGTCGACCGGCTGGGCAGCGACCTGGTCGTCGACGCGCGTTCGCCGGCCGACGGCATCGTCGAGGCGATCCGCTGGCGCGGCAGCGGCTATGCGCTCGGGCTGCAATGGCACCCCGAGTTCCACACCGGCAGCGAGGTGCTGCTCGACAGCGCGCCGATCGTGCAGGATTTTCTCGAAGCGGCGCGGCGCATGCGCGATCAGGAAGCGACGCGCTGAGGCACCACGGCCAAGCCGCGGCATCCGCCGAGACGATTGAGCAGCTTGAGCGCAACGACCGGCCCGAACCACTGCCGGGCCGTCGTGGATAGAAGACGGATCGAGTACATCGACATCGCCAGATACTCCGTCAGCAATGCCGTGGAGCCAGTGCCCGCGGCCAATTTGCGCAGCCAGTATCGCCGGCCGGCATGACGGCATCATGACTCTTTCGCGTCGCCCTGAACGGTAAGCCACCCCATCACTGCTCCCCGCCCAGACAAGGGCGTCAGGCGCCACGTGATGCTCAGCGCCGCTCCGGCGTGCGCGCCAAGGCCACACCGATCCGCAGAATGACGAAGGCGATCTTGTTCATCAGCCGCACCGGCCATGGGCGGCGCTCATGATTCTGCAAGACCACCGGCACGCCACCGACGCCGATGGCCTCTTCGATTCGGCCGCGCAATTGCCGCGCGAAGCCGGCGTCGCGCACCATCACGTTGGCTTCGCGCGCCAGCAGCAGCGAGAACGGATCGATGTTCGACGAGCCCACCGTGGCCCAATCATCGATCACCGCCGCCTTGGCGTGCAGAAAGCTACGCCGGTATTCGATGATCTCGACGCCGCCGCGCAGCAGTTCCTCATACAAGGCCTGCGAGGCATAGTGCTGCAGCTTGTATTCGACCCTGCCTTGCAGCAGCAGCCGCACGCGCACGCCGCGCCGCACGGCCAGCAGCAGCGCACGGCGGAAACGCGCGCCCGGAAAAAAATACGCGCAGGCGATCAGCACTTCGCGCCGCGAGCGGCCGATCGCCTTCAGATAGGCGCGCCCGATCGTCCTGCGAAAGCGGATGTTGTCGCGCAGCACCAGCGCTGCGCGCATCGTGCCGACCGGCGTCACCTCGCTGTCCACCGATTCGGGCAGGTGCACGCGATGGCGCGTGCTGCCGGCGGCGGCCGCCGCCGCCCGGCGCAGCGAACGGTTGATCACCGACAGTTCCCACCACAGCCTGGCCGCCGCGACGTGCGCATGCGCCACCAGCGGGCCGCGCACGCGCACCGCATAGTCGAGCCGCGGGAACTCGAGCTCGCCGTGATTCGGATCGTTATAGTCGTCGAGGATGTTCAGGCCACCGACGAAGGTCATGCGGCCATCGATCACGGCCAACTTGCGATGCAGGCGGCGCAACCGCCGGCGATTCAGCGCAAAGCGGTTGCGCTCGGGGCGGAAGGTCTCGATCGCCACGCCGGCCTCGCGGATGATGCGATACCACTGGCCGTCTTGCCGCTGCGTGCCGAAGCCATCGACCAGCACGTGCACGCGCACGCCGCGCTGCGCGGCGGCGGCCAGCGCCGACGCGATGCGCTGACCGGTGCGGTCGTCTTCGAAGATATAGGTTTCGAGGAAGATGAGCTGCGTGGCTTCGTTGATCGCGGCTTCCAGCGCCGGGAAGAACTCGGCGCCGGAATCGAGCAGCAGCACCTCGTGGCCGCCGCGCATCACCGGGCGCAGGCTTTCGTACCACGGCAGGGTTACGTATTGCTGATCGTTCAGCGGCTGCGCTGCGCCGGGCGGCTGCATCGCGCGAGTCTCCAGATCATCGGGCGTGACGACACGCCTTTTAGTTGGGATCGATCAGTTCCAGGTCGGCCACCAGCGGGCTATGGTCGGACAGGCGCGCCCATTCGATGCCGCGCAGCACGCTGGCCGACTCTACGCGAAAACCGCGCTGATAGATACGGTCCATCCGCAGCCAGGGCACCAGCGCCGGAAAGGTGCGCGCGGTGCGCACACGCCGCGGCATGCGCCCGACCGGCGGCGGCGGGGTGCCGTTGACCGAAAGCTGGTCGCGCATGAAATAGGCCACGCGCTGCAGGGGGTCGATCTCGGGACGCATCGAGTCGAACACCTCGAGCACGCCGATGTCGCGGCACAGCCGCTCCGACAGCCGGTTGCGCCAATCGTTGAAATCGCCGGCGATGATCAGCGGCGCATCCGAATCGACCTCGCGCGAGATCCAGTCCATCAGCGCATCGAGCTGGCGCTCGCGGCTGCGCGCAAACAGGCCCAGGTGCACGACGAAGCAATGCACCTCGCGGCGCTGCAATTGCACGGTGCAATGCAGGACACCGCGTTTTTCCAGCGCGTGATCGGAGATGTCGCGGTTTTCCAGGCCCAGGATGGGGAAACGCGACAGCAGCGCGTTGCCATGATGGCCGTGCAGATAGTTGGCGTTGCGGCCGTAGGCAGTTTCGAAGCTGTGCTTGAGCATCGGCGACTTCGACAGGAACACGTCCTGCGGTTCGCTGGGCCATTGCTCGAAGCGGCGAGCGTAGCGCTCGTGGTGCCCCTGCACTTCCTGCAGGAAGATCAGGTCGCTGCCCAGCTCATGTAGCCGCGAGCGCAGCTCGTGGATGCGCGCGACACGGCGCAGACCGAAAAAATCGCGCAGCACGCCCTTGTGGATGTTGTAGGTGGCTACGCGCAGCTTGGCCTCGCTGCTCGCAGCTTGCGGCGACTCGGACGACTGGCGCCTGCGCCGGCCAAGCCGGAACAGGTCCAGAGCGGCGGGTTCACGATGATGGATGCGATCGGGCATGACCTCTTTTCACCCTGCTGCGGCCGGCGAGCGCGTCGGCAGCAGTCGGATCGCTTCGGCGTTGCTCATCGAAAAACATTTCTGCGCGGCTTCCTCCCACGGCAGCCAGACATAACGCAGATGCTCGCGCGGTGCGATACGCACCGGCAGCGGCTCCGGCAACCGCAAACCGAAGACATGCTCGGTATTATGCGTGATGCCGGGCGGATACCTATGCCGCCAGTGGGCATAGATCTCGTAGCGGTTCTGCAGTTGCCAGTCGGTGAGCTCGTAGGCGGCCACGTCGAGACCGGTTTCCTCGGATACTTCGCGTCGGCAGGTTTGCGTCAGCGGTTCGTCGAGCGAATCCTTGCTGCCGGTGACCGATTGCCAATAGCCGGGGTGATCGGCGCGTTCCAGCAGCAGCACCTGCAGGTCGGCACTGTGCACGACCACCAGCACCGACTCGGGAATCTTGCTGCCCACTTCAACCCTCGTCGTACATGGTGATCGCGGCGGCCGCTTTCAAGCCTTGGCCGGCTCCGGTACGCGCAGCCGGATGTGCAGCTCGCGCAACTGCTTTTCGTCGACCGCCGACGGTGCCTGTGTCAGCAGGCACTGTGCCCGCTGCGTTTTCGGGAACGCGATGACGTCGCGGATCGATTCGGCGCCGGCCATCATCGTCACGATGCGATCAAGGCCGAACGCGATGCCGCCGTGCGGCGGGGCGCCGTATTGCAGTGCATCGAGCAGGAAACCGAACTTGGCGCGCGCCTCTTCCGGCCCGATCTTCAGTGCACGGAACACCTTGCTCTGCACCTGCTCGCGGTGGATACGCACCGAGCCGCCGCCGATTTCCCAGCCGTTCAGCACCATGTCGTAGGCCTTGGCCAGGCAGCGACCGGGATCGGTTTCCATGTAATCTTCGTGGCCATCTTTCGGCGACGTGAACGGGTGGTGCACGGCGACCCAGCGCGCCGCTTCCTCGTCGTATTCGAACATCGGGAAATCGACCACCCACAGCGGTTTCCAACCGGATTCGGCCAGGCCCGTGCGGCGCCCGAACTCGGAGTGCCCGATCTTGGTGCGCAGCGCGCCGATCGCGTCGTTGACGACCTTGGCCTTGTCGGCGCCGAAGAAAATGATGTCGCCGTTGGCGGCACCGGTGCGCTCGATGATCGTCGCCAGCGCCGCGTCATGCAGGTTCTTGACGATCGGCGACTGCAGGCCGTCGCGGCCCTTGCTCGTGTCGTTGACCTTGACGTAGGCCAGGCCCTTGGCGCCGTAGATCGCCACGAACTGCGTGTAGGCGTCGATCTCGCTGCGCGTCATCTCGCCGCCGCCGGGCACGCGCAGCGCCACGACACGGCCACCCTCGGCATTGGCCGGGCCGCTGAACACCTTGAAGTCGACGTCCTTCATCACGTCGGTCAGCTCGGTGAACTGCAGCTGCACGCGCAGGTCGGGCTTGTCGGAACCGTACAGCCGCATCGCGTCGGCATAGGTCATCTGCGGGATTTCATCCGGCAGATCGACGCCGATCGCGTTGCGGAACACGACGCGGATCATCTGCTCGAAGATGGCGCGGATCTCGGTTTCGGACAGGAACGAGGTCTCGCAGTCGATCTGCGTGAACTCGGGCTGGCGGTCGGCGCGCAGGTCTTCGTCGCGGAAGCACTTGGTGATCTGATAGTAGCGATCGAAGCCGGCCACCATCAGCAGTTGCTTGAACAGCTGCGGCGACTGCGGCAGCGCGAAGAAATGCCCGGCATTCACGCGCGACGGCACCAGATAGTCGCGCGCGCCTTCGGGCGTCGACTTGGTCAGCATCGGCGTTTCGATGTCGACGAAACCCAGCGAATCGAGATACTTGCGCACTTCCATCGTCACGCGATAGCGCAGCATCAGGTTCTGCTGCATCGGCGGGCGGCGCAGATCGAGCACGCGATGCGTCAGGCGCGTGGTTTCGGACAGGTTCTCGTCGTCGAGCTGGAACGGCGGCGTCACCGACGCGTTCAGGATTTCCAGCTCATGGCACAGGATCTCGATCTGGCCACTGAGGATCTGCGTGTTCTCGGTGCCGGCCGGGCGACGGCGCACCTTGCCGATCACCTTCACGCAGTATTCGTTGCGGATGCGCTCGGCCACTTCGAACATCTGCGCACGATCGGGATCGCAAACCACCTGCGCCAGCCCTTCGCGGTCGCGCAGGTCGACGAAGATGACCCCGCCATGGTCGCGGCGCCGATGGACCCAGCCGAACAGCGTGACGATCTGATCTAGGTGTTCGGTGGAAACCTGGCCGGTATAGCAGGTGCGCATCATGTTCTCCGTTTCACTGTTTCTCGCGGGTGGCCGACGGCGCGCCGCGATCGGCCGGCGCCACCACCCCCATCGACACGACGTATTTCAACGCCTCGTCGACGCTCATGTTCAATTCGATTGTTTCGGCCCGCGGCACCATCAGGAAAAAGCCCGAGGTGGGGTTGGGCGTGGTCGGCACGTACACCGACACCATGTCGAGCACGATGTGGCGCCGCACCTCATCGGCCGGCGTGCCGGTCTGGAACGCGATCGTCCAGACGCCGCTGCGCGGGTATTGCACCAGCAGCGCACGGCGAAACGCCTGGCCGTTGGGCGACAGGATGGTGTCGCTGACCTGCTTCACGCTCGAATAGATCGAGCGCACGATCGGAATGCGGCCGAGCAGCCCTTCCCAATAGACCAGCAGATGCTCGCCGATGAAGTTGCGCGCCAGCAGGCCGGTGACCAGCACGATCACCACCGTCAGCACCACGCCCAGACCGGGGATGTCGCGGCCCAGCAGGTTGTGCGGGTGCCACTGAGCCGGCAGCAGCTGCAGCGACTGATCCATCGTCGTCACGATCAGGTTCAGCACCCACAGCGTGATGACCAGCGGTACCCAGATCAGCAGGCCGGTGATGAGGTATTTGCGCATGAAGGTGTCGACGACGCGGGTGGCGCCTGGTAACGCTCGGTTCGGGCGGGCTGCTCAGGCGGCTTTTTGGCCGCCGCCGCCGCTGGGCGCGCTCGGCGCGGGAGCCGGAGCGGGTGCGGGCGTGGAGGCAGCGGCAGGCGCTGGCGTGGCAGCGGTGCTCGCACCAGCGGAGCCGCCGCCATCCTTGGCCGCGCCGCTTTCCTGGGTCGAACCGCCATCCTTGGTCGAGCCGCCTTCCTTGGTCGAGCCGCCGTCGGCGCCGGGCTTCTTGCCGTTGTCGCGGAAGTCGGTCACGTACCAGCCGCTGCCCTTCAACTGGAAGGCCGGCGCGGTAAGCGTCTTGTGGAAGGTGTCGGCGCCGCAGGCGGGGCACACGGTGAGCGGCGCATCGGAGAGCTTCTGCAGCACGTCCTTCTCGACGCCGCAGCTGTCGCAACGGTAGGCGTAAATCGGCATGGCGCAAAACCTCGAACGAACGCCCGGCGCGCGCAATCGCTTCGCGGGCGGCTAAAAGTTGGGAAAACCTTGAATTATAAAGGAAATTGTGGCACAGCGGCGGCGACGGGCGGCCCTGCAATGGGCCCGGCATCGATGATCACGGCGGTGAACCGCAATCAATCCGCAATGATCGCGCCAGCGCCATGTAGTCCTTGTTCAGGACCGACTTGAACGCTCGGACGAAGGCGATGGCCGACAAGCTCAGGGATTCATCCTTGGAATGAGATATATAGACGTTCATCGGCCTCGCGGGGTCGATCGGACGGACGATGACCTCCTCGACCACCGACGGCGAAACGACGAACGAATCGACCAGAGCGACGGCATTGCCGCCTCGAACGAAGTTGCAGGCGGTCAGGGCTGACCGAACCTCGACAGCGATTGCGCACCGGCAGCTCGCTACTTCCCAGAATGGATGCGCCAACCGACCCAGCGGCGTGTCGGCGCCATAGCCGATGATCGTTTCATCCTTCAGGTCATCGGCCTTGATCAGCGTTCGTTCGGCAAGCCGATGTCCTTTCGGCAGAATGCAGACCAGATTCCCCATTCTCAAGGGTTCACAGACGATGTTCGGATGATCGGGAGGAACCGAGGAGATGGCTACTTCGATCTGCCCGCTCAAAAGCAGCGGCAGCAGATTGTCCAGACTCAAAGGCCGATACTTGATCTTGACGTTCGCGTGCCTGCGTTGAAATTGACTGACGACTCTAGGCACGATCCACTGGCTGAAGCTGGGAGAAGTGGCGACATACAGCACTTCGCCCTTGCCGCCGGCCAAGTGAGCGAGCAGCTGATTGGCTTCGAGCACCTTCGCATGGATCGCCTCGGCCTCGCGAAACAGAAGCCGGGCCTGTCGAGTGGCATGCAATCTGCCACCGGCTCGCTCGAATAGCTGGAAGCCCAGTCGCATCTCGATCGTCGAGAGCACGCGACTCACCGCCGGCTGCGAAACGTGAAGTATTCTGCCCGCCGCGCTGATGGACCCGGTGAGCATGATCGCGTGGAACACCTCCAGCTGCCGCAGATTGAGCGAACCCGGAGACGCCGCACGCGATTGCCCTGTCTGGGGAAGGATGTCGTCAGTCACTGGGGATGCCCGTCAACAAGTTGAATCCCGCGGCGGCCATGCGCGCTCCGGCATGCCGGAAGGCATGCGCCCACCGTATTATCACTGTTGACGGTCGATCGTGACCTATCCCTGATAGCGACTAGAACGCGTTCACACTAGGCGACGTGCCTGAGCGGCGACGTCGGCCGGGGGGTCGGCACGCTTCTCCCGGCGAACACTTCGATGACCGCCTGCGCCAGCGCATCGATCGAGTCGACAACGCAGACGCCAAGGCCGGACCGCTGAGCGTGAGGAAGCGCCAATGGAAGCTCGGTGCAGCCGAGCACCACGGCAGCGGCGCCTTTCTCGGCGAAGTCCCTGACGGCGCAAGCAACCGGCGAGCATGCCTCGCCGAGCCTGTTCGCCTTCACGAGCTTGATCGGTTGCTCGCAAAAGCGCTCGATGCGATCCCTCGAGGGAGTCAAAGGCACATAGCCGGCATCGGCGAGAAACCGCTGGTACAGGCCGGTCGCCAGCGTGGCGGGCGTTCCGAGAATACCCACCTTGCCGCCTCGCAGGCCGCGACGCGCCAGATCCCGCACGACCGCCTCCACGATGTGCAAGACCGGGCTCGACACGGTGGCGCACAAATCGTCGTACCAGAGATGCGCGGTGTTGCAGGGCACGGCGATCAGGTCGGCTCCGGCGCCCTCCAGAAATCGCATACCCTCTGCCATGGCGTCGAACGGATCGGCGCCGCACCCGATCTTGGCTGCCGACCGATCGGGAATCCGGGGATCATTCCTCAGGATGACGGGAATATGTTCCTGATCAGCATGCGCCGGCGTCAGTTGCACCAAGCGTTGCACGAACCATGCGCCCGCCAGCGGTCCCATGCCGCCGAGAACGCCCAGCAGACGCGGCGGAAGTGCGGCCTTGCCGCGAACCAGCTCGCCTTCGTCCGCGCTCAGCACAGGCGCATTCTTCCTATGGCCAACGAGACCGCAGCCTGCGTCGGTTCGACGACGGGCAAACCCGTTTCGTCCTCGACGGCAGCACGCAGACTCGCCATGCCGGCGCAACCCAGCACCAGCACGCCGGCGCCATCGATCTCCTTCAATTGCCGGCCGACCTCGATGAGCCGCCGCTGCGTCGATTTCACGTCGGCGAGCTCCCGCACCTGCATGTTCAGAGCGCGTTCACCGGCCAGGCGCCCAATAATGCCCATCGCGGAAAAATAACGGTGATGCCGCACGATGGAAGCCTCGGCGATCGCAATGACGCCGATCCGCTGCGCCGTCGCCAGCGCGACCAGCATGGCGGACTCTCCGATGCCCAGGACCGGGATCGCAAGCCGCTCGCGCAAGCCGTGCAATCCAGGGTCGCTGAAGCAGGCGATGACAATGGCGTCGGCATCCCGCGCAGTCTGCGTCGCCAGCTTCACCAGCGGCGCAACCGCGTCGTCAGCCTCGCTCTGCGTCTGAATGCCTGGCGGACCGTCGTGCGAGGTCTTGCACACGATTTCCAACGGGAAGCCCGAGAAGACCGTCACCGCATGCTCGATCGCCGCGGTAGTCTCCTGCAGGCTATTGGGATTGATGACGACAATCCGTCGGTGGGGCAAGCCTTGCATCGCCGCCCCTTTCACTCAAGCACGGCTGCCGGCAGCGGATCTCCTGCGCCGACTCTTTCAACGATGAGACGGTAGTGCTCGGGACTACGATGGCGCGCGAAGTTGAAGACATGATCACGGAATGTCGTCCCGAGGTCCAGATCGATCCGAGCGGCGATGACTTCGTCCTCTTCGCCACTGGATCGCGCGACGATTTCCCCGGATGGCGCGACGATCATCGAGCCGCCGATCATATGAAAACCGTCTTCATGCCCGCACTTGCCCGCTGCGCCGATCCAGACCGCGTTCTGATAAGCGCTTGCCTGCATCACGATCTCGTGATGAAAAGTGCGCAAATGGGTCGGCTCGTTCCAGTGAATGTTCTTCGACGGCGTGTTATAGCCGAGCACGATCAATTCCGCGCTTTGCAAGGACATCACGCGATACGTTTCGGGCCAACGCCGGTCGTTGCATAGGCACATCCCGACTTTCACATCATCGATATCCCAGACCCCGAAGCCCAGATCGCCGACCTCGAAGTATTTCTTCTCAAGGTGCTGGAACGGCGCTTCGGTCTTGTGATCGGAATGACCGGGAAGATGGATCTTGCGATATTTACCTATGATTCTTGCGTGTCGATCGACCAGAATGGACGTATTGAATCGGCGTCCCGCAGGGGTCAATTCGGCATAGCCGAGGTAAAAACCGATGGACAGCTCTCGCGCGGCATCGAAGAGGGGTTGAACTTCCGGATTGGGCATCGATCGTTCAAAGAAACGCTCAACGATCTCGCCTTCATCCATCCAGTAGCGCGGAAAGAACGTGGTCAGCGCAAGCTCGGGAAAGACCACGAAATCCGCCTTTCGACCGGCCGCCTCGCGCAACATCTCGACCAGTCGGCGCACCACGGCTGCGCGGCTGTCGGCGAGATTCACGGGGCCCATCTGCGCCACTGCCAGCCCGATCTTTCGGGATGAATTGCTTTTCATGAACTTGCTCCGGGTATCCGATTCGGCTTCAAGGGCAACCGACATCAATTGGAAACGGAAGAGGCAAAGAGCTTGCGAAGGAATCCAGCGCCGGCCCGAATCGGCCTGGCGTTTCGCAATGGCTCCGGCACTCCGCGTGCGATGAATTGACCGCGCCCGGCCTTGGCCCGGGTTTCGCCGTCTTCCACGATGACCTCGCCGCGGCTGATGACGGTGACAGGCCACCCGGTGAGCTGCATGCCTTCATAGGGGGAATAGCCGACCTTGTCGTGCAGCTCCGCCGCTCGCACGGTGAGCTTGCGGTCGGGATCCCAGATCGCTATGTCGGCGTCTGCGCCGACCGCAAGGGTTCCTTTACGCGGATGCAATCCGTATAGCCGGGCATGATTGGTCGAGGTCAGGGCGACAAACTGCTCCAGGCTGATCTTTCCTTTCAGCACGCCCTCCGAGAAGAGCAGCGGCATGCGCAGTTCCAGACCGGGCAGCCCATTCGCGATCTGCTTGAAGCTCGTCTTGTCTCCGTAAGGAAGCTTTCCCGACTCGTCGTAGCGGTACGGAGCGTGATCGGAGGAGACGACCGACAGGCTTTGAATGGACAAGGCCTCCCAGATGGCCTGCTGGCTCTCCGGATCTCTAGGCGGCGGGCTGCAGCAATACTTCGCCCCTTCCACGCCGGGAAGATCGAGATTGTCCGCCGTGAGAAGCACGTAATGCGGGCATGTTTCGCCAAACACGGGGGCGCCCAGGGTTCTGGCCGCATGAATCGCCTGAGCCGCCCCCTTGGTGGACACATGTACGATCAGGACCGGCGTATCGAGCAGGCCGGCCAAGCTGATCGCGCGGTTGGTGGCTTCGTTCTCCGCGGCCGGATCATGGCAGACGGCATGGTATTTCGGCGCCGTATGCCCAGCCGCCAGCAAGTGGCGAGTGATCCAGGTGATGACGTCGTTGTTCTCGGCGTGCACCATCGGGAGGGCGCCCTCGCGAGCGGCGACGGCAAACACGTCCAGCAACTGAGCATCGTCGAGCTTCAGTTTCTCATAGGTCATGTAGACCTTGAATGAAGTAATGCCGGAGCGGATCAGCTCCGGCAGCTCCTCATTCAAGGCTCGAGGCGTCGGATCGGAAATGATCAGGTGATAGCTGTAGTCGAGGATCGACTTTGCTTTCGCCAATTCGGCATAGGCATGGGCCACTTCGGCGACGGATTGGCCTCTATGCTGCGCGGCGAATGGAATGATCGTCGTGGTTCCGCCATGGGCAGCGGACACCGTGGCGCTGTACCAGTCGTCGGCGCACAGAATGCCCATGCCCGACAGCTGCTCGACGTGGCAGTGGCTGTCAATGCCGCCCGGCAGAACGAGCTTGCCATGCGCGTCGATCGCGCGGTCACCGCGCTCAAGCTTGTCCTCGATCGCCGCGATCTTGCCTGCCGCAATACCGATGTCCGCGCGGCAGTCGCTCGAGTCGGTGACGACCCGCCCGCCATGAATGGTGAGATCCAGCTTTTTCATATCCGATCTAAAGTTTCAGACCCACGCGCTGAACGGTCGACTCGAGTTCGCGGATGGTCTTCTCGTCGATCCGCATGCCGGGCGGACGGATCGCATGGCTGCGGATCGCGCCGCGCCGCTGATAGATGTACTTGCGCAGCGCCAGACCGATCTTCGGCTGGAATTCGTATCGCAGCAGCGGGCAGTATCTGTCGAACAAGGCAGCAGCGGCCTCGGTGTCTCCGCTCGTGAACTTGTCATAGATCGACACCAGGATCTCGGGGAAGGCAAAACCGGTCATGGTGCCGACGGCGCCGCGATACAGTTCCTCCAGGAAGAAGACGCCTCCCAGTCCACCGAATACGCGCATCCGCTCCGGATCGTTCAAGCCCGAAAGAATCGCGGTGATCTTCTGGCCGACCGGCGGCTCTTCCATCTTGATCGCATGGACATGCCCTTCCAGCGCCAACCGCCTGACCACCGCCGGGCTGATCTGCGTTCCGAACGAAGCCGGAAAATCATGAATGATGACGGGAATGTCGATCGATCGGGCGACTGCTTCGTAGTAATCGAACAGATAGCCGTCGCCGCCCACATCAGGGGGAGCGACGAAAACCGCGGCGGCGCCCATCTCGCGGGCCTGCGCCGCCTGCTCGATGACGGCAGGCAGGCCCAAGCCGCGCAATCCCACCCATACCGGCAGACGTTTGTCGGCGGCTGCGATGAACTCGCGAGTGACTTGTCGTCGCTCAAGCTCCGACAGATTGTGAGCCTCGCCCATGAAGCCCAATATCGCGAGCCCCGTCACGCCCGTGCCGCCCAGGAACTGAACGAGCGACCCTATGCTTGCATAGTCGACGTTCAACTCGTCGTCGAAAGGGGTCGGACATATCGTGAAGACGCCTGATGCGTCGAGCTTCGGCACTGTCTGCTCCCTATGATGCCTCAGCCGCCCAGCCCCAGTCGTTTGATCATCTGCGCTTGGCCGTGATAGGTCGATTCGATCATGCGCCGATATTCCGGCGTGCCCAGGAAGCTGACCGGCATGTTGAATTTTCCTAGCACATCGATCACCGCCGGATCGCCCATCACCTTCTTCAAGGCCGCCTCGAGCTTGGCAATGATGTCGGGGCTCATGCCTTTCGGACCTGCGATGCCGAACGGCGAGTCGGGAATCGTGTCGAATCCCAGCTCTTTGAACGTCGGCGCGCTGGGCCAGCGATCGATCCTTTGCTGCGAGTAGACGGCCAGAAGGCGGCAGCTACCGTCATCGACGTTTGCAGCCCAGCTCGTGGAGCTGGCCAGCGACATGACGTGGCCTCCGAGAAGACCTTGCAGCGCGTCCGCATCGCCCTTGTAGGGAACGCCCAGCAGCTTGATTCCGGCCCGATAGGCGAACTCCTCCGTAGCCAGATGAGCATAGGTGCCGAGGCCGGCCACGGCATAGGAGACGGTTCCCGGCTGCGCGCGCGCCTGGCTGATGTAATCCTGCACCGTCCGAATGGGAGAGTTGGCACGCACCACCAAGCCATTCGTATAGCTGCTCAGATTCGCGATGTAGGAGATGTCGGTCAGCGGATCGTACGGCACGGACCGCATCAGCGGCGCGCTGATCACCCCTAGCGGTATCTGAGTCAGCGTGTAGCCGTCGGGCTTGGCTTTGAGCAGTTCGATGATGCCCAGCGTACCCGACGCGCCAGGCTTGTTCTCGATCGCGATGGGCACGCCGAGAATATCGGTGAGCTTCTGGCCGACTACTCTCAGCACCAAGTCGGAAGAGCCGCCAGCCGTCCATGGAACGATCAGACGAATCGGTCGATTGGGATACGAAGTGTTCGCCGATAGCCATTTCGGCGCGGCGCTACCCGCGCCGCCGATCGTGAGCGCTTTGATGAATCCGCGTCGTTGCTGCTTGCTGTAAGACATGCGTATTCCCCTTGTTCGATGGTCAGGCGCGCCAGCAACTGGTCTCGCGCGCCCATTCGACATAGTCTTGAACGGCTCGCTCCAGACCGAACGTCGGTTCGAATCCGGTCTCGTTTCGAATGCGGGATATGTCGAGCGGAACCCGATCCTTGGCTCTGCTCAACTTCACGTTCGGAGGCTGATCCCCGGCGGCGACGCTGAAGGTGAATCCCGGAATATGCCGCTGGAGCTGCGCAGCGAAGTCGGATAGCGTCCAGGCGCTGCCCGCGCTCACATGGAAGACCTTGCTGGACAGATCTTTCGCGGCGCACAGCGCCACGAGGCCCAGGCCCACGTCGCGGCTGTAGGTGAAATCCTTGAGCGAATCACGCTCGAGCACGACCGGCCTGCCTGCCATCGCATGGCGCAGCATCTGAAGCTGCGCGCTGAAGATGTGCCGCACGCCGGTCGCATACTCCCATGGGCCGTAGACGACGCCAACGCGGGCGATGAGCACGCTGGTCCCGAACAGATCCGCGTAGCGCAGCGCCGTCTGCTCTGCCGCATATTTTGAAATGCCGTAGAAGGAGATCGGATCCTTCAGCACGTCTTCCGATATCGTTTCCGCATCGAGGCCTTCACGGAACTGAATCTCGCCGAACGCGCCGCTGCTGCTGACCTGAATGAACGGCAGCCGATGGGCGCGCGCCTCGTCCAGAACGTTGATCACGGCAAGCAGATTGACGTCGAATATGTCTCGCGGATACTGCCGTTCCTGCACCGGCGACGGCGTGAGCGCCGCCCGGGTCGCCCGCGACGTCGTGCGCGTGGTCGACCTCGCGGGAGGCGATCGTCGTCAATTCGTTCTCGAAGTACTTCTCGATGACCG
>JAFKGG010000324.1 GCA_017307915.1 Burkholderiales bacterium | reverse complement strand
AGTCTGTTTCATGTGCTTTTTCAGCGATTTGTACTTTGGAAGCGCGCCCTCGCCGTACTCCTCGTCGTCGTGCTCCTCGCCCTCGGCCAGGGGGTCCAGCCCGGCGGGCCGGGGGAACTTCACGCCGACCTTGACCGCGAACCCGCCGCCGTAGGCCTGCCTCACCGAGACCTTCAGGCTCCTGAAGCCCTCCAGGGCCACGGGCCCGGCCTGCGAGGGCAGCTCGCAGGAGTCCACCGCGTCGGCCAGCTCGCGCAGCCACGCCGACAGCGCGGTGCGCGAGATGACCAATCACTTGCGGCGGCTCAGCCGCCATCTGCAGGAACTGGAAAAGCGCCGGTTGGCGGAGCTGCGCTAGAGGCTACGCCAGCGGCCGTTCACCGCACGGCGATCCAGACGAAGCCGTCGTGTTCTTCGACCGGAAAGGTCGCGATCGCCTCGGTGCACGGCATCTGCGTCGGCTCGCCGGTGCGGATGTCGAAGCGGCCCTGGTGGAACGGGCATTCGATCTCGTAGCCTTCCAGATAGCCATCCGACAGGTTGGCGTGGCCGTGCGAACAGACGTCGTCGGTGGCATAGACGGCGCCGGCCGCGCGATACAGGCAGATGCTGCGGCCCTCGACGACCACGGGCCAGTGCGCGCCTTCGTCGAGATCGGCCGATTCCAGGGCTTGTGTCCAGTGCTTGGTGTCGGCTGGCATCGGCGTTCACTCCAGACTGCGAATGATCCATGAAGGCTGCGCGGCGCGCCCGGCGGGCGGCAGCGGCCGCGCGCCACCGCATGCATCCGATGCTACTTCATCTGCGCCGGCGCCACACCCTTGGCACGCAGTTCGGCGATCACGGCGTCGTCGAAACCCAGATTGCGCAGAATGGCTTCGCTGTCGGCCGCAAAGCGCGGCGGCACGCAGCGCAAGCCGCCTGGCGTACGCGACAGCTTCACCGGCGTGCCGAGCGCGCGAAACGCCCCCTGCTCGATGACCATGCTGCGGCTGGCGGTATGCGGCGCGTTCAACGCCGCATCGATCGGCAGCACCGGCCCGACCGGCACGCCGGCCCGCAGCAGCTCGATCGACAGCGCCACCCCGTCGCGTTCGGCCAGCGCCTGGGCAAGCAGCGCGGTGAGCGCGGCGCGATGCTCGACGCGCGCGCGGTTGCTGGCAAAGCGTGCGTCATCGGCAATCTGCGGCATTCCGAGCACGTCGGCGAAACGCCGGAACTGCCCTTCGTTGCCGATGACGACGAAGATCTCGCCGTTGCGCGTGCAGAACTTGTCGCAGGGCACCACGTTCGGATGCGAATTGCCCAGCAGCAGCGGCCGCTGGCCGCTGAGGAAGAAGTTGGCCGCCTGCGGATGCAGCAGCGCCATGCCGCAGTCGTACAGCGCCATGTCGATGAACTGCCCGCGCCCGGAACGCTGCCGTTCCTGCAGGGCCATCAGCACGCCGATCGCGGCGTACAGGCCGGTGGCGATGTCGACGATCGGCGTGCCGACGCGCAGCGGCCCGGTCGACACATCACCGTTGACGCTCATCAGGCCGGTCATCGATTGCAGCACGGCGTCATAGCCGGGCAGGCCGCCGAGCGGGCCGTCGGCACCGAAGCCGCTGACGCGGCAATGCACCAGCCGCGGAAAGCGCGGCGCCAGTTCCGACTCGTAGCCGAGCCCCCATTTTTCCATCGTGCCGGTGGTGAAATTCTCGATCAGCACGTCGGCATCGGCCAGCAGCCGCAGCAGCACCTCGCGGCCGTCCGGCTGGCCCAGATCCAGCGCGATGGCGTCCTTGTTGCGGTTCAGGCCCAGGTAGTAGCTAGCATCGCCGCGGCTGCCGTCGTCATCGTCGCGAAACGGCGGCCCCCAGCGGCGCGTATCGTCGCCCTGCGGCGGCTCGACCTTGATGACCTGCGCGCCGTGATCGCCGAGGATCATCGAACACAGCGGGCCGGCCAGCACGCGGCTCAGGTCGACCACTTTCAGCCCGGCCAGCGCGCCGCCGCCTGCAATACCCGGATTCATCATCGACTGCGCCCTCATCGCGTCGCGCCGTCGCGCGGCGGCGGTTCATCATCGGGGTCGAACACCAGCTTGCCGTCACCGTCGAAACGCGCGCGCAAGGCCATGCCGATGCGTAGCACGCGCGGATCGGCCACCACCACGGTGCTGATCAGCCGCGGGCCTTCGTCCAGCTCGACCCAGGCGACGTTATACGGCACAGCCCGCTCGGCCCGATATGCCTGCCACATCACGGTGAACGAAGCCAAGCGCGCGCGGCCGCTGGCGTCTTCCCAGCTCACTTCATCGGGCCGCCGATGCGCCGCGTAGGGCAGCACCGCCGCGCTGGCGCGGCAGCGCGCCACGCACAGCCGGCGCTGGCCGATGCGCAGCAGGAACTCGTCGGCCAGTGCGCATGGCTCGGCGGCACCACGGTTGGTGTCGAGCCGGCCGGCATCACCCGGGCCGGCGTCGGACAAGGGTGAAGGCATGGGGTTCATCTTCGTGCTCACAAGACGGCATGCGGGCTCAACACGGCCGCCGCGTGATATTCGAGCCGCCCGCCCGAGCCGGTGACCAGGATCACGTCGTTGCGCTCGACCTGCCGCGCCCCGCCCTGGCCGCGCGCCTGCCGCACGGCTTCGGCCAGCGGTGTCATGCCTTGCAGATAGGCCTGCGCCAGATGGCCGCCGCCGGTATTCATCGGCAGCGGCCCGCCCGGCGACGTGGCGCCCGCGGCAATCAGCGCCAAGCCTTCGCCGCGCGCGCACAAGCCGTAGTCTTCCAGCGCGATCGGCGCGCAGATCGAGAACGCGTCGTAGACCTGGCACAGGCTGACCTGGCGCGGCCCGATGCCGGCCATCCGGTAGACATCGCGGCCGGCGAGCATACCGGCCGTGCCGGCATCGTCATCGCCGGCCAGCCGCGCCACGGTGCGGTGCCCCTGCCCCAGACCATGCACGTAGACCGGCGCGGCGCGGCCGTCGCGCGCGCGTTCGACGGCGGTGACCACCACCGCCGCGCCA
>JAFKGG010000449.1 GCA_017307915.1 Burkholderiales bacterium | reverse complement strand
TGACCAGCGCATTGACTTCGCAGGCGTAGTGGCCGATCCGGTAAGGCCCCGGCAGCAGTTGTGCGGCCTTGGCCGGCGAGACGCCGCCGTTGGTGCGCACGTAGGCGCCGAGATCGGCCAGCAGCCGCGCGCGCAGGCCGAGCATCCGGCCGTCGGCATCGACGGCGATTTCCAGCTCGCACTCCATCTCGCGCGCGTGGTTGGTCGCCATCATGTGCTCGCGGCGATCCTCGATCCACTTCACCGGCCGGCCCAGGCGCATCGATGCGAACGGAATCAGAAAGTCTTCCGGATAGAAATCGCCGCGCACGCCGAAGCTGCCGCCGACGTCGACCTCGAGCAGCTCCACCTGGCGTTCGGGCAGCTTCAGCATGCCGGCCAGGATGCGCCGGTTGGCGAACGGCACCTTGGTGGCGCCCCAGACGCGCATGATCTGCGCGTCGGGCAGCCAGTGCGCGAGCAAGCCGCGCGTTTCCAGCGGCATCGCACTGTGGCGGTGGCAGCGGAAGGTTTCCTTGCGCGTATAGGCGGCTTCGCGGAACACGCGTTCCGGCTCGCCCTTGCTCACCGTGTAGTGCGAGGCAAGGTTGGTGGCATTGTCGGCGTGAATGATCGTCGTGCCTTCGAGCGCGCGATGCACGTCGACCACGGCATCGAACGCTTCGTAGTCGACGAACACCTGCTCGGCCGCGTCTTCGGCCAGGTAGCGGCTTTCGGCAACGATCACCGCCACCGGCTCGCCGACGAAACGCACTACGCCGCTGGCCAGCGGCAATTGCCGGAAACGGTCGAAGCCGGGCAATGGGCCGACGCGCACCGGGATCGGCGTCGCATGCGTCGCGATGTCGGCGAAGGCGAATGCGTCGAGCACGCCGGGCAGGGCGCGTGCGGCCTCGAAGTCGATCGACTGGATGCGGCCATGGGCGATCGGGCTGCGCACGATCACGGCGTGCGCCATCCGCTCGATCTTCATGTCGTCGATGAAGCAGCCGGTGCCGGTGAGGAAGCGTGGGTCTTCACGGCGCAGCGTGGCGCGGCCGATCATCGGGGCGGTGTCGGCCGGCGCCACGTCGGCGACCGGCGCTTCGTGCAGCCGTTCAGCCATCGGCGACTCCGGTGGTGCGCATGATGGCGGCGGCGTCGAGCACCGCTTCGACGATCGGGATGTAGCCGGTGCAGCGGCACAGATTGCCCGACAGCGCGTGGCGCACTTCGTCGGGCGTCGGCGACGGGTTGGTCTTCAGGAACGCATGCGCCGTGGTGAGAATGCCCGGAGTACAGAAGCCGCATTGCAGCGCATGGTGCGCCTGGAAAGACTGCTGCAGCGTGCTCAGCCGTTCACCGTCGGCCAGGCCTTCGACGGTGGTGAGCTGCGCGCCGTCGGCCTGTACGGCGAACATCAGGCAGGCACGTACCGGCGCGCCTTCAAGCAATACGGTGCAGGCGCCGCAGACGCCGTGTTCGCAGCCCAGGTGCGTGCCGGTCAGGTTCAGGCGTTCGCGCAGGAAATCGGCCAGCGTCAGGCGCGGCTCGACCGAGGCGCTGAACGGCTGGCCGTTCACGTGCAGCGAGATCGCATGCTCGTCGGGCGTTTCGTGCTCGTCGAGCGCTTGTTGCTCGCCGAGCGCTCGTGCTTGCGGGGCGTCGCTGGCGGATGTCACGCTTGATCCTCGATGGCGAAAACCTCGTTCAGCGCGCGCCGGGTCAGCGCGGCCACGAGGCGGCGTCGATACGACGCGGCGGCGTGGTGATCGGACATCGGCTCGATACCGTCGCGCGCCAGGGCAGCGGCGGCGGCGATCGCAGCGGCATCGACGCGCCGGCCGACCAGCGCTTCGGCCGCCTGATGGGCGAGCACCGGCCGATCGGCGGCGCCGAAGATGACGATGCGAGCGGTTTCGCAATGGCCGTCGGGTGCGCAATCGGCCAGCGCCACCACGCCGGTGATCGCGAAATCGCCCTGGCGCCGCGCCATCTCCTGGAACGCCCAGCGCCGCCCCGGCGGCCAGGCAGGGAAGCGGACCGCGGTGAGAATCTCGTCGGCAGCCAGCGCGGTGCTGTAGACGCCCAGCGAGAACGCCTCGGCCGGAATGCGGCGTTCGCCGCGCGGGCCGTTGACCACGATCGTGGCATCGCAGGCCAGGCACAGCGCGGGCCATTCGGCGGCCGGATCAGCGTGCGCCAGGCTGCCGCCAATCGTGCCGCGGTTGCGGATCTGCAAGTGCGCGATGTGCGGCACGGCGGCGTGGATGACCGGCAGCGCCACGCGCACGCGCGGGTCGCTGCCCATCGTGGCGTGGCGGGTCAGCGCGCCGACTTCGATCGATCCGTCGGGCAGTTCGCGGATGCCGGCCAGTTCCGCGATCCGGTTCAGGTCGATCAGCCAGCCCGGTGCGGCCAGCCGCAGATTCAGCACCGGCACCAGGCTCTGGCCGCCGGCCAGCAGCTTGGCGTCATCGCCGTGCAGTTGCAGCAGGTGCAGCGCCTCGTCGACGCTGCGTGGCGCCGCGTAGCGAAACGCGGCGGGCTTCATGCGACAGCCTTGGGCATCGGAGGCGGGAGCGGCGCGTGCGCCGCCTCAGTCGAGCTTGATCTTGGCGCGGTTGGCCGCGTCGGTATAGCGGGCGATCTCGCGCTTGAGCATCGCGCCGGTATCGGCCGGCGACATGCCGCCGGGCTCGATACCCATCTTGGCCATCTGTTGCCGCAGCTCGGGCTGCTTGAGCACCTCGGCGAGCTCGGCGTGCAGCCGGCGCACGATCTCGGCGGGCGTGCCGGCCTTGGCGAACAGGCCGACGAACACGTCGACCTGGAAGCCGGGCAGCCCCGACTCGGCGACCGTGGGCACGTTGGGCAGCACCGACGAGCGTTTGGCCGACGTGATGGCGATCGGCTGCACGCGGTTGCCGGTGATCAGCGGCAGCGCCGGTGCGATGTCGGCGACCAGCAGGTCGATTTCACCACCGAGTATCGCGGCGGTGGCCGGGCCGCTGCCCTTGTAGGGCACGTAGGTCATCTTGATGCCCGCTTGCTGGCTGAACAGCTCGGTGGTGAGCTGGAACAGCACGCCGGCGGCGCCGTAGGTCAGCGCCTCGGGTTTCTGCTTGGCGTAGGCGATCAGCTCGGAGGTGGTCTTGATCGGCAGGCTGTGCTTGGCGCTGAACACGATCGGATAGGTGCCGAGCACCGTGATCGGCGCGTAGTCGTTGACCGGGTCGTAGCTGAGCTTGTTGTAGACGGCCGGATTGATCGCCATCGCGCCGCTGGCGCCGATCAGCAGCGTGTAGCCGTCGGCGTCGCCGTTCTTCACCAGTTCGTTGGCGATGGCGCCGCTGGCGCCGGGCTTGTTGTCGACGACCACTTGCTGGCCGAGCCGCTGGCTCAACGGCTGCGCCACCATGCGGGCGATGATGTCGGTGCCGCCGCCGGGCGCGAAGCCGACGACGAGCTTGATCGGCCGGGAGGGATAGCCGGACTGCGCCTGTGCGAACGTGGCGGCGCCGAGCAGTGCGATGCCCATGGCGAGCGGCCGGAGCCATTGCTTACAGTGGATCATGGTGTTTGTCCTGTGCGCGAATCGAAGGGATCGAACCGGATCGGGGATCAGATTTCGACGCGGGTGGCGTCGTAGCGGAACAGCCAGTCGTAGCGCTCGTCGACCTTGCTGGCACGCCACTCGTTCTCGACGTAGTGCGCGGCGGTGGCGGGGTCGGCCAGCTGCGGATTGTGGAAGCGCGTGAGCATGTCGGCCGAGCGGTTGACGATCTCGCTGGTGCGGCCGATGCGTGCGGCTTCATAGCGTTGCAGACCGCGTACCGGATCGTCGCGTTCCGCCTCAAGACAGCGCGCCAGCACGAGACCATCTTCCAGCGCCATGTTCACGCCTTGCGCCAGGTACGGCAGCGTCGCGTGACAGGCATCGCCGAGCAGGCTGACGCGCCCCTCGGACCAGCGTTGCAGCGGTTCGCGCAAGAACAGCGCCCATTTGAACGGCTCTTCGATGTGCGCGATGATCGTGCGCACGTCTTCGCTCCAGCCTTCGAAGTCGGCCAGGCATTCGTCGGTGGTGCCGCGTTCGGTCCACGATTCGACCTGCCAATCGCTGCGTTCGATGTGGCCGACGAAGTTCAGCAGTTCGCCGCGGCGCAGCGGGTAGTTGATGATGTGACCCTTCGGGCCGATCCAGTTGACGCCGCTGCGCAACTGCAGATGGGTCGGCAGCTTGTCCATCGGAATCACGCCGCGCCAGGCAATGCCACCGGTGAAGCGCGGCTTGGCCGCACCGAACAGCTGCTGCCGGATCTGCGAATGCAAGCCATCGGCGCCGATCAGCACGTCGCCGTCTGCGCTGCGGCCATCGGCCAACCGCAGGCGTGCGCCGGCATCCGACTGTTCGAAGCCCACGGCCCGGGCGCCCAGATGGATGGCATCGGGCTTGCGGGCGCGCACGGCGGCGGCCAGCGCGTCGTGCAGGTCGGCGCGATGCAGCATCAGATAGGGCGCGCCATAACGCTGCACCGACGAGGCGCCGAGATCGAACAGCGGCCAGCTCTGGCCGGTGTCCCAGAGCCGCACTTCCTTGCCGGTGGGGTAGGCGGCGACGCGTTCGAGCGCCTCTTGCAGGCCGAGCGCCAGCAAGACCCGTGAGCCGTTCGCAGCGATCTGCACGCCGGCGCCGACTTCACGCAGTTCGGGCGCCTGTTCGTAGACCTCGACGTCGAAACCGCGGTCGAGCAGCGCGACGGCAGCCGCCAGCCCGCCGGGACCTGCACCGGCAATCAGTACCTTCAATGGCTTCATGTTCGTTCCCGTGCCGGGCGCCCCGTCGCGCAAGGCGAGGCCTTGCCTGACGCTCGCTTTGAGTATTTCTCAGTAATAGAATTTGATTCTATACAACAGAAAGCATGCGTCAAGCAAAAATCCGTGCGGCCGGTCCAGCATCAGGCCGGTGATGCACCGGCCAGAGAGGCGGAGCGAGAATTGTCTTGACTGTCGTCGTTCTGTTTACAAGAATCAGATTCTGTTTGGTCCTCCCCTCAACTGTTCACTATCGACCGCCTGCATGGCGCAGGCCGGGCCAGGAAGCCACCGATGACTCAGCCGATCGACGATCTTCGCCGCATGTCCGACATCGAACCGCGCCAATCGTGGGCGCCATTCGCGCCGCTGCCGGGCCGGTGCCGTGCGTCTGCACGCCGCATGCCGGGTTTGCGTGCTGTGGGCGCTTGGGCGCAGACCGCCGCGCTTGCTTGCGTCACGATCGGGGCGATTGCGCTCGGCACCGCAAGTTCCGCCGAGGCACAGGCTCAATATCCCGATCGGCCGCCTCGCGTCGTGGTGCCGTTCCCTGCAGGCGCCAGCCTGGACACGATGGTGCGCACGGTGACGCAGAAGATGTCCGAAGGGCTGGGGCAGAACGTGGTCGTCGAAAACCGCAGCGGCGCCGGCGGCATCGTCGGCATCGGCAGCGTGGCCAAGGCGCCGCCCGATGGTTATCAGTTCGTCGCGGTGGCGAACAGCTTCGTCGCGAACACGCTGCTGCGCAACGATCTGCCCTACGATGCGTTCAAGGATTTCGCTCCGGTCACGCTGCTGGGCACGGTTCCGCACGTGCTGGTCGCCAGGCGCGGCCTTGCGGCCGATTCGGTGGCGTCGCTGGTCGAGCTGGCGCGCCGCACTCCGGATCGCATCACTTTCGCTTCGGGCGGCAACGGCACCAGCTCGCATCTGGGCGCGGAGATGTTCATGCGCGCCGCCAACATCCGGCTGGCGCACGTGCCCTATCGCGGCCAGGGGCCGGCGCTGGTCGACGTCGTCGGCGGCCAGGTCGACCTGACGCTGGGGAACATGCCGGAGGTCATCCCGCACGTGAAATCGGGTGCGATCAAGGTGCTGGCCATCGTTGCGCCGAAGCGCTCACCGCTGGAGCCCGGCTGGCCGACGCTGGCCGAATTGGGCTATCCGTCGGTGGTGTCGGATTCCTGGTTCGGCTTGATGGCCCCAGCCGGGACGCCGGCCGACGCCATCGCCAGGTTCCAGCGTGAAGCGGCTCGTGCGCTGGCCTCGCCCGACGTGCGCGACCGTTTGGCGGCACAGGGTTTCGTGCCCTCGGGCATCACGCCCGACGAATATCGCGCCTTCCTGCAATCGACCGCGGCGGCCTATAAGCAGGTGATCGAGGCGGCGAAGATCAAGCTCGATTGATCGGGGTTGACGGGCGCTGGCCAGCGCGGCGCTTCAATCGCCGCGCTTGATCGCGATGAAGCTTGGCGCCGGGCCTGCGGCCGATGCGGCGCCGGCAGCCGTCGCAATCGGTACCGCGACCGACGCGGCGTTAAGCGGCGCGGCGCTCGCCGCAGCGTTCGACACCGCTGCTTCGAGATCGCTGTCCACGTCGAACGCAATGTCGCCATCGGCACGCGGCTGGCCGGTGGCTTGCAGGCCGGCGAAATCGAACAGCTCGCGATCGAGCAGATGCGAGGGCGTCACGCGCGTGAGTGACGCAAAGATGTTCTCGACGCGGCCCGGAAAGCGCTTTTCCCATTCGCGCATCAAGTGCTTGATCTCGCGACGCTTCAGGTTTTCCTGCGAACCGCACAGGTTGCACGGAATGATCGGAAACTCGCGCCATTGCGCATAAGCTTCCAGGTCTTCTTCCTTCACGTAGGCCAGCGGCCGGATGACGATGTGGCGGCCGTCGTCGGAGACCAGCTTCGGCGGCATGCTCTTGAGCTTGCCGCCGAAGAACATGTTCAGGAAGAAGGTTTCGATGATGTCGTCGCGATGATGGCCGAGCGCGATGCGCGTGGCGCCCAGCTCGTCGGCCACCCGATACAGGATGCCGCGGCGCAGCCGCGAGCACAGCGAGCACATCGTGCGGCCCTCAGGGATCACGCGCGTGACGATCGAGTAAGTGTCCTGATTCTCGATGTGGAAAGGCACGCCGAGCTTGTTCAGGTAATCGGGCAGCACGTGCTCGGGAAAGCCCGGCTGCTTCTGGTCGAGGTTGACGGCAACGATGTCGAAGTGGATCGGCGCGCGCTCGCGCAGCGTCAGCAGCAGATCGAGCAGGCCGTAGCTGTCCTTGCCGCCCGACAGGCACACCATCACGCGGTCGCCGTCGCCGATCATCTGGAAGTCGGCGATCGCCTGCCCGGTCAGCCGCAGCAGCCGCTTGTGCAGCTTGTTGCGTTCGTAGGCGAGCTTTTCTTCGCGGCGCGTGGCCGGCGCGGTGTCGCCGTCCACGCGGGCGGGAATCACGACGGTGTTCATGGATGCCGCCACAGTTCGACGCGCACGGCGCGCGCGCGCGGCAAGGGCTGCGGCTTGGTCACCGCGACTTTCAGTGCGCGCAGGCCGGGCAGCCGCATCAGGTCGTCGGCCAGCTCGTTGCAGATCGTTTCGACCAGCTTGAAGCGGCGATCACCGATGATGCGCTCGATGGCCTCCACCACGCGTTCGTAGTTCACCGTGGTGGCCAGCTCGTCGCGATGTGCGGCGGGGTCGGCGGGCACCGGCACATACAGTTCCACGTCGATGACGATCGGCCGCTTGCGCGCCTGCTCGCGATCGTAGACGCCGAGGAAGCAGTCGATCTCGATGTCCTGAACGATGATCCGGTAGCAATCGTGAAACGATGGGTCTTGCATGATTCGGGTTCCGTGGCCGCGCCGGGCTCAGCGCGACACCAGGCTGCTGCCGCCGTCGACGCCCAGCACCTGGCCAGTGATGTAGTCGTTGCCTTGAATGAGGAATGCCACGGCGCGCGCGATGTCTTCGCCGCGGCCCAGCCGTTGCAGCGGAATCGCGGCCTGCTTGGCGTGCTGCTCTTCCTCGGTGAATACGGCGGCCTCGGGCCAGTCGAGCGAACCGGGCGAGACCGCGTTGACGCGCACCTGCGGCGCCAGTTCCAGCGCCAATGCACGCGTCAGCGCCACGATGCCGGCCTTGGCCGCTGAATAGACCGAAAACTGCGTCAGCGGCCGCTCGGTGTGCACGTCACACAGATTGACGATGCTGCCGCGCGCATTGCGCAGCCACGGCGCGGCGGCCTGGCTGACGAAGAAGGCGGCCTTCAGATTGCCGTCGATCAGCTCCGACCATTGCGCTTCGTCGACCTGGCCCAGCGGCGTGCGATAAAAGCTCGACGCATTGTTGACCAGCGCGTCGAGCCGGCCGTGCCAATCGGCGGCTTGCGCCACCACGTCGGCACAGGCGGCCGCGTCTGACAGATTGCCGGCCACGGCCAGCGCTGAATCGGCGCGCTGCGCCTGCAGCTCGGCTGCCAGCTGCGCGGCTTCGGCCTGCGAATGCCGGTAATGGACGACCACGTCCAGGCCCTGCGCATGCAGATGGCGGGCGATGGCGGCGCCGATCCGGCGCGCTGCGCCGGTGACGAGGACGACGGGGCGGGTTTCCATGGCGATGCGGGGGAGAGCGCCGCAGTGTAAAGCATCTGCCGGGTGGTGGCTGCAGGGCGGGGGCTGGGTTTTCGTTGCTTGTCAGGACACGGGGGCGTTTGCCGCCTGAAGGCATGCTGGAGTACATCCACCACTGGCATTGGCTCGATCCGAGGGTTGCGCTGGGTCCCCGCGGCATGCGTTACGTGCCGGTGGGCGGCAAGGGCGCAGCTAGGCGATCGGCACTTCGTCGTCGGCCATGCGGCCGATGGCGGCGTAGCCATGTTTCAGCCGAAGATTCCGCATAGACCGGTCCCGATCGCTTTCACCCACAACATCGGAAGATTCTTCGAGGCCGGCCGGCTAAGGCCCCGCGCAAAGCACGAGACTCAATCCAATGTTGGGTGCTATCAATCTATGCTTGCATTGATAGCTAATTTTGCTATCATGAATTCAAATCATCGCAAGACGCTCGAAGCCATATTCGCGCGTCCAACCTCGCCGTCGATCGTTTTTACCGACATCGAATCACTGATCATGGCCCTGGGCGGTTCCGTCACACAACGCGAAGGTTCGCGCGTCAAGATGGTTCTCCGAGGTGAGCAATGGCGCTGCCATCGACCTCACCCGGGCAAGGAGGCGAAACGCTATCAGGTGGAGGAAGTGCGCGAATTGCTGCAATACCTGGGAATCAGACCGTGAGCACCATGAACCACAAAGGCTACGTCGCCAGAATTGAGTTCGATGAACGCGATGACATCTTCGTTGGCCGCGTGCTCGGTCTGCGTACGCTGATCAGCTTTCATGGTGAAACAGTGCAAGAGTTGCGGCAGGCATTCGTTACCGCTATCGAAGAATTCCTGCGCGATTGCGAGGAGCAAGGCATTCGGCCGGAGAGGCCCGCTTCCGGCAAGCTGATGCTGCGCATTCCACCCGACGTGCATGGCGCAGCGCTGGTGGCGGCGCAGGCCGCGGGCAAGAGCCTGAACCAGTGGGCGGCGAAGGTGATCGAGGAGGCGGCGCGGCGGTAGATATTGGCGGCTGTTACGTCGATGAATGGATACGCATCGTCTAGACTGCACGGTCTATGACCCGAACGACGCGGCCTTCGCCCGCCCTGCCTGCGCCGCCCGAGGCGGCCCTCAATGTTTCACGCGAACTCGCGCGCCGCATCGGCGTATCGATCGATGCCGCCGGCGGCTGGATCGGTTTCGACGCGTGGATGCAGCGCGCACTGTATGAACCAGGGCTGGGCTACTACGCCGCCGGCAGCCGCAAGTTCGGCGCGGCCGGCGATTTCGTTACCGCGCCCGAGCTGTCGCCGCTGTTCGGCGCCTGCATCGCCACGCAATGCCTTCAGTGGTTCGATGAAGGCGTGCCGGCCGTGGTGTTCGAGTTCGGAGCGGGTTCCGGCGCGCTGGCCGCGCAATTGCTGACGGCGCTGGATGCCGAAGGCCGTGCGCCGCAGCGCTATGCCATCGTGGATGTGTCGGCCGATCTGCGCGAACGCCAGCGGCAGCGGCTGGCCGCCGATGTACCGCATCTGCTCGATCGCGTGGCCTGGCTCGATGCCTTGCCCGATCGGATCGAGGGCGTGGTGCTGGGCAACGAGCTGCTCGATGCGATGCCGGTGCGGCTGTTTCGACGCAACGGGGCGGCGGTGTTCGAGCGTGGTGTAACGCGTGCACCCGATGGCGAGGGATTCGTTCTTGCCGATCGGCCCGCCGACGCGGCGTTCGCTAGTCGAGTACACGTGCTGCTGGCTCAGGGCGATGTCGATGGCCAGAGCGCGGCCGATGACGCCGGCCAAACCGAATACACCTCCGAGCTCGGCGAGCAGGCGCAGGCCTGGGTCGAGACCGTCGGAGCGCGGCTGGTGCACGGCGCCTTGCTGTTGATCGACTACGGCTTTCCACGCGCCGAGTTCTATCACCCGCAGCGCGATCGCGGCACCTTGCGTTGCCACTACCGGCATCGCTCGCACGACGATCCGCTGCTGTGGCCGGGTCTGCAGGACATTACCGCGCACGTCGATTTCACCGCCATGGCGCAAGCCGCGGCGCAGGCCGGCCTGGATCTGCTGGGCTTTACTTCGCAGGCGCGCTTCCTGCTCGATTGCGGCCTGCTGGAAAAGCTGATGGCGCAGCCGCGCGGCGATGCGCTGGCATGGGCCAGGCAGACGCAGGCGGTGCAGCAGTTGCTGTCGGAGGCCGAGATGGGCGAGCTGTTCAAGGTGATCGCATTTGGCCGCGGCGTGGCCGATGATGCGATCGGCTTTGCCGGGCGCGATCGGCGCGCATCGCTGGGCGTGCTGGGCACGGTGAGCGATGCCGGCGCGAATGCCGCCACTACGCGCGGCGGTGACCCGGCTTATCCCGATGATGCCGAGGCACCGCAGCGATGATGAAATGGCTGCTCGTGACGCTGCTGGCCCTGGTGCTGTTCTCGGGCCTGATGCCGATGCTGCGCCGTTTCGGTATCGGCCGGCTGCCCGGCGATTTCAACTTTCGCGCGTTCGGCCGCGGCTGGTCGATTCCGTTCACTTCCACCGTGCTGCTGTCGCTGCTGGCGGCCTTGATTGCACGGCTGATCTGAGCAACGGCGCTGGACGGTCAACGCGCCGCGTCTGCGGCACGTTGGCGGTCTTCGCGCACTTTGCTGACTTTGCGGCTACTGCGCCTTCAAGTTCGCCGCGCGAATCAGCTGCCCCCATTTGTCGCGCTCGGTGCGCATGAAGGCCACTAGATCATCGCCGGTCTTCACCAGCGGATCGACGCCGAGCTGCAGCAGCTTGGCCTGCGTCTCGGGCATTGCCATCAGTTTATTCAGCTCGCCGGCCAGCACCTGGATCACGGCGGCTGGCGTGCCCTTGGGCGCGAATGCCGCATTCCAGCCCGATATCTCGTAGCCGCTCACACCCTGCTCGGCCACCGAGGAGATGCCGGGCATCAGCCGTGTCGTGCCGGCCGACGTGACGCCGAGCGCGCGCAGCTTGCCGCTTTCGACGTGCGGCCGCAGCGAGGTGATCGTATCGACGGTGTAGTCGAGCTGCCCGCCGACGATGTCGTTGACGGCCTGCGCAGCGCCCTTGTACGGCACCGGCGCGAAGCTGGCCTGCGCGTTCTGCTTGAGCAGTTCATAGGCCGAGCGGCTGGTGGTGGTGGTGACCGCGAAGTTGATCGCGCCGGGCTTGGCGCGTGCCGCGGCCACCAGTTTCGGAATCGAGTCGATCGGGCTGCTCGCATTGGCGACGAACACCAGCGGCAGGATGCCGACCAGCGCCACCGGCTCGAAGTCGGCCTGCGGATCGAAACCGGGGTTGTCGTACAGCACCGAGTTGGCCGCATGGGTGGCGTTGGTGCCCATCATCAGCGTGTAGCCGTCGGCAGGCGACTTGGCCGTCATCTGCGTGCCGATGTTGCCGCCGGCGCCCGCGCGATTCTCGACGACGAAGCTTTGACCCAGCGACTTGGTCAACTGCTCGGCGAAATAGCGCGCAACGATATCGGTGCCCTGGCCGGCCGCGTACGGCACGATGATCTTCACCGGCTTGGCCGGATAGCTCTGCGCGTGACCGGCAGTGGCGAACGCGGCCAACGCGCAGACGGCCAAGGCTTTGATCGGCTTGCTGAACATGAGGTCTCCTGGTTATGAGCATGGGCGCCAGCGCCCAAGACCTACTTTAGGTTAAACCATTGAGTCACTCAACCGACACGCGCGCGGCCGGTTTGCGCGCGCTCAGCGTTTGATGCCGAGCGCCTGCACCACTGCCGCCACGCGCGCGCGATGCACCGCGTCGCGAATGGCTGTTGGCGAACCGGCATGCTGGCTCGCCACCGCGCCGGCGTCGACGCTGCGCATCGCCTGCGCGGCCAGACGCAAGCGCTGGGCCTGCGGGTAGGGCTGCTCGGCGAAGCCGAGCCGGCCGCGCGCGTCGGCTTCGCAGGCGGAGATTACTTGTTCGAGCCGCTGCGGCTTGCGCAGCGCGTCGAGCCGTTCGAGCAGCTCGACCAGCGTACTGGCACGCAGTTCGAGCACGCGATGGATCAGGCCGTGTTCGCGCGCCACCAGCCGCGCCAGATCGCGGCATTCGCCGGGCACGCGCAGCCGTTCGCACAGCGCATCGAGCAGCTTGACCGAACGCGCTTCGTGCGCGATGTGGCGAGGCCATTGCTCAGGCGGCGTGGTGCCTTTGCCCAGGTCGTGCGTGAGCGCGGCAAAGCGCACCGGCAGCGGCTGGCCGGCGCCGGCGGCGTAGTCGACCACCATCATCACGTGTACGCCGGTGTCGACCTCGGGATGATGCTCGGCGCGCTGCGGCACGCCCCACAGCCGCGCCAGCTCGGGCAGCACGCGTTCGAGCGCACCGCACTCGCGCAGCACCTCGAACATGCGCGACGGGTGCCGCTCCATCAGGCCGCGCGCCAGTTCCTGCCAGACGCGCTCGGCCACCAGTGCGTCGACTTCGCCGGCGGCGACCATGCGGCGCATCAGCGCCATCGTTTCGGGTGCCACGGTGAAGCGCTCGAAACGCGCGGCGAAGCGTGCCAGCCGCAGGATGCGCACCGGGTCTTCCTCGAAGGCCGCGCTGACGTGGCGCAGCACGCCGGCGCGCAGATCGGCCTGGCCGTCATAGGGATCGATCAGATTGCCGTCGGCGTCGCGCGCCATTGCGTTGATGGTCAGGTCGCGGCGTTGCAGGTCTTCTTCGAGCGTGACCTCGGGCGCGAAATGCACGGCGAAGCCGCGATAACCGGGCGCGGTCTTGCGCTCGGTGCGCGCCAGCGCGTATTCCTCGTGCGTGTCGGGGTGCAGGAACACCGGAAAATCCTGCCCCACCGGCCGAAAGCCGCGCTCGATCATCATCTCGGGCGTGGCGCCGACCACCACCCAGTCGTGGTCCTGCACCGGCAGGCCGAGCAGCTCATCGCGCACCGAGCCGCCGACGCGATAGATGCGCAGCGCAATGGGATCGGAAGAAGAAAAGCCGTTGCTGGTCATGCGCAATGAGGCCGCATGCGCGGCGCGTGATCGTCTCGAAACAGGTGAGGGAAGCGGCTTCAGCGGCCGGCGCGCATGCGCCAGATGCCTAGCCGTTCGTCGTGTCGGAACCAGGCCGGCGCCAGCTCGGCGGGGCCGGCCGGCGTGATGCCGAGTTCGGGGGCGATCGGCCCGCTGGCGACGTTGTCGACCGACAGCGAATCGAAATTGTCGCGCGACATCAGCGTGGGGCCCGGCGCGAATTCGAGCAGCGCCGCTTGCAGGCGGCCCAGCGCATCGGGCAGCGCGATGATCGGCCGCCGGTGCCCGGACAGCCGGCCGGCCAGCGCCACCAGCTCGCGCAGCGTGAAGATCTCGCTGCCGGCCAGCTCGTAGATGCGGCCGTGCGTGGCCGGTGCATCGAGCGCGTTGACCAGCGCCCGCGCCACGTCGCCGACGTAGACCGGTTGCAGCCGGGCATTGGCGCGCGCCAGCAGCATCAGCGGCAGCCAGGCCTGCAGTTTTGCGAACAGGTTCAGCAGCCGGTCATCGGGGCCGAACACCACCGAGGGCCGGAAGATCGTCCACGCCAGGCCGGCCGTAGCGCCGGCTGCCGAGGCGGCTTCGCGCAGCGCGCGTTCGCCGGCGGCCTTCGAACGCAGATACATCGATGGCAAGTCTGATTCGCCGCCGTCGCGCACGCCCAGCGCCGAGATGTGCAGCAGCCGGCGCACGCCGGCCGCGGCGCAGACCCTTGCCAGGCGCGCGGGCAGGCGCACGTGCAGGCGTTCGAATTCCGGCCCCCAGGGGGCGCCGCGCCGTCCGTGCAGGATGCCGACCAGGTTGACGACGGCGTCGGCGCGCGCCACCAGCCGCGCCAGCGCGGCGTCGTCGCCGACGTCGGCCTCGACCACGTCGACGGTGGGCAGCAGCAACAGGTCACGGCCGTGTGCGCGGCGCCGCGTCGGCACGATCACGTCGCGGCCGCCGGCGGCCAGCAGCGCCGCCAGATGCCGGCCGATGAAGCCGGTGCCGCCGATGACCAGGATGCGTTCGTGCTTCATGGCAGCTCGGTCTTGCCGGCGTCTTGCGGCATGATGCGGCCGAGCCGCTGCTTGAGCGACTGCGGTTGTCCGGAGAACAGCGCGGCGTAGAAGACGGCGTTCGACAGCACCTTCTTCACGTAGTCGCGTGTTTCGGAAAACGGAATGATCTCGGCGAAGATCGCGCCTTCGACCGGCTGCGTCAGCGTCGAGCGCCAGTTGCGCGGCCGGCCCGGGCCGGCGTTGTAGGCGGCCGAGGCCAGCACCGGCGAGCCTTCCAGGTCGTCGAGCACGCTCTTCAGATAATAGGTGCCGAAGCGCAGGTTGGTCGGCAACTCGTTCAGCTGTTCGAGGCGGAATTCCTTTTCGCCCAGCCGGCGCGCGATCCAGCGCGCGGTGTTCGGCATGATCTGCATCAGCCCTTGCGCGCCGGCCCACGAGCGCGCGTCCATGATGAAGCGCGATTCCTGGCGGATCAGTCCGTAGATCCACGCCGGATCGAGGCCGCGTTCGGCGGCCACCGGCTTGAGTTCATCGACGAACGGCGAGACGAAGCGCAGTGCGAAATCGTGTTCGGCCTGCGTGCGCTCGGCGGTGTTGACGCAGCGATCGAGCACGCGGCGCTGGCAGGCCCAGTCGGCGGCGGCCAGCAGTTGCCGGTCGTTCATGCCGCGCAACTGGAAGTTCCATTCGCGGTTGCCTTCGAGGCGCAGGCCCAGTTCGTAGAATTTCAGCGCGCGCGCAAAGCCCGGGTTGCGCGCCGCCTCGGCCAGCTCGGCCTCGGTGGGGCGCGCGGCGCGCGGCGGCGTGGCGGTGAGCTGGCCGAGGTCTTCGGCGGCCAACTGGCCGTAGAAGTGGAACTGGCCGGCGATCGAGCGCAGCAGCACGTCGGCGCGCGCCGGTTCGCCGGTTTCGCGCAGTGCGCGCGACAGCCAGTACGTCCAGGTCGGATCCTGGCCGCCGGCCTTCGACATCTTTTCGATGATCTGCTTGAGCAGCGGCCAGTCATGCGCGCGCAGCGCGGCGCGTGCCATCCAGGCCAGCGTCTCGTCGGTGGCGGCGCCGGCCAGGCCGAGCTTGGTCCAGGACAGCGCGTCGGGCGAGAGCCGGCGCATGCCGGCCGCGGCCATCTGCGACCACAGGAATGCCATGTCGGCTTCGCGCAGCGTGGGCACGCCGGCCTTCATGCGCTCGACGGCTTCGGGTAGATCGCCGCGGGCCAGCCGGGCCAGCGCGATCAGCGCGATCTCGCGACCCCAGCCCATGGCCAGCGCCTTGACCGGCGTCTTCTGCGCCGAGACGACGGCGGCCGGGTCCAGGCCGAGCAGGTCGGCGAGCTTGCGCACGTTCTCGGCCGAATCGGTTTCCAGATTGGACAGCAGCAGCGCGAACAGGTCGGTGCGCGGCAGCGCGCCGGCGCGCTGCATGGTGTCGAGCAGCGCGCGGCAGCCTTCGGAGAAGTTGCGTTGCTTGAACAGCGTGGCGCGCGCATCGGGCAGTGGCGCGTTGCCCGCTTGCAGCTTCGATACCGATGCGTAGCAGTGCACGTCGTCGTCGTCGCGCAGCACCCAGTTGGCGTATTCGCGATCGAAGGCGGCCCATTGGCCGCGCTTGCCGAGGTTTTGCAGCCAGTCCCGGCGCAGCAGGTCAGCGGCCAGCGACGCGGGGGCGCGCGAGATGAAGCGGCGGATCTCGGCGTCGGCGCTGCCGTTCAGGTTGAACGGATCGCCGTTGGCGGTCTGCCGCAGCCGCATGCGCAGCGCCCAGAAATCGACGTAGTCGGCCAGCAGCGGGTGTTCGCGCGCCTGCGCGGCTACCGCCTGGAAGCGTGCTGCGTCGTTTCTGATGAAGGCTTCGCGGGCGGCGAGCAGCGCCTCGTCGGCATTGGCCGGGGCTGGCGCCGGGGCGCGCTGCGCGCTGGGGCGCTTGGTTTGCGCATGGCCCGTATGCGGGGCACCGGCGAGCAGCACGCCGGCGAGCAGCGCGGCTGGCACAATGGCAGCGGCTGCGCGCAGGGTGATCCGATATCTCATTGCCGCTGGCTTGCGACGACTGCTGATCACGACTGCCGACTCACGACTGCAATGCGACTTGGACAACGGTGCCGCCGACCGGCGCGGTAGCGCGGCGACGGCCTCGAAACGACTGCTGATGACCAGCATATCACGCACCATCGACGGCGATGCGCAACGTCGCGAATCGCGCAACGCGCTGATTGCCGGGCGGCAGGCTTTACCGGTGCCGCAGCGACAGGCGGCCGATGCCGCCATCGCGGCCGGCGTCGATGCGCTGCTGGCCACGCTCCGGCCCGGCGTGCTGGCCGCCTACTGGCCGATTCGCGGCGAACCCGATTTGCGCGATGCGCTGCCGCGCTGGCAGGCGGCCGGCTGGACACTGGCCTTGCCGCGGGTGGTGGCGCCGGGCCAGGCGCTGGCCTTCGGCCGCTGGCAGCCGGGCATGGCGATGCGGCGTGAACGCTTCGACGTGGCGGTGCCGGAGCCGTTCGAGCCGGTGCGGCCCGACTGCCTGCTGGTGCCCTGCGTGGGCTTCGATCGGCGCGGCTATCGGCTGGGCTACGGCGGCGGCTTCTACGACCGCACGCTGGCTGCGCTCGACGCCGCCTTTGCGATCGGGGTGTGCCACGACCTGGCTGAAGTGGCGGGGTTTGCGCCCCATGAACACGATCGGCCGATGAATGCGATCGTGACCGAGACGCGCACGCTGCGGCCGTGATCAGGCGCGCGGCGCGGGCTTCCGCTCAGGCCGGGTCCGCCTGCGGCAGCGGTCCGTCGTAGGACTTCAACCCGTAGGCGCCGGCCGCCAGGCCGCGCGCGATGCGCCGCGGCGCATCGGCGGGGCCGGCCGCCAGGTCGATCTCTTGCGGCGTGGCCAGTACTACCTTGTCGTTGTCAGTGAGCGCCAGCACGCGCGGTTCGAGCCGGCGCGTGCGATTCGACTCGCGCACCAGCGCCACCTGGCCGTTCGACAGCTCGACCAGGCAGCCGACCGGAAACAGCCCGATCGCCAGGATGAACTGCTCGACCAGCGCTTCGTCGAACGAGCTGCCGCTCCATTCGTACAGGCTCATCGCCGCTTCCTGCGGTGCGCACGGGTTGGCATAGCTGCGCGCCGCGGTGAGCGCGCAGAAGCTGTCGGCGATGGCGGTCATGCGCCCCCAGATACCGATTTCGTCGCCGCGCAGGCCCTTGGGATAGCCCGAGCCATCGAGCCGTTCATGGTGTTGCGCGATCGCCTGCTCGACGTCGGGATGCAGCGTATGGGCCTGCTTGAGCGCACCCAGGCCGAGCCGCACGTGTTCCTTGATGATGCCGTATTCGGACGGGTTCAGCATGCCGGGCTTTTCCAGCAAGCTGCGCGGCAGCCGCGCCTTGCCGATGTCGGCCAGCAGCCCGGCCAGGCCGAGCCGGCGCATCTCGTCCAGCGGCAGGCCGAGATGGCGTGCCAGCGCGATCAGATACAAGGCCGTCTTGACGCCGTGCGGATAGGGCGTCTTGTCGTCGTCTTCGCGCAGCCGCGCCACCCAGGGCAGCGCGTCGGCGTTTCCGAGCATGCTGTCGACCAGGCCTTCGATTGCCGTCTGCGCGGCATCGAGCTGCAGCGGCTGCCCGGTTTGCAGCGCTTGCTGCAATGCGGTCAGCGCGCTCTCGGCCTGCGCGAAGGCGGCGCGGGCCTGCGGCAGCGCTGCCATGAAGCTGGTGCGCTCGCGATGGAAGCGCAGTCGCAGCCCCAGCGGCAGTGCGGCGCGCACCGCTTGCAGCGAACGCTGCTGGATGGCGCGCAACTCGTCGGGTTCGGCCGGCGCGGCGAACTGCGCGCGCAGCCAGCCGGCGGCGCGTTGCAGCGGCGAGCCTTGCTGCTCCGAATATTCGCTGTCGATCGCGGTGGCTTTCACGAAGCGGCGGAAGCGCTCGCGCGTCTGGCTGCTGATCTTGACGTCGGAACGGATGCGGATCGGCCGCCGCGGCCGGCCGGGCCGTGCCATCGGTTCGGCCTCGTCGGCCAGCGAGCCGGCGCCGGCACCGACGGTCAACCGCGGCGCGGCCTGGCGATCACCGATCTCGGCGCGGCGGATCTGTTCAGCCAGCGCCGGCGTCGAACG
This sequence comes from Burkholderiales bacterium, assembly GCA_017307915.1. GTDB lineage: Bacteria > Pseudomonadota > Gammaproteobacteria > Burkholderiales > Burkholderiaceae_E > Zeimonas. Next base: position 590 of record JAFKGG010000449.1, on the reverse strand, counting down.
TTCGACGTCGATGTAGACGTAGCGGCAATAACGGCGCAGCGTGTCGAGTTCGATCTGGCTGTCGATCAGGAAACCCTGCAGCAGGAACGGCGTATCCGGCCACGGGCGATCGAGTTCGACGACGAACATGCCGCGCTGCAAGCGATCGACGGGAATCTGAAAGCGCCGGACCGAATCGCCACCGGGCGCGTGCGGGAATGCAGACATCGAGAGGCCTGAACGGATCGTGCCGGGAACCGGGTTCTTACCGGATGCGATTCGATGGTACCGGTGCCTGGGCGCCGAACCAAGATCCTGCCGTGGCTTGGAGACGATTCGCAAGCTGAGCCGACGAACGGCGGGCAGCCTGAAGCAGGCGCGCCGATGCGGGCGCCTGCCGGCACCCGCCAGCCGGGCGCTTCAAGCGTTCAACCGTTGCCGCCGGCGGCCAGTTGATCGTCGCCAACGCTGGGCACCAGCGACGGCCGCCCGACGATCAGCGGATCGACCGGGCCGATCACCGACAGGTCACGCTTGGCATAGGGCAGCCGGTGCAGCAGGTAGCGCATCGCATTGAGCCGCGCGCGCTTCTTGCAATCGGATTTGATGAC
>JAFKGG010000323.1 GCA_017307915.1 Burkholderiales bacterium | reverse complement strand
TTGCTGCCGGTCTGGTTGCGCGTCATCAGTTGCACCATCGCCGGCGACAGCACGCGCTGCCCGTCGAGCGCGCCGTGCTGGCGCAGCGCCTCGGCGAAACGCAGGATGTCCTGCGCAGTGGAAAAGGTGGCGCCGCCCGACGGCAGCTCGGTGCTTTCGATGACGCTGTTGTCGCGTTCGCTGATGAACTTGCGGTTCAGCTCGGGGGCGTCGGCATCACGCACCACCACCGGCACGCGCCGCCCTTCGAAATGTGCGCGCATGCCCCAGGCGGTGTCGCGCATGCCCAGCGGGCCGAACACGTCCTCGTCCAGAATCGTGCGCAGCGGCCGACCGGCGGCATCGAGCCGGCGAACCACTTCACCGAGAATCGTGTAGCCCATCATCGCGCTGTAGCTGACCTGCTCGCCGGGCGCCGTCTCCAGCGGCAGCGCGCAGATCGCCGCCACGCTCTTGTCGAGCTGGCCGAGCTGATCGACCGGCAGCGCCGGCTGGTTCATGCTCATGCCGGCCGTGTGGGTCAGGATCTGGCCGATCGTCACCAGCCCCTTGCCGCGCTGCGCGAATTCTGGAATCACCTGCGCCACCGGCGTCAGCAGGCTGATCTGGCCGCGCTCCACGCGCTGCAGCAGCGCCACCGCCGTCATCACCTTGGAAATCGACATCACGCTGAACACCGAGTCGCGCTGCATCGGCTTGCCGCTGTCACGGTGCGCATAGCCGATCGTCAGGTCGAGCACGGTGACGCCGCCCCGCGCCATCATCACGCGCGCGCCGTCGTAGCGGCTGGCTTTCACGTCGGCCTCGACGCGTTCCTCGATGCGCCGCAGCGCCTGCCGGTCGACGCCGGCTTCGCGGCATGCCTGGTCGATTCGATCGGTGTCGGGGGGTGTCATCTGCACGAATCCTTTGCTTATTGTCTGAATCGCCTGCGCCGGGCGCTCACTGCTTGGCGCTGATGTTCACTTCGCGGATCAGCGTGCCCCAGCGCTCGTATTCGGAATCGAAGAAGCCACGGATGTCGGCGAGCGTGCTGGTGCCCATCGAATTCACCGCGACACCGGCCTTCCTCAGTTCAGCGCGCACCTGCGGATCGGCCAGCAAGGCACTCATCTCGGTGTTGAGCCGGTTGATGATCGCCTCGGGTGTCTTGGCCGGCACGAGCAGCCCTTGCCAGAACGCCAGCCGCAGCGGCACGCCCTGCTCGGCCAGCGTCGGAATCTGCGGCGCCTCGGGCAGTCGTTCCGAGGTGTCGACGCTGAGCATGCGCACCTTGCCGGCACGCGCGGTGGCCTCGGCCAGGCCGTACGGCGCCATCATCGCGTCGACCTCGCCGGCGATCACCGCCGTCAGCGCCGGGCCCGAGCCCTGGTAGGGAACGTGCAGCGTCTTGGTCTTGGCAAAGCTGTTGAGCGCTTCCATGCGGATGTGGCCGCCACTGCCCACGCCCCAGGACGCATAGGTGTACTTGCCCGGATTCTCTTTCGCCAGTTGGATGAACTCCTCGACCGTCTTGGCCGGCACCTTCGGATTGACGATCAGCGAGTTCGGCATGCTGCCGACGATCGATACCGGAGTGAACTGATTGATCGCGTCGTAACGGATGCCCGAGAACACGTGCGGATTGATCGAATGCGAGTCGGCCACCGTGTATTGCACGGTGTAGCCGTCGGGCTTGGCGCGCGACACGTATTCGGTGCCGACTACGCCGCTGGCGCCGGCCCGGTTGTCGACCACCACCGGCTGCTTGAGCCGTTCGCCCAGGTGCTTGGCGACGATGCGCGCCACGATGTCGGTGCCGCCGCCGGCCGGCCAGGCCACCACCATCTTGATCGGCCGGTCCGGCCATTCCTGGGCCTGCGACGCTTGCAGGGGTAGCCATAGCGCGACGAGCGCGCAGACGAAACTGCGAATGCTCATGATTGTGTCTCCTCAGGTTTTGTTTGCGGCGAGTCTAGTCCCGTCGCCTCGACGTTGGATTCGCCGCAGCGAATACATATAATTCAAAAAATGGATACTAATGAGTTGCGCTTGCTGCGCGTGTTTCTGGTGCTGATGAGCGAGCGCAGCGTATCGCGCACCGCGGCGCGCTTGCAGCTCAGCCAGCCGGCCACCAGCCATCTGCTGGCGCAGCTGCGCCGTTTGTTCGGCGATCCGCTGCTGCTGCGCTCGAAGAACACGCTGGCGGCCACGCCGCGCGCGCTCGACCTGGAAACGCAGGTGCGGCGGCTGGTCGAAGGCTTCGACAGCCTGGTGGCCTTGTCAGCAGCGTTCGATCCAGCCACGTCGCGGCGCACCTTTCTGGTCACCGCGCCCGAATACGGCGAAACGATGCTGCTGCCGGAACTGATCCGGCGCCTGCGCACCGAGGCGCCCAATGTGCGCGTCGAGGTGCATGCTCCCGACCCCGATCGTGCGTTCGATCAACTGGCCAACGGTACCATCGACATGCGCATCGCGTGGCTGCGTTCGCCGACGCCCACGCTGCGCTCGATGCTGCTGTTCGACGACCGGCTGGTGTGCATCGCCGACACCAAGCATTCGCTGATCCGCGGCGAGCTGACGCTGGAGCAGTTCCTGTCGCTGCCGCACGCACGCACGCTGGGCACCAGCCATGCCACCACGGTGCGCGTGGTCAACGAAGCCGTGGCCCGCCTGGGCCGGCGGCTTGAGCGGTCATTCCTGCTGCAGCATTTCGCGACGGTGCCGGCAGCGCTGAAAGGTACCGACATCATCGCCACGCTGCCGCTGCGGCAGGCACGCGAGTTCGCCGCGCGCCATCCGCTGCAGATTCTGGAGCCGCCGCTGCCTTTGCCGCTGGTGCGCTATGGCGTCTACTGGCACGAGCGCAGCCACAACGATCCGGGGCATCGCTGGCTGCGGCGGACGATTCAGCGCAGTGCCAAGGAGCAGTGGGGCGGCGAGAACGGCACGGTGACCCGGCGGGCCGCGGTGCGCACCGCGGCCATGCGCTAACGGGGATCGGTCGCCGGCGGCGGCTGAAACCGCCGCGCCCGATCGCGCTATGCCGCGCGGCGGCG
>JAFKGG010000448.1 GCA_017307915.1 Burkholderiales bacterium | reverse complement strand
TGCCGGCCGCCAGGGATGGCGGCCCAGCGCTTCCAGCATGCGCCCGACCGGGCCGTCGTGCGGGATCGGATAGGCGCTGGCCAGGATGCTGCGGAAATGGAAGCGTCCTTCGGCATCGGCGCGCAGCAGGCCGCGCGCCTGCAGCGGAGCGCCTTCGCCGTACTGCACGTCGTAATTGCCTTCTTCGTCCGACTGCCAGACGTCGATCTCGGCCAACGGCACGGCTTTGCCGTCGAGCGTCTTGATGCTTCCGCTGACGAAGCAGCGCGGCCCTTTGGCGCCGTTGGCGATGTCGTCGCCCAACTCATAGCGCGGCGCGCCTTCGACGTGGAATGGGCCGAACACGGTGGCTTCCGTACAGCCCTGCGGCTTGCGATTGTTGAGCGCCGTGACCAGCATCGACAAGCCGAGCGTGTCTGACAGCAGGATGAATTCCTGCCGCCGCTCGTCGGTGATGTGGCCCACTTCGGTCAGGAAGCGAATGCCTTCGAACCATTCCTCTTCGGTGAGCTGCACCTCGCGAGCGAACGCGTGGAGATGCTGCACGAGGCTGGTCATGATCTGTCGCAGGCGTTCATTCGGCGCCTGCGCGTGCCGTGCCAGCACGGCCTGGGTGATCGTGTCTTCGTCAAGATTGCGCATGGTTTCCATCCGGTGAGGGCCCCCCGGTTGCGCGCGAACGGCTCGCGGGGCCGCGATGCGGGAAAGCCGAGTGTAGACTCGCGAAAGTCGAGAAAAAAGCCACTATTCGGGAAAATATTTCCCGATTCTTGCAATAGTCCTGACGTATGGACCGCTGGACCGAAGTCGAATTGTTCGTCCGAACGGCTGAGCTCGGTAGCCTGACAAAAGCGGCCGAAGCCGTTGGCTTGTCGGTATCAGCCGCCAGCCGCTATCTGCTGTCGCTGGAGGCGCGGCTGGGCGTGCGTTTGGTGCAGCGCAGCACGCGGCGTCTGTATCTGACCGAAGCCGGCGGCGAGTTCTACAAGCGCTCGAAGTCGATTCTCGACGACATGCGCGAAGCCGAGGCGGCCGTCACCGAAAGCATGGCCAATCCGACCGGCACGCTGCGGGTCACGGCATCGCTGTCGTTCTGCATGCAGCACATCGCTCCGCTGTTGTCGCAGTTCACGCGCCGCTATCCGAACGTCACGGTCGACATCGTTGCCGCCAACCGCTACACCGACATCATCGAAGCGGGCATCGACGTGGCCATCCGCACGCGCGAATTCGAGGCTGACTCGAACATCACCGTACGCCGGCTCGGCCAGACCCGGCGCGTGCTGGCCGCTTCGCCGGCCTATCTGCAGCGGCGCGGCGTGCCGCTCGACCCCGACGAGCTGGCCAGGCACGACCTGCTGATCTACCGCTACGCCAACCGTCCCGATGAACTGCGCTTTCGCAAAGACAAGGAAGAACGGCTGATACCGATCACCGGCTTGGTCTATGCCAATGACGGCCAGATCCTGCGCGCAGCCGCCCACGACGGCCTAGGCATTCTGATTCAGCCGAAATACATCGTCTACGACGATCTGATTGCCGGCCGGCTGATGCCGGTACTCGATGATTGGGATCTGCCGCGCCTGACCATCAACGTTGCGTTCCAGACGCGCGAGCACCTGCCTGCCAAGGTCCGGCTGTTCATCGATTTCCTGGCCGAACGATTCAAGGCGCTCGACCTGGAGCGGCGCTGGACTTCGTAGCGCCAATCCGATCAGCCGGCCAATTGCCGCTGAAACCAGCCATTGACGACCTGCCAGTGAGCAGGCCGCATCAGATAGCGATCGACGCCATCGAGCCGCAGCGTCGAACCATTGCGCAGCGCTCGTCGCCAAGCGCGATCGCGCTCGGCCAGCGTTTCCAGCGTTGCATAGGCACGCTCGCCGCCGCCGGTGATGACCAGCAGGCGCATGTTCTGCTGCTGCAGCAGCGACGGCAATGAACGCCAGACCGCCGCGTCGTCGCCGGCCCGATCCTGCGCGGGAGCCGAAGCGGCCGAAGTCCGCGCATCGCAGTCACACACGATCTGCCGAATCCGCTGCCACCACGATTGGGGTTGCGGCATCGGAATGTCTCCGAGCATCGGATTGATCAGGCACAGCGAATGCACTCGAACACCGGCCTCGGCCAGTAGCGCAGCCGCTTGCGCTGCGCCGATGGCGGCACGGCCGAACCCCGCTACTACGATGCCGGCTGCCGGATAACGTTCCTGCAAGGCCAGCGCCGCGGCGCTGGCGCTATCGGCATGCATCGCGGCGTCTGATACGAGTGGATCATCACCGGCATCTGCGGCATCGAAGCGCAGCGACGCAATGCCCAGTTGCGCCCATTCGCGCGCCAAGCGCACGTGCAGCCGCTCCGGCCCCGTGCGCGTCTGCCCTGCCGCTGGAATGAACAAGACCGCCAGCCGGGTGGCAGGATTGCCCGCCGTCATCACGGCCAGATGCGAGGCGCCGTCGGCGGTCTGGAACTGCAGCGTTTCTTCTGCAGCCGTCATTGCAGATTCTCCAGAAACTCCTCGGTGGCCTTGAAAGCGGCGGCCGGTAGCGGCAAGCGCGCATTGCGCCAGAACTGCCGGCCAGTCACGGCCCTGGGCGAAGCCAGGTAACCTGCTTCCAGCCAGTTCTCGGTCAGGCTGCAAGTCAGCGAAGAGACCTGCGCGGCGCCCGGCGGCTGCTGCGGCCGGATTTCCAGGAACATCACCGACGGCTGCACGCCGTGTTCGGCCGTGGGCGGTGGTTGCATGCGCAACTGCCGTAGTTCATCGAGCATTGCCGGCGATAGCCGCTCGCCATCGACACGCATCGAAGCCACGATATTGTCGCCGCGTTCCGGCGCCTGCCAGAACACGTAGGCATCGACCAACTGATCGAGTGCCACCGCAATGTCGGCCGTCAGCAGCGCACCGTCGCGCACGCCCCACAGCACGTTCGGCCCCTCGCTGTGCCGGCGCGCCAGCATCGCTGCGCGCAGCAGATCGGAGCGCCACAGCGGCAGCGTCGCATCAGCCGCATTGCCCGGCGAATCGCCGGTGCCGAACAGATCGATCATCAGTACGGCCCAACCGCGGGCGGCAAGCCGATGGGCTTGCGCGGCCAGCACACGCCGGGCGAGGTTGCGTTCTTCGCCCAGCGGCTGCGCAACCACCACCGAGCCGCGCGGCGTGCCTTCGATGGGCAGCCACCAAACGGCAAAGCGCGGGCCATGCTCGAAGTCGTCCAGATAGCAACCCTGCAGCCGGCAAGGCTTGGCGTCGGCCCAGCCCTCGCGCACGCCAGCGCCGTGCGGGAACGCCGCCGGGTCGACCGGCGTCTGGCTGATGTCTCGAGCGCCCATCAGTCGTCTGCCCGGCCATTGCGCGTCAGCTGCCGCGAGGCCGTGGCGAGCCGTGCGGCCGCCGCGCTGAGACGTTGCCGCGTGGCCGCTTCATCGACACCCACCCGACTGAACAGGATGTCGATGGTCGAATGATCGCCATGGCCCAGCAACAGGGCTTCGAGGGTGGCGAGCTTGACGCGATACGGGCTGGTGACGCGTTGGCCGGCCACCGTATACCAGTGCCACAGCAGTGCCTCGTCGGTGCCGGCCCTGAGCCGATACTCGATGACGCTGAACGTTTCACCGGCTGCATCGACGATCTCGATCGGCTGTGCGCTGGACACCGACCAGTGGCGTTCCTCCGTTGACAGCACGCGCTGGTTGTAGGCGATCATCTCGACGCCCTTGCGCTGATCGAAGAAATAGGCCGAATAGAACTCCACGGCAGGCTCGGGCCCGATCGCCCCCATCCACTGCTTCGCGGCGCCGTGAAAGCCCGGCTGGATCGAAAGCTGTCCGCGCGGTGCCGCACCCATGGCGGCGACGAGATCGTTGGCCGCGGCCTGGCTCGGCTCGGTGTGGGCCAGCGCATCGGGCAGTGCGCGAACCCCGGTCATGGCCACGATCAAGACCAAAGCGGCGAGCAGGCTGCCCAGACGAAGCCGGCTCTGCGCCGCCGGCCGCGGGCCGCTGGGCTTCTTGGCGGCGAACGGGTCAGGGTCCTGCCAGCGCTGCCCGGCGTAAAAGACCAGCAACATCACGATGCCGAAGAAGATCCAGCCGTACCAGACGTGGTCGTCGCCGGCGCCATAACGCATGTGGGTCAGATGGCCGATCATCACGACCAGATACGCGCGGGCCCAGTTCGCGATGATCGCCACCACCAGCGAACCCAGCACGAACACCGCGCGCTTGGTCCAGCTGGTGAAATTCAGATAACTGAACAGCAAGGCCAGAATCAATGCAGCGATGATGTAACGCAGGCCGCTGCAGGCTTCGACCACCGACCAGCGGCCGGTGGGAATCATGAAATGCAGCCCGTCGCGATAGATCGGAATGCCGCTGAACGTCAGCGCCGCCACGGTGGCGTCGGCGGTCCATTCCATCAGGATCGGATCGAGCGCTTCGCCGAACGGCACCATGAAGAACAGGAAGGCGAGCGGAAACAGCAGCTGCCATGCCATTCGGTGGCCGAGCATCAGCAAGACGATGCCGGGAATCATGCCGACGACGCCGAACTGCGCCACGACATTGACGCCGCTCAGTTCTCCAACCAGCCAGACCGCTGCGCAGCCCGCGAGCCACGGAATGCCCAGCCAGCCCCAGGACAGTGGAACCTGCGCCAATGCAGCGCGGTTCTTCCATACCATCCACAACGACAGCACCGGGATCAGGTAGCCGTGCGCGAAGGTGTCCGAATTTCTCCAGACGCGCTCCATCGACGCCCAGGTATCGCGGAACGTCCACGCCACGACCAGCAAGCCGGCGGCGAAAAATGCCAGGCTTACGAGCCGTGCCGTGCGACCCGGATCGTTTTCATGGGCGAACGACGAAACTGTCATCGATGTTCAATATTCAAGACTGACCAAGGCTTTCTTATGGCACAGCCGATCGTATTCGTCTGTGAATTCCTGGGCCTGATCGGCAAGACGGTCAACCGCCCGACCGGCGCAGATAGCCCAGATACCAATCGACGAAGCGCTGCACCCCCACATCCAGCGGCGTGCTGGGTCGAAATCCAACCGCCGCGGCCAGACGCGAGACGTCGGCAAAGGTGCGTTCGACGTCGCCGGGCTGCATCGGCTGATGATCGCGTATTGCTTGCTTGCCGGTGTGGCGTTCGATGATGGCGATCAGTTCATTGACCGAGTTCGGGGAATGATTGCCGATGTTGAACACCGCATGGGGCGCCTGCCCGTCACCGCCGGGCGGATGCTCCAGCACGCGCAGCACGCCCTCCACGATGTCGTCGACATAGGTGAAATCGCGCAGCAGTTCGCCGCCGGCGAAGACCCGGATCGGCCGGCCGGCCGCGATCGCTTCGGTGAACAACCATACGGCCATGTCCGGTCTTCCCCATGGCCCATACACGGTGAAAAAGCGCAGGCCGGTGGCGGGGAGCCGGTACAGATGGCTGTAGCTGTGGGCCATCGCCTCGTTGGCCACCTTGGTGGCTGCATAGAAGCTGATCGGCCGGTCGACGCGGTGCGTCTCGGCGAACGGCACTTCGGCGTCGGCGCCATAGACGCTCGAGCTGCTCGCATAGACCAGGTGCTGGGTGCCGGCGTGCCGGCAGGCTTCCAGCATCACCGTCATGCCCAGCAGATTCGAGCGGGCGTAGGCCAGCGGCGCCTGCAACGAATATCGAACACCGGCCTGCGCCGCCAGATGGACGACGCGCCTGAACGGCGTTTGCGCAAACAGTTCCGGAATTGCGGTTTCGTCAGAGACGTCGATCGTCTCGAAACGGAAACGCCCGTCCGCCCGGGGATGGCGGGCGACTTCGTCGATGCGCGCCCGCTTCAGCGCGGGCGAATAGTAGTCGTTCAGATTGTCGATGCCGACGACGGCCTCGCCTTTGTCGAGCAGGGCCCGGCAGACGTGCATTCCGATGAAGCCTGCCGCTCCGGTAACCAGCACTGGATCGTTCATCAGGGGATACCGCCGCTTGCGAGACGGTTCGATTGGACGAGAGACGCTATCATTCTCGCTCATTTCCGGATGCCCCCGGCGGCCGGGCCGACGAACGTCGTTGGATAGGCGGCCGCGGCCTTTGACGCAGCGGCTTGCCGCGTCGTTTGCGAGCCGCGGCGTCGACCGGGCATGAGATCGGATCCGCCGCTCAGCCGCCTGGCAAGGTCTATGGCGCGCGGTGCTGTTAAGGTCGCAGTATCCAGCCTTCCGTCCATCGCATATCGATCACGGTGAACCACGTCCGCATCGCCCCGGCCGCCGAGCCCCGCAAGACCCGCCGCGTACTGCTGCTGGCGCATCGCATCCCCTTTCCTCCGGACAAGGGCGACAAGATCCGCTCATATCATCTGCTGCGGCACCTGGCGGCGCGCTATCACGTGCATCTGGCCGCGTTCGTCGATGATCGCCGTGATCTGCAGCATGAGCCGCATCTGCGATCGATCTGCGCCGACGTCTGCCTGGTGCCGATCGATCCTCGGCGGCGCCGGCTGGCCAGCCTGTTCGGCTTGCTGACGGGCGAGCCTCTGTCCTTGCGATTCTTCTCCGATCGGCGCTTGCAGCAATGGGTCGATCAGAGCCTGGCATCGCAGCGTTTCGATGCTGTCGTCACGTATTCGTCGCCAATGGCGCGCTTCGTCGAGGGCCCGAGTGGGCGCAATACGCAACTTCCAGCCGCTGGCCGGCCTCCTGGATCTACGCCCGGGAAGCACGAACGCTGCTGGCCTATGAACGGCGTATCGCCGGCCGCTTCAACCGTACGCTGTTCGTCAGCGCGGCCGAGGCGCAGCTCTTCGTCGGCCGCGCGCCCGAGTGCGCCGGCCGGGTCGGGCACTTCTCCAATGGCGTCGACACCGACTATTTCGACCCGACGCTCGATCACCCCAACCCTTATCCCGCCGGCGGCCCGATCGCGGTGTTCACCGGTGCGATGGATTACCGGCCCAACATCGAAGCCGTGCAGTGGTTCGTCGAGGCCATTTTGCCGCTGCTGCAGCAGTCTTGCCCGCAAGCGCGTTTCTTCATCGTGGGCAGCAATCCCGCGCGCAGTGTTCGCCAGCTCGCCGAAGCAGCCGGCGTGACGGTGACCGGCCGGGTCGAAGACGTGCGCCCCTATCTGCGGCACGCGCAGGCCGTGGTGGCGCCATTGCGCATCGCACGTGGCATTCAGAACAAGGTGCTCGAGGCAATGGCGATGGAACGCCCGGTCGTCGCCACGGCCGCCGCGGCCGAGGGCATCGATCCGCAGGGCAGGGCGCTGCACGGCATCGCGGATTCGCCCGATGCGTTTGCCGCCGCCACCGCCCGCGCATTCCAGGCCGGCCCGCAGCCGCAGGCACGCCAGCGGGTGGTGGAAGCGTTCAGCTGGGGCAGCCACCTGCGCCTGGTCGATGAATTGATCGCTGCCGACAGCACCGAACCGGCGGCACGCCAGCCGGTCGAACTGTCGGTTCCGATGCGGCCGTGATGCCATCAAGTGGCATAGTTCGCTGCAATGCAACGATTCGCGGGCCACACTTGCGCCCAACCGGTTGACGACCCGGTTCCCCCTGGAGCAAAGAAATGAAGATCACGGTCATTGGAACCGGCTATGTAGGGCTCGTGACGGGTGCCTGCCTGGCCGACATGGGCAACGACGTGCTGTGTCTGGACGTCGATGCCGGCAAGGTTCAGCGTCTCAGAGACGGCATCATTCCGATCTATGAGCCCGGCCTGGAGGGGATCGTCCGCCGCAATGCCGATGCCGGGCGGCTGCGCTTTACCACCGATCCCCAGGAAAGCGTGCGCTTCGGCGAGATCCAGATGATCGCCGTCGGCACGCCGCCGGGCGAAGACGGTTCGGCCGATCTGCAATACGTGCTGGCTGCGGCCAGCACCATCGCCCAGCACATGGACGAATACCGGCTGGTGGTCGACAAGAGCACGGTGCCGGTCGGTACCGCCGATCGCGTCGAGGCGCGGATTCGCGAGGTGTTGCAGCAGCGCGGCGTGGACATCGAGTTCTCGGTGGCGTCGAACCCGGAGTTCCTCAAGGAGGGCGCTGCGGTGGACGACTTCCTCAAGCCTGATCGGATCGTTCTCGGCGTCAGCGACGAGCGGGCCGAAGCCCTGCTGCGCGAGCTCTACCAGCCATTCCAGCGCAATCACGAACGCACCATCGTGATGGGGCGGCGTTCGGCCGAGCTGACCAAATACGCCGCCAACGCGATGCTGGCCACTCGCATCTCGTTCATGAACGATCTGGCGCGGCTGGCCGAACGCGTGGGCGTCGACATCGAAGACGTCCGGCGCGGCATCGGTTCCGATTCGCGTATCGGCTACTCGTTCCTCTATGCCGGTACCGGCTATGGCGGAAGCTGCTTTCCAAAAGACGTGCAGGCGCTGCAACGGACCGCGCAGGAACACGGCGCGCCGCTGCGGGTTCTGCGCGCGGTCGAAGACGTCAACAACGACCAGAAGAGCACTCTGGTGCGCAAGGCCAGCGATCGCTTTGGCAGCCTGTCGGGCCGGCGCTTCGCCTTGTGGGGTCTGGCCTTCAAGCCCAATACCGACGACATGCGCGAGGCCCCGGCACGCACGATCATGGAAGCCTTGTGGGCGGCCGGTGCCTCGGTGGTGGCCTACGACCCGATCGCGGCCGACGAATGCCGGCGCATCTATGGCGATCGCCCCGATCTGGTGCTGGCCGCTTCTCCGCTGGAAGCAGTGCGCGGCGCCGACGCGCTGATGATCGCCACCGAATGGAAGGAGTTCCGCTCGCCGTCGTTCGATGAGATGCGCGACCGGCTGAAGCATCCGGTGATTTTCGATGGGCGCAACCTCTATGACCCGGCGTTGGTGCGGGGCAAGGGGTTTGAGTATTTTTCGGTTGGGCGGAGCTGAGGGCTGTCGCCCTGATGCACCGCCGCTCAGGGCTGGTGCATCAGGCTCCGCTTGAGGCGCCGAGCCAGGTTTTCCAGCGCGAACTTCCAGCGCTGGCGCTGTAACACCACCCACAGCATCCGGCCTTGATCGGTTGAAAGGCTGCGCTTGTAGCGCGCACCGCCGGCCAGAAAATCATAGATGTGATGGCCCAGCGCCAGGTTGTGTTCGATCGCCATCCAGTGAGCCAGCATGCCTGGTTTGAACTTGCTGTCGACTGAGTAGTCGATGCCGCTGAGGTAGAAGCAAGCGTGGCCGTTCGACACGAAATTGTATAGATAGGCCAGCGTCGTTTCTCCAGCCTTCAGCCGCAGATACTGGATGCCCGATTCGCGCATGCCCTCGGCGATCAGATCGCGGTGGAAGGCGACGAACGCCGGATTGTCGAATCCGCTGGTATTGTCCGGGCCTGCATCGTCCCCCCATCGAGAACGATGAGCGGGCCCGGTGATTTCGAACCATTCGAGCGCTTGCTCGGTAGAGCTCGCCTGTTCCAGGCGCAACGGTCCCAGCTCACGCTCGGCCATGCGGCGAGCACGACGCAACTGCTGGCGTGTGTTGGTGCTACGCGATGCCAGATAGTCGCCGCCGTAATGGCTTCTGATCCGGTCCAGGTCAACCCAATAGATCGGCTCATCGAACTCGATGCGGTGCGCCAACCCACGTTGAGCTGCCAGAGTCAACGCCAGCTCGGCATCTTCACTCATCAGGCCGCTGAGCCTGAGTTCGTCCCAGTCCTGCTGCGGTTCCAGCAGATCCAGCAGGTGGGTCAGATTGGGGCCGAATCGCGAAGCAGGGCTACAGAAGAAACCGTTGCGCTCGATCCATGGCTGATCCAGATGTCGAATCGTGGATTGATTGAGCGCCAGCACATTCACTGAAAGCCAACGATGCCGTACCTGCTTGCCTTGCCCGACCAGTGCGTAAGCGGGTTGCTGTTCGTCGAGCTTCAGGGTCCGGAACTGCGCCTCGCCCTGCCAGTTCTTCAGGCAGGTAAGAAGCCATGGCGCCGACAAAAAGAACGACTCGGCCGGCAGAGCCGCCGTGCGCTCGATGACCTCGGCCAGTAGCCCGCCATCGTCGCCAGACGGCATGGGTCGCAGGATCTCCCTCATCGGAGAGTAGGCGCACGCCAGTGTAGGACTAGGTTTCCACATCCGTATGCATTATCCAGTTGCAGCGGACCTGTGGGGCTCCATTGGTCACCTCTGTGAAACCGTCCAGGATGGTGCGAGAGGGTTTCACGGGCGTGCGTGATAGCCTTGATGGTCCGAACTTCCGTAGACCTCACGTGGCTGGGATCGAAATAAGAGTGGCGAGCGCAACCGATGCGTCGGCCTGGGACGCGTTTGCGGCTGGCGCCGAGGGAGCCACGTTCTTCCACCGCTTCGCCTGGAAAGCCTTGTTGTCGAACGCACTTGGCTATGAGCCGCACTACTTGTGTGCTTTCGCGGACGGCCGGCTTTGCGGCATTCTGCCGCTGATGCATGTTCGAAGCCCGCTGTTCGGCGCGACGCTGACCAGCCTGCCGTTCTGCTCCTATGCCGGCGCGCTGGCGATTGATGATGTGACGCGTGATGCATTGATTGCCGAAGCCGTTCGACTGGGGACCAGGCTGGGCGTGCGGCATGTCGAATTGCGTAACACGCTGCCTCAGCAGCCGCATGTGCCGCGGCAGGATCTGTACTTCACCTTTCGAGCACCGATTCCTGCCGACCTCGAGAGCATGAAGGGCATCCCTCAGAAACGGCGCAATGTCGTGCGCCGTGCCGTTTCGATGGGGCTTCGATCCGAAGTTGGTCGAGATGCCGATCGCTTCTTCGAACTCTATGCCGAGAATGCTCGCGCACACGGAACGCCTGCTCTGGGGCGGCGCTTCTTTGGAATGCTGCTCGACGCCTTTCCGCAGGATGCCGACGTCGTTTACGTGATGGATGCGAAGGGCAGGGATCTGAGCGCTATCCTGAACTTCTATCATCAGGCCGAAGTGCTTGCCTATTTTGCCGGCGAGAATGCCTCCGCGCGTGAAACGAACGCCAACGACTTCAAGTACTGGTCGTTGATGAAGCATGCAAGCAGCCGAGGCTGCACGCAGTTCGATTTCGGACGTAGCAAGGCTGGAACGGGATCGTTCCAGTTCAAGCGACTCTGGGGATTTGAGCCTCAGCAGTTGCACTATGAGTTCCCGTACTTGCCGTCCGGCGTCGTCCCACAAAACAATCCCATGAACCCAAAGTATCGGCTCGCGATCGAAACATGGCGCAAGTTGCCGCGATTCGTCGTCGATCGAGTCGGGCCGATACTGGTTACCGGTCTCGGTTGAAGCCAGCCCTCGCTCGCCGCAGCGAGGGCGTTCGATCTCCTCCTGTGCTTGGTTTCGCTTAGCGGGTGGCTGCCCGGCCACGCGCGATCTCGTCGTAGCGAGGATGCTTGACGAGAAACGGGCCGATGGCCAGATAGTCGATGCCCCCGGCCAGGAATGCTCGAATCGCATCATCCGGCGAGCAAACGATGGGCTCTTCATGCATGTTGAAGCTCGTGTTGATCAGGGCCGGAATACCCGTCAATTGGTGATAGCGCGACAAGATCCGATGGAAACTCGGATTGGTCTGTTCGCTGACCAGTTGCGGCCGCGCGGTGCCATCGATGTGCACGGCTGCCGGGCATTTCTGCTTCATCTCGTCGGTGCAATCAAAGGTCAGCGTCATGAATTCGGCCGTCTTCGTGCAACCCTCGAGATTGTGAAACAGGCGATGCGCCTCGCTAGCCAGCGCTGCCGGCGCGAACGGCATGAATTCGGTTCGACCCAGTTGATGATTCAGCCACTGGTTGACTTCCGGATCCTTGGCCTGATAGAGGATCGAGCGATTGCCCAAGGCGCGAGGACCGTATTCCATACGGCCGTTGAAACGGCCCACGATCGCGTCGTTGACCAGCAGTTCCGCCACGCGCTCTTCCAAGTCGTCGTGGCGGGCGGCCGAAAGCTGATGGTTTGCCAGCGCCTGTTGAATTTCCTGCTCGGAGTAGTCCGGCCCCAGGTAGACGTTGTCCAGCGGGGGGGCCGTTGCAGCCAGCCGGTCGAAGACCAGCATGGCGGCGCCCGTGCCGCAACCACCGTCGCCCATGTTCGGGTAGACAAAGATCTGCTCCACGCCCGGGATCTCGCGTAGCCGCTGGTTGAGCTTGACGTTGGCGTGAACGCCTCCCGACACGACGATGTTCTTCATCCCGGTTTTTTTCAGCCACCAGGCGACGACCTGGACCGCGATCACCTCCAGCACATGCTGGTATGCGGCGGCAATGTCGCGTTTGGAGAACTCCTGCGATAGGGCACGGGCGAACAGATAATTCGACGCGGCGCGCATGATGAGGTCGCCGTCGCGAATTTCGAATCGTTCCAGCAGCGCGGGCGACAGGATGTCGGTATTGCCATAGGCTGCCAGGCCGACGATCTTGCCTTCATGCCGCCCTGGCCGAAAGCCCAGGGCGCTGGTTACGTGCTCATAAAACTGGCCCAGTGAGTTCGGGAACGGAAAGCGGATCAGATTCTTGATGCCTTCCGCATTGCCGAGGAAGATGCCGCCGGCACTGCCCGAACCGTAGCCGTCCAGCGTGACGATTAGCGCTTCGCCGAGTCCGGAAGCAAAGAAGGCGTTGGCAGCATGGGTGTTGTGATGGTGAAACCGCTTGAGCTTGCCGTTCCAGCCGTATTTCTTCAGCCCTTCGTCAAGTTGCCGGGTGCGTAGCTGATGATCGGCGCATGCCGTGCGAACCCATTCCTTCAGGCCCTGCCGATGCGCAAACCAGTCCGCCTTCGGAGAACTCAGGATGGAGCGGTAAATCAGGCGCTTCAGCCACGGCTTCTTCGGCACGAATTCGTCCTCGGCCGAGGTGATGCCGGGGATCGGCGTGCTGTGATCGGCGCGATAGCGGCCATCGAGCAGCCGCTGGATCGATGACAGCGAAGCCGCGGAGTCCTTCGATTTATAGGTCTCGGCGTCTCGTTGCACTGCCTTGGCGATCAGATCTGCCTCACGGTCGCCATCGAAGAAAGCATATGCGACGGCATCGATCGAATCCGGCGACCAGCCTGTTCGGGCCAGACCCAGTTCAATGGCCTGATGAGGAAAGCCATCCTGGAGCTTGACCCGCGACAGGCGCTCCTCGCCGCAGGCGAAGACGATCTTTCCGTCTTCGACGAACGACGCGGTGGCGTCTTTGTCGAGAGGGCTAATTCCGAGAACCCGCATGCATATTCTCCAGGTATTGCGCAGCTTCGCTCGCCGTGGCCGGTACGAAGCCGGGCAGCGTGCGAATGGTCGAGAAAACTTGTTCGATCTGGCGATGAATTCGCGTCTCGTCGAGCGAGGAGCGAGTATAGGGACCGGGGCCAGCAGTCAGCGACGAACTGTGCACCGTCAAGGTCACGCATGGAACCCCCATTCGCTGCAGCAGCAGCAGAAACGGTGTCCAGTCGTGAGGATCTGCGATTTCGAAGTTCAGCCACACGCGGCGCACCAGGTGCAGGCGTTCAGCAAGTCCGATCAATCTGAGCTTGGACAGCGCCGTCGTCTCGATAAGGTCGAACAGGCGCGCCCACAACCCGAACGGCGTCCGCGAGAACCCCATGCTCAGAGGAATTTCCCATAGGGGCAGCTGATCCGCGCTCTGTGGCGTCAACCGAACCGGGAAGACGTCGCGTTGGCGGAAGTCCGGCGCGCCTTCGTCGGGCCAAGTCGTATAGGGAACCACGGAGCAGTCGGCGATGAACTTCCGTTCGCGCAGGAACTCGTGGATCGCCCCGCCGCTGGAGTAGCGCCCACCACGAAAGCTCGTCGGAGATATGCCGACCTTGGCGAAACTATCGTAGACCGTCTCCAGTTTCTGCCGGATGACAGCATCGCTATGGTTGTGCAGAAACGACGCCTTGGCCGGTGATCCGATGAAGTTGGAAGCGGGCGGCGTATTCCACGGATGGATGTGCATGCCAATCTCGACGTCATCACGGTCGCCCAGCGCCGTGATGACCGCTGCCGATTCGGCATCGCTCATCACCGAGAAATTGGTGAAATACGTGGCGCGCATGCCGAAACGCGAGCAGAGGTCCTGAAAGAAAGGCAGCTTCTGAATGTTGGCGGTGACCGGCGTCGACGTCGGAAATGGGCCGGACCAGTCCCATTCCTCCTCGGTATCGACGGTGGTCAATACGTAGACACGATTACTCATTTCTGTCTGTCTGGCAGGCTGGGTGATTCGTGTTCGGGATATGGAAGGCTATCCCGGCGAGGGCTGGGAAGGTGGGCCGATTCTGCCACGCTATGCCGCTCCTGGCGCGGGATTATGTCCGGTTCTGGGCTGCCGCAGTGTGTCGAAGGCACGGCAGTTGCCGCTCGGCCGACGAGCGGATCCAAATAGAGGCTCAGGAGGGCCGAACGTCGAATTTCACACGGCGTTCTGACATGAAATTCGCTGATAATCATACATTTGCCGTTGCCCGCGACGCCTATCTTCGATGTCGATGTTCGCCCTTTGTTCCGTGTCGTACCAAAGCGCTGGCCAGCGTCGAATTCCAGGGCGGCCAGCCGCCGCGCCTGTTCCTGGAGTGCCGTTATGAAGGCCGAAGAGCCCCTCGGGCAATCGGCGGGCCACGATGCGGCTGACTTGGAAATCGTCCTTCGTCTGAGCGGCTTTCGCACCGACATCGATCGGCCGCTATGGGCGCGGGCGGGCGTGCCGCTGCCACGAGGCGCGGTCTTCGACGCGGCGGAATTGGCGCTTGTCGATCTGCAAGGGCGCCTGGTTCCTTGGCAGGCCAGGTCGCTGGCGCATTGGCCTGATCGCAGTCTTAAATGGCTGTTGGTCGATATCCTCGACGAATCGAGCAATGCCGACGGCCATGTGCTGCGCCTGGTGCGATCACGAGGCATCACTACCGAATCTGTCCGACATGCCGCGCGGGTGGCCGTGTCGGTCGGCGCTGACGAACTCAGTGTTCGATCGGGCGATCTCGAATATCGAGTACGTCGTGGCGCCACCACCCTGTTATCCGTCGATATGGCGGGGCGCCCATGCCTGGACGCGTCCGGCGTGCAGTTGCGCTTGCGCGGCGAGGACGGCACCGACTACCTGGCACACGTGAACCGGATCGATGTCGAATCGGCGGGTCCCGTCAGGGCTGATCTGGTGCTGGAGGGCGGGTTTGTCGGATCCGGCAACTGTCCGCTGAATTTCCGTCTTCGCTGGACCCTGCTGGCGCAGCCGGGGCAGGTGTTCTGCGATCTCCTGGTCAGAAACCCGCGAGCGGCGCGCCATGTCGGCGGCTTGTGGGATCTGGGCGATGAAGGCTCGTGGCAGATCCGGGATTTGTCGCTGCACATAGCACCAGGATTCAACGCCACTCATCTCGACTGGGCGCCAGAGCCGCACGCAGACGCTCGCCGCGAAGATACTGTCCCTCGAATCATCTATCAGGATTCGAGCGGCGGCGAACGCTGGAATTCGGCCAACCATCTCGATCGGGGCGGCACGCTGGGGGTTGGCTTCCGCGGCTACCAGGTCAGGGTCGACGGCGCAATCGAGGCCGAAGGCTTGCGCGCGCAACCATGGCTTTCGCTGAGCGGTGCCGATTGCAGCGTGTCGCTGTCGGTCACGGATTTCTGGCAGAACTTCCCCAAGGCGTTGCGTTGGGACGGCACCACGCTTTCCGCCGGTCTCTTTCCTTCCGAGCGGCAAGGGCCGACCGAGTTGCAGGGTGGCGAACAGAAGCGGCACCTGATCATGCTGGCCGTTCAGGGGGGGACAAGGCCGATGCCGGCCGAAGGCTTCGTGCAGCGCGCGCACGCAGCTGTCGATCCGGCGGCGGTCGAGCGAAGCGGCGCCGTGTCCGGTTTGTCGGTGTCGATCCGCAGTCCCCAGGTGACCGACTGGATCGAGGGCATCATTGCCGGTGAGGAATCGTTCGAAGCGCGGCGCGAGATCATCGACGAATACGGCTGGCGCCATTTCGGTGATCTATACGCCGATCACGAAGCCGTGCACAGCGATCCGGCGATACCGTTCATTTCCCACTACAACAACCAGTACGACTTTGTGCTGGGGGCTGGCATCCATGCATTGCGCACCGGCGATGCACGCTGGTCGAAGCTGATGGACGAAGCGGCACGCCACGTCGTCGACATCGACATCTATCATACGAAAGAGGACAAGGCCGCGTTCAATGGTGGGCTGTTCTGGCATACCGACCACTACGTTCCGGCGGCGACGGCGACCCATCGAACATACAGCCGAGCCAATGCCGGTAGCGGCGACTACGGCGGCGGCCCCAGTAACGAGCACAACTATGCATCAGGCCTGTTGCTGCATCATTACATGACCGGCGATGCCGAATCGCGTGAAGCAGTGGTCGGGCTGGCCGACTGGGTCTGCGCAATGGATGATGGCACGCAGACGCTGTCCGCCTTGGTCGACGAAGGCGCTACCGGCTTGGCCAGCAAGACGCTGGACTTCGACTATCACGGCCCAGGGCGTGGTGCCGGGAATTCAATATCCACGTTGCTCGACGCCTATCGCGCAAGCCGGCGCCGCGCCTATCTGTCGAAGGCCGAGGCGCTGATCGAGCGCTGCATCCATCCGGAGGACGACATTGCGGCCCGGCAACTCGACGATCCCGAGCGCCGATGGTCGTATCTGGTTTTCCTGCAAGTGCTCGGCAAGTATCTGGATCTCAAGCTGGAATATTCAGAAACCGACTACGCCTTCCAGTACGCGCGGCACAGCTTGCTGCACTACGCGGCCTGGATGCTCGAGCATGAAGCACCTTATCGCGACGTGGCGCACAAGCTCGAGATTCCGTCCGAAACCTGGTCGGCACACGACGCGCGCAAATGCCACATCTTCCATCTGGCCTCGCTCCATGACGACGATCTGCAGCGAGCCGAGGCATTTCGCGACAAGGCCGGGTACTTCCAACAGCGGTGGATCGCCGACCTGAGCTCGTTCCCTACGCAATGCCTGACGCGGCCGATGGTGCTGGTGGCCGTTTATGGCCATCTGCACGACTACTTCAGCGCTCGTGCGCTCCAAACGGACCGGCAGGGGGGGGCGTGGCAGCACAATCATGATTTCGGCCGACCGGTGGCCTTCGTTCCTCAACGGTTGGGGATAAAGTCCACGCTTCGCGGCAAGTTGAAGGTGGCCGTTCGCGAATCGAAGCGCCTCGTGCAAGAGCGGCTCGGCCGTCTGTCTCGTCGAGTGAAGGGCTCGCGATGAACGGCAACGGGCGTCCTCGTCTGGCCTACGTGGTGAACAGCCTTCATCCGGGCGGCACCGAACGTCTGGTCGTCGATATGAGCAGGGCTTTCGGAGCTGACTACGAGATCGAAGTCATCTGTCTCGATGAGCCGGGGGCATGGGCCGATACTCTTCGCCAAAGCGGGATAGCCGTGTATTGCCTCTGGCGCCAGGGTGGCTTGGATCTTTCAATGCCGGTCAGACTCGCCCGGCACTTTCGCCGCTCACGGCCTGACATCGTCCATACTCACCAGTGCACGCCGTGGTTCTATGCGGCGCTGTCCCGGCTGCTGTACGCAAGGCCCAGGCTACTGCTCGAAGAGCACGGCCGTTTCTACCCCGAAGCCGACAAACCCCTGCGGCGGCTGCTCAATCGATGGCTGGTCCGCCACCTGACGCATCGCTTCGTAGCGGTTTCAGCCGATATCAGGGAGCGGCTGGTTCGCTACGAAGGACTGAACCATTCGCAGATCGAGGTCATCTACAACGGGGTTAAACCCGTGCCGGCCATCGACGAGACGGCGCGTGCTCACCGGCGTGCACAACTGGGATTCTCGGAGCGGGATTTCGTCGTCGGTACCGTCGGACGCTTCGATCCGATCAAGAACCTGCCGATGTTGGTCGGTGCATTGGCTGCCGCCCGTCGGCAGCACGACGATGTGCGCGGTCTGCTGGTCGGCGACGGCCCGATCCGCGGCGACGTCGAGCGGCTTGCCGCTTCCAGCACCGAGGCCGGGAGCATCGTATTTACCGGACACCGTGAGGATGCCCGCACGCTGGTCCAGTGCCTGGATCTGTTCGTGCTGGCCAGCTTCAGCGAAGGCACGTCGATGGCGTTGCTCGAAGCGATGTCTGCCGGCGTGCCGGTGGCTGTGACAGCGGTCGGCGGCAACCCCGAGATCGTCGTCGACGGGGCCACCGGCTGGCTGCTGCCTTCCGGAGACGAGCACGCACTCGCCGAGGCGATTTCGCAGGCTCGAACCGATGCGATCGTGCGTCGGGAACGCGGCCTGGCCGGGATGCGCCGCTTCAGCGAACATTTCTCTTTCGATGCCATGATCGAGCGCTATGGCGCTCTGTACGCACAACTGCTGCCGAATGGCGGTCTGGCGGCGACGAGAGCGAAGATCTGAGCGCATGAATCTGCTGAAGTCTGCAAAACTGTCGATCTTCACACTGACGCTGATCATCGTGTCGCCTGCACTCGTAGCTGCCTGGCTGGAGCGCCGCCTCGGCCGCGGTGAGCAGGTGTTCTCATTTTTCGCGCAGTGCCTGGCCTTGGCGCCCGGCCTGCCCGGAGCGTATCTGCGCGGGGCCTACTACTTCGGAACGCTGGCGTCATGCTCTTGGGAAACGCACATCGGATTCGGCTCGATCATCGTGCGCCGCGCAGCCACCATCGGTCGCCGGGCATCGATGGGCGCCTATTGTGTGGTCGGACATGCAGACATCGGCGAAGCTGCGATGATCGGTAGCCGGGTGAGCATTCCCAGCGGCAAGCGTCAGCACCTTGACGAATCTGGCGCCTTGTCGGGTGAAAAGGGCCAATACGACCGAGTCGCGGTCGGCGCTGGCTGCTGGATCGGCGAGGGCGCCATCCTGCTGGCCGACGTCGGCGAGCGGTCGATCGTCTCGGCGGGCGCCGTGGTCACGCAGCCGATGCCGGCTGCAAGCCTGGTCGCCGGCAATCCGGCCCGGGCCATCCGCTCCCTCGAACCATCGTCGGCGGCACTACCGGCAAGCGTGAAGGAGCGATAGGAGCATGTGCGGCATCGCGGGCTACGTCGATTTCGCCGGCCACGACCGGCAGGCGGCCGCTGCGCGCGTTAAGCGCATGACCGACGCCATCGTCTATCGTGGACCTGACGCGGAAGGCTTCTACGTCGACCAGCACGCGGCGCTCGGGCATCGCCGCCTTGCCATCATCGATGTCAGTAGCGGCCACCAGCCGATGGCGGCCGCTGACGGGGCAGTCCAGATCGTCTTCAATGGCGAGATCTACGACTTCGACGTGCTGCGTGCCGAGCTGCAGTCGCTCGGGCACGTCTTTCATACGCGCTCCGATACCGAAGTGATCCTGCAGGCCTATCTCGCATGGGGAGAGGACTGCCTGGCACGGCTCAACGGCATGTTCGCCTTCGCAATCTGGGACCGGCGAACCCGCACACTGCTGCTGGCGCGCGACCGCATCGGCAAGAAGCCGCTGTATTACTACCGAAACGGATCGCGGATCGGCTTCGCCTCTGAACTGAAGGCGCTGCGCGCGGGCGGGTTCTGCAATACCGAGATCGATCCGGTTGCGCTCGACTGCTACTTCACCTTCGGCTATGTGCCCAGCCCGCGAACCATCTATCGTGACGTCCACAAGCTGCCGCCGGCCAGCCGGCTGCTTGTTGATGCCGCTGGCGTTCGCGAAGCCCGCTACTGGCGTCTGAGTTTTGCCCAGCAACGACAGGTCCGCTTCGACGATGCGGTCGACGAGCTGGAAACACTGCTCGATTCCGCCGTTCGCGGCCGCATGGTCAGCGAGGTTCCGCTGGGCGCTTTCCTGTCGGGCGGGCTCGATTCGTCGCTGGTGGTAGCGGCCATGTCGAGGTTGAGCGAGCGGCCCGTCATCACGCACTCGATCGGTTTCGAAGAACGCGAGTTCAACGAGCTGCACGTGGCGCGTGCCACGGCCGAGCATCTGGGCACCGAACACCACGAGCACATGGTGACGCCGCAAGCCGTCGACGTGCTGCCGAAGATCGCGCATCACTTCGATGAGCCACTTGCCGATTCGAGCGCCATCCCGACTTGGTACGTCTGCCAGGCGGCGCGCCGCTCGGTGACGGTGGCTCTGTCGGGCGATGGCGGCGACGAAAGCTTCGCTGGATACACCTTCCGCTACACGCCGCATGTGGTCGAATCACGGATCCGTTCGCGCCTTCCCGCATCGTTGCGAACCGCAGCGTTCGGTCCGCTGGGGCACTGGTGGCCTGGCTCGGCCCGCCTGCCTCGGCCGTTGCGGCTGAAGAGCATCTTCGAGAATCTGGCGAGCAGCGACGACGGCGCTTTTTACCGCGACCTGGCCTGGCTGCGCGAAGACGTGCGCGCCGAGGTCTATGCCGGCGATTTCATGGCGAGCCTGAAAGGCTACACGCCCCGCGAGGCAGTGGCGCCGTACTATCGCGGCTCAGATGCCTTGGATGCGTTGGGACGTGCACAGGATGCGGATATCCACTTCTACATGGTCGATGACGTGCTGGTGAAGGTCGACCGCATGAGCATGGCGCATTCGCTGGAGGTTCGCTCACCGTTGCTCGATTACCGAATTCTCGAGTTCGCAGCCCGCCTGCCGAGCGAACTGAAGCTCGATCGGAACACGGGCAAGCTGCCGCTGCGCGCGCTGGCCCGCCGACGGCTACCCGCCCAGTTGCTCGACATGCCCAAACGCGGGTTCTCCATCCCTGCTGCTCGCTGGCTGCGCGCGGAATTGCGGCCGATGGTGGAGGATCTGCTGTTTGGCGACAGCCGCGCTCGCGTGCTCGACCACCTGAACCGGCGCGAGTTGAGGCGCCTGTGGCATGAGCACCTTCAGGGGCAGCGAGACCACAACGTATTCATTTGGGGCGTCATGATGCTTGCCCTGTGGGAGCACTCGACCCACGTGCGGACAGCCGGAGTTGCACATGCCTGACGGTTCGAAACTGCGCGTCCTTCATTTGGGCAGCCCTGCTGGAATGTTCGGCGCTGAGCGCTGGATCTTGGCACTTTGTCGGTACCTGCCGGGTACTCACGTCGAATCGATCATCGGCGTCGTGCAGGATGGTTCCCACGCTGGTGTGCCGCCCCTATGTCAGCACGCCGAAAAACTCGGCTTCCGAAGTCTGACCGTGCATGCACCAGGCAAGCTCAGCCTGGCTGCAATTGGTCAGCTCAGGCGCTTCATCATGCAGGAGCGCATCGACATTCTTCACACACACGGCTACAAGTCCGACATCCTCGGCGTATTCGCAAAACGAGGCACGCAATCTGCACTGGTGTCGACACCACATGGTTGGAGCGTCGATGCGGGGATCAAGCTGCGTGTGTATGAAGGCCTCGATCGTCTGGCTTTTGCTGGTTGCGATGCCGTGGTGCCGCTGTCTGATGATCTTCATGCGGGTTTGGCCGGCCTGCCTTGGGTGCGGCGCCGGCTGCATCTGATTCCGAACGGTGTCGATCTTTCTGAAGTCGAAGCCGCCACGACGATCGCCGATCCTGTCGCGCGTGCCCGGCAAGCTGGTGCCAAGGTCTATGGTTACATCGGCCAGCTTATCAACAGAAAGCGAATCGATACGCTGATCGCTGCTTTTGCGATGCTGCCGTTTCAGAATAAGGAATTGTTCATTCTTGGCGATGGTCCTGAGCGTACGGAGCTAGAACGTCTTGCCCAAGAGACCGGCCAGGCCGATCGAATCCACTTCGAGGGATTCCGTGACGACCGCCTCAACTATCTGCGCGGTTTTGATGTTTTTGTGTTGCCATCGTCGCTCGAAGGGATTCCGCGATGCGTGATGGAGTCGATGGCGGCGGGGATTCCATCGGTGGTGACGGATATAGAAGGGTGTCGGGCGCTCGTTCAGGGAGGAAGAACTGGTCTCTTGTTTCCCGTTGGGGACGTACAGGCACTGATCGAGCAACTAAACTGGCTGAAGCGGCATCCAGAGAGGGCTGAGAGCCTTGCTGAGGCAGGTCGCTGTCATGTGAACAACGTATTCTCCGCAAAAGCAATGGCGGATCGATACTTGCAGTTGTACCGCCTACTAAAATTTTCGCAGAAAACCACTATCCCATCGCCTTCATCGAGGCGTTCTGCATGATGTCTTTCGGTGAAAAATGATGGCTCGTCTAATCTTTTTGTCGCTTCTTGCTTCGGGATCATTGGCTAGTGTCGCGGCTCCATGGATTGGTGTCGTGATTGCTTATGGCCTCGCGATATTGACGCCACAAGCGATCTGGCATTGGGCTTTTGAAGGGGTCCGCCCTGTTCTTTGGATTCTCGTTCCGACTTTCATCGGCGTCGTCTTTGCCGGTCTTCGGGGTAAGCTCAATTTCTCCGGTTTGGCGAACGCTCGCTGTGCGTATCTGGCCTTGCTTTGGCTTTTTTTCACATTGTCTTATCTCTTCGGGCCTTATGTTTCCGTGGTCAGTCCATATCGATTTCACGACGCCAGTTGGGTGATGGAGACGGCGCATAAGCAGTTTCTGGTGTTTTTCATCGGTTGCTTGTGTCTAGATGACACGAAGAAACTGCGAGCTCTCATATGGGTCACGGCGATATCACTTTTGTATTTGATTTACTGGGCAAACAGCCAGTATTTATCCGGCCATGTATGGGGGCGTTTGGCTGGGCCGAGTGATCCGAGAGGGGGGAGCGTGTATGCCGATGAGAACGCATTTGCCCTCGTTTTCGTTGTTCTGATTCCCTATCTGTGGCATCTGGGGCTGACCGTGCGCCAACGTTGGCTTCGCTTGATTCTATGGTTGGCGATTCCCTTTGCATGGCATGCAATATTTCTTACTGCTTCTCGAGGAGGTTTGTTAGGGCTAGCGATAGTCACTTTGGTGGTCTCCCTTCGATCAAGAATGAAGAGATTGAGTGTGCTATTGATTCCCGCTCTGGTAGTGGCATACATATGGCAAGCGGGTGACTTGATGAAGGAACGAGCCGACTCGATCGATCAATTCCAGCAAGAGCAATCGGCATCAGCAAGACTCCAGATATGGGGGATTGCACGTGCCATGATTGCGGATCACCCATTCCTTGGGGTCGGATTGGCATCGTTCGGCCCCGCCTTTCCGAGCTATTCATCTGATCAACCGCTGGTTGCACACAATACTTTCTTTCAAGTCGCAGCTGAGTCTGGCGTGTTGGCCGGTCTTCTGTTTCTTCTGGTAATCCTTTCATCAATTAAGGCTCTGCTTGCGAAGTCGAAGAGCCTTTCTGCCTATCCAGATGATCCTAATGCTGTATTTGTACGCTCAGTAAGCGAGGCGACATTGGCCGCGATGATCGGTTTTCTGGTATGTGCAATGTTTTTGTCGCTTCAGCTTTACGAGCTCTTTTACTTTCTCTGCCTTGTCACCAATGTCGTCGTGATCATAGGGGCGCGTATCCAGCATGCCCATGCTCAGACGATGGATGACAGTCACCAAAAGGTTGACCCGGCATCGATGCGTAGATCTGGTTTTTCACGGGCAAGGAGATCTGCGGCCCTCAAGCTATAGTGCGCATTTGTGCAAGACGGAAGTACGGTGAAGCAGCTTCGAGTGGTTAATTTGAATTTCCAATTTTTAGGATGGTGCTCAAATGACCCGCTGGTCCGAAAGACTCAGAGAGAGGTTCTATACCGATGTTGATCATCCATATCAGGTATACGCCAAAAAAGTAGACGCGATCCTGACGGCTCAAATGGTGTTGCTCGATGCTGGGTGTGGCCGCACGGCGCCTGTGTTGACAAGCTACGTTGGTCGGGCTAAGCATCTGATCGGAGTCGATTTGGTGGACTTTGTCGATGTGCCTGATGCGATCGAAACGCATAGATGCGATCTTGCACGAATGCCGGTTTCATCTAACAGCGTCGATTTGATAATTTCTCGAAGTGTTTTCGAACATCTTCAAGACCCTGTTTCGGTCTATTGTGAATTTAACCGCGTACTAAAACCCGGCGGGCATTTAGTATTTCTGACCGGAAATATGTGGGACTACGGAACCTTGGTAGCCCGCGCGATCCCGAATAAATTTCATGCAAAGATAGTGCGGTGGACTGAAGGCCGAGCCGAGGAGGATACGTTTCCTACTGCCTATCGGACTAATACCGCTTCGGCGATTCATCGTCTTGCTGACCGGGAAGGTTTGATAGTTGAATCTATTGAGTACCTGAATCAGTACCCCAACTACCTAATGTTTAATGGACTCTTCTTTCTGGCGGGAGTCGCCTACGAGCGCATCACGAGTCGAGTCGAATTTCTTAGATTCTTGAGGGGGTGGCTGCTGGTTACGTTGAAGAAACCGGTATCTGTACAGGCCCTCGAGCAATCAACAGCTTGAGATCTTCATATGGGACTTGGCCGAGGTTTGCTGACTGGGTCAGACCGATTCGTGGGAGTGTAGTAGAAGCCTACTTAGATATTCTTTTGAATATCCAAGTAGGTTTCATGGGGCCGTTGCAAAGCTTCTCAGAGGGCGAATTTGAATGCGTGGATGATGGGTGCGCAGCTAGTGCCGATGCAGGCCTGAGAAATGTACATTACCTGGTTGCTTGGGTCGTAGGCTACGCCGTGAATCTGATGTGCGCCGCTGCTGGATTCGTAAGGAAGATCCAGTGCCCAGACGGCATACGGTTGAATTTCGTAGTGCTTCCGCTTGCCCGCCTTGACATCGGCCAGGTCGTTTGCGTCATAGGCCCACACCTGGTACCGGTACGGATACGCGTGCGTGCCCTGATACATATTGGTCGGGTCATAGCAGGCACCGCTTTCCCCGCCAGCTCCGTAGCAGTACTCCCCTGTCCCATGCCGGCCAATGAACAAGACGCTGCTTGAGCCCGTCGGAAAAACGACCCCTCGAACCTGCGAGGTCAGATTCCACATCGAATTGCTTCCGCCCGCCTCCGAGAGTCCATACCGCTGCGCCAGGCTGTTCCCTAACGGATAGCCTACCAGCATCGTAGCGGCCTTCGATAGGTTGCTCGGGTCAAACACGGCTGCGGCCGGTCCTACCGAGGACGCAGCAGCAATCGGTACACCACCCAGACCCGTCAGCACCGGACCGCCTAGAGCCGACTGCCACTCACTTGGAATCAGCCCCATGTAACCCGCAACCCAGCGAGCGGGCACATTCTGTAGCGTGATCGGGCCTTGAACCTGCGACCGAGTCGAGAGCGATAAAGGCCGGACGAAATGGGAGGCAAACTGTTGGTCGGTGGCGTCGTAGTACCGGTATGAGCTGATATAGAGCTTACCGTTATAGACCAAATGCCCCCCTACCTTGGCCTCTGCTCCGCTGGGATGCACTTGATTGAGCTTGCCCTCGGTGGCGTCAGTCAAGCCCTGAATCAGCGTCGCCTGCGGCAATGACTGAACGTCCGAAGCCTTGCTGGGTGTGGGAATCGAAATCTCTGCCGACAACTGATACCAGTCGTGCCCCGTGATAAACAACGAGCGGTTGGCTGGATTGAACCCCAGTGCCGTCCCCCCGTAGTTGAACGTCAACTGATCACTCGTGCCTTGCGGCACTCGAAATGCTCCAAGATATTCCAGGTTCGATAGCTTCAGCAACGGCTGCCTAGGACGTGAACTTCCTAGCACCTCCGTGATGCCCGAATCCAGGCTGCTGCTGTCGCCACCACCACCCCCACCGCTGCATGCGACAAGGCTAGCCGTAAGAAGAATCGGTAGAGAGTAGCGAAGTTTCATAAGATACCGAGGTACGATTATTTCCGAATCATATTCCACATTTATTGCACACCGTGGCGCCCTCTTTTAAACAGGCTATCTTCCGACTCCTGACGCTAATCGCAGTTCTCTGCTCCAGCGTGGCCGCTGGACATGCATTCGCCCCTAAGGAAGCGGTGACGGCTCGAATCGTCGTTAGTTCCACAACGGAGCTTGAAGCGGCAGTCAGACATGCGAATTCAAAAGGTGGCTATGTAACCATTGAATTGCATGATGGTCGCTATTTGCTAAGCCAGACCCTTGTTGTCGAGGCACCTCACATCGCACTTGTGTCCAGATCGGGCCGCCCAGCAGACGTTGTCATCGCTGGAGATGCTATGAACTCAAAGGCTCGGATCGGTAATCTCATCCGAGTTGCCGGCAGCGATTTCACGTTACGAGGCATTACGCTAGAACGGAGCGGTCGCCATCTCATTCAGATCGCCGGTGAAAATGATGTGGAT
>JAFKGG010000447.1 GCA_017307915.1 Burkholderiales bacterium | reverse complement strand
ACACAGATCTGCGCACCGACAGCACTGGGAAAGAGCCGGCCTTCGAGAGCCGGCCTTCCGGATCAGCGTCCGTAGGTAGCCACGAGTTCCGCTTCGGCAAGCTTCGCGAAGTGGATCATGAATCCGACATAGGCCGCTGAGGCATCGGCCGGCACGTCCAGCTTGTCGGTGTTCAATGCATACACCTTGAAGATGTATCGGTGCGGCTTATCACCGGGCGGCGGCGCAGCACCGCCGTACTCCTTGGTTCCGAAGTCGGTGCGGCCTTGCTTCGTCCCCGCCGGCAACGAGGCGCCAGCGGCATTTCCGGCTCCTTGAGCAAGGGCCGTGGTATCGGCAGGAATGTCGTAGACGACCCAATGCCACCAGCCGGAGCCCGTCGGCGCATCCGGATCGTAAGCGGTGATCGCAAAGCTCTTGGTTCCTGCGGGCGCACCAGACCACGCCAGCGACGGAGAAAGGTTGTCGCCGCCGGCGCCCATTGCTTGGTGGACGTGCTTCTTGGGCAACGTGTCACCGTTTTTGAAGTCACTGCTGGTCAATGCAAAAGACTGTGCCATGTCGGTCTCCTGGGATGTAAGCGGGCAACGCGGGAGTTTTCGCGACAACCCCTCGATACGCCACTATCCAACGATAGTACGCGCTTCGCCCACGGATCGGCGTTCCTGGCCAGACGAAGTGGCCACGGCCGGCCTCGAGTTCGGACGCGACATCCTACGTCTCAGACGCTCGGCCGCGCTCAGCCCACCCGCTTCGGGCGCGGCTGTCCCAGCAGGTCGCACATGTCGACGAAGCGCGCCGCAGCCGGCGACAGCGAATGTCCGCGAATCGTGATGATCGCGAGGGTGCGCGACATCGCCGGCCGCACGATGCGCAGCGCCTTGAGTGAGCGCGTACCGGGCACCGCTACACCAGGCAGGATACCCACGCCCAGCCCGGACCGCACCATGGCCACCATGGTGCTGACGTGCGTGAATTCGTAGTTCAGATCAGGCGTCAGCCCCTCGTCGCGCAGCGCCTGCAGCAACTGCCGCTGGAATTGCGAACGGCCCAGCGTCAGCAGCGGCACCCGGGCCAACTCGCGCAATGAGATGCCGCTCTTCGACGCGATCGGGTGCCCGGCGGGCATCAACGCCATGTAGGCGTCGTCGAACAGCGGCTGGCAGTGCAGCTCGCCGGCTTTCTCCGGCTGCGGCCCGATACCGAAATCCACTTCGCGCCGACGCACCGCTTCCAGCAGCTCCGGCTGGGTCAGTTCACGCACGCGCACCGACACGCCCGGATAGCGGCGCGCAAACTCGGTCAGCAGCGCCGGCAATCGCGTTCCCGCGATGGTGGGCACGCAGGCGAATGCCAGATGGCCTTGCTGCGCGTTGGCGGCCTGCTCGATCCCCATCAGCGCCGCATCCAGCTCAGCCATCGCCTTGCGGGCGCTGATCATCAACTGTTCACCCTCGCGCGTCAGCTCCACCTTGCGCGTCGTGCGCTGGAACAAGGCCACGCCCAGCCGCGCCTCGAGCTGCTTGACCTGCATGCTCACCGCCGGAAGAGACAGATTCATCTGCTCGGCAGCCTTGCGGAAGCTGCCGTTTTCGGCAACCGCCAGGAACGTGGAAAGCACCTTGAAGTTGATCTTCATGGGTATAAATCTTAACAATCGCTCAGATTATTTGACTTGTTCGCGTGGGCCTGCAAGCCTAACATCGGCTTACTGAAAGAAGCGCATGAAGATCGAACGCATTGCCGGCGCCATCGGCGCCGAAATTTCTGAGCTGGATCTGCGCCAGCCGCTGTCCGACACCGACACGGCGCAACTGCGCGCCGCGCTGCTGCGGCACAAAGTGATCTTCCTGCGCGGCCAGCCGCTCACCGCGGCCGAATTCATCGGTTTCGCGCAGCGCTTCGGTCAGCCGATCGAGTACCCTTTCGTCAAGGGGATCGAAGGTTTTCCCGAGATC
Source organism: Burkholderiales bacterium (assembly GCA_017307915.1). Lineage (GTDB taxonomy): Bacteria > Pseudomonadota > Gammaproteobacteria > Burkholderiales > Burkholderiaceae_E > Zeimonas. The sequence continues at coordinate 17,656 of JAFKGG010000447.1, read as the reverse complement.
ATCGAGGTGAAAAAGCTCGAACACGAGCGCGCCAACTTCGGCGGCGTCTGGCATTCCGACACCACCTACCTCGAAGTGCCGCCAATGGCCACCCTGCTGCTGTCGCGCGAAGTGCCGCCCTACGGCGGCGACACGATGTTCGCCAATCAGGTCGCCGCCTACGAGGCGCTGTCCGACACCATGAAGCGCCTGCTGCACGGGCTGCAGGGCATTTCCAGTTCAGCCAAGGCCGATGTGTCGAAGACGCGCGAAGACCGCATCCGCAGCGACGGCAACGAAAGCGCCGCGCGCGAATACGTGGCGCGCCACCCGATCGTGCGCACGCATCCGGAAACCGGCGAGAAGGCGCTGTACGTCAACGTGGCCCACACCGTCGGCATCGAAGGGCTTACCGAGGCCGAGAGCGCACCGCTGCTGAACTTTCTGTTCGAGCACCAGGTCAAGGCCGAGTTCGTCTGCCGCTGGCGCTGGCAGAGCAATTGCATCGCGTTCTGGGACAATCGCGCAGCGATGCACTATCCGGTCAATGATTACCACGGGTTCCGGCGCGTGATGCATCGGATCACGCTGGCAGGAACGCGACCCACCTAGGGCCCGTTCGAGCCGCGATCGCATCGGCAAGCGGCGGCGCCACGGCACCGCCGCCGTTCCATCAACGCTGTGCGACCCCGGCGCGCAGCCGCTTGGTGAGCTCTTCCGTCGGCATCACGTCGGCGTATTTGCTCGCCATGTCGAACAGGTTCACCGCGTGCGAGGTCTGCGAGCGATCGTAGACCGCATCCTGCGGCACCACCACCTTGAAGTTCAGCGCGCAAGCGTCCACCGCCGATGCCCGCACGCACCCGCTCGTGGTGCAGCCGGTGACGACGATCGTGTCCACACCCAGCCCGATCAGATGGCTGAGCAGCGGCGTACCCTGAAACGCGCTGGCCTGAAACTTGGGAATCAGGATGTCTTCAGGGCGCGGCTTGACCTCCGCGACGAAATCGTAACCGTGCGGGGGAACATCCATGATGGCGGGTATCTTCGTTTCGAATTGCCCGCGGTTGTGCTCGCTCTTGGGCGCCACATACGGATAGAACACCGGCGCGCGCAATTCACGAAACACTTCGAGCAGCCGTGCGATATGCGGCACGGCACGCCACCCATACTCGCCGCAGCTGGTGGACATGAGCTCGATGGCCTCGCGGATCGGCATCGGCGTATAGCCCATGGATCGATATTGCACGTCGATCACGAGCAGCGCGGGCCGGCGGCCGATGCCGCTTGGCGCTCCCCAGCCGGCCTGGCGATAGATCGCGAGTTCCTCTTCGGGAATGATGCCGTCCCACGGGCGCGGCTGGCGTTCGATGATGGCGGTCATGGCTTCAGATCTCCACCGTCGTCGCGTCGTAAGCGAGCAGCCAGTCATAGCGCTCGCGCACCGCCTGCGGCGACCATTGCTTTTCGATGTAGGGCCAAGCGCTCTCGCTGTTCGCAAGCTCGGAGCTGTGGAAGATCCTGAGCATTTCCAGCGACTTCGCCTTGGTACGGTTGGCGCGTTCGATGCGCGCGGCATCATAGCGCTTGAGCGCTCCCTCCACGTCGCCGGGCGTCTTCTCCAGGCAGCGCACCAGCACGTAGGCGTCCTCCATCGTCATGTTGACGCCCATGCCCAGGTACGGCGTCATCGAGTGGCAGGCATCGCCCACCAGCGTCACGCGGCCCTCGGACCAGCGTTCGAGCGGATCACGCACGAACAAGCCCCAACGGAACAGGTTCTCGGAGTTGATGAACAGGTCGAGGATGTCCTGGTGCCAACCTTCGAAATCCTTGAGCGCATCAGGGAGTTCGCCGCGTTCAGACCAGGATTCGGTCTGCCACGTCTCGCTGTCCACCTGCGCCGAGAAGCTCACGAACTCTTCGCCGTCGCGTTGCACCGGGTAGGTCGTGACATGCGCGGTCGGTCCGACCCACGTGGAAGCGAGCGGCTCGCGATGCTGCGGCTTGAGCTTGTGCATGGGCGCGATGCCACGCCAGGCGTTTGCGCCCGTATAGCGCGCGGGCGCGGGGCCGAAGATGGACTGGCGTACACGCGAATGCGCGCCATCGCAGCCGACCACGACGTCTCCTTCGGCATGGGAACCGTCTTCGAAAATCAGTTGCGCCCGCCCGCCCACGGTGCGTGCACCCGTCGAACGCACGCCGAAGTGAACGGCATCCGGCTTGATCTTCACCACGGCTTCGTAGAGTATGCGCTGCAGCTCCGCGCGCAGCACCTGCACCAGCGTGTGATCGGCCTTCGAGGCATTGGCATCGCGGTTGTAGACCGAGCGCTGCTCGCCGCTCTTCCAGAAGCGCACGACGCGGTCATGCGGCGGCAGATTGATCGCCTCCATTGCGTCTTTCAAGCCAAGAGCGTCCATCACTCGGCTGCCATTGGCTGAAATCCACAGACCGGCACCGACCTCGCGCAGTTCCGGCGATTGCTCGTAGATGTCGACGTCGAATCCCTTCTGCAGCAGCGCGGCTCCCAGGGTGAGCCCGCCCAGGCCGGCGCCGGCGATGATCACATGCAGACGCTTTGTCTGTTGCGAATCAGTCATTGGTTCTCCATTTCATAATTCGATGGATTGCGAACGAGGTCGAGGATGGCCTCGATGATTTTTACGTAACCCGTACAGCGGCAGATGTTGCCGCGCAGGTAGTGCCGAATCGCCTCTTCCGAGGGATTGGGATCCAACGCGAGCATCGACTTCACCGCCAGAATCATCCCGGGGGTGCAAAAGCCGCATTGCAGCGCCCCGTGCGCAATGAAAGCGCGCTGCACCGGGTCGAGGTTCTTGCCGCTGGCAAGGCCTTCGATCGTAGTGACCTGGCGCCCATGCACGTCCGCGCACAGCGTGGTGCAGCTCGAGGTAGGCATGCCGTCGACCAGCACCGTACAAGCGCCGCAGACCTGCACGTCGCAGGAGCGCTTCGCGCCCTTCAGGCGCAGGCGCTCGCGCAGCACGTCGAGCAGCAGCTCGCGCGGCTCGATCTCGACCGAGGTCTCGCTGCCGTTGAGCGTCATGTCGACCCGCATCAGCGGGATTTCCGGGGTATTTGAACTCATGAAAGACAGGCGTCGAGGGCGCGTTGAGCGAGAACGGAAACGAGGTGACGCTTGTAGTCCGCTCCGCCGTGAAGATCGTCGTGTACGTCCAGGCTTGCGGCGTCGGCGGCGACGGCATCGCGCAGCCCTGCCCACACGGCCGCGGGCGGCAGGTCCGGAGCGAGCCGGCTGGCCGCCTCTTCGGCCCGGGCCAGGCGCACGGGTGCCGCGGTGATCGCCCCGGCCCACAAGCTCAGCCGTTGCGGATTGTCGGTAGACCAGACGGCCGCCACGCCCACGGCGGGGCGTTCGGTGTGGCCGAAGCAGCGATAGGCCGAACGGGTGCCGGGCGACTGCGGCGCCACGTCGATGGAGACGAGCATTTCGCCTTCCTGGCGCGCGGTGGCGAACTCGCCGAGATGGAAGTCGCGCGAAGGCACTTCGCGTTCGCCATCCGGCCCGGCGAGCACGACCCATGCGTCGAGCGCGCACAGCATCGTGGGCGCATCGGCATGCGGCTCGCCGAAGCACAGCACGCCGCCCAGCGTGCCCGCGACGCGCACGCGGATGTTCGCGACCTGCTCGCTCAATTCAGCGTAGCCGGGAAGCCGCTCGCGCATGAGCGGGTCATTGGCAAGCATGTGATGCGTGCACAGCGCGCCGATCGACAGCGTGTCGCCCTCGCGGATGCGAACACCGCGCAGCTCCTGGATCTGCTTGATGTCGATCACGTGCGTGTAGCGCAGCACGTGCGCCTTCAACGCGACGAGCAGCTCGGTGCCGCCCGCGTGGAAGGTCGCATCGTCGCCGTGCTCGGCCTTGAGTGCGAGCGCCTGCGCCAGGCTCGTCGGCCGGTGGAGCGTGAACCGTGCGGGGCGCATCAGTCCTCTCTCTGTCCAAGTCCGGCGGCCACGCCGAGCAAGGGGGCGATGACCCACCACCACGGCGACTGGCCGAACGCTACAGCGCCATGCGCGACCGCGACGCCCACGGCGACGCTGATACCCACGCGCGGCCACAGCAGCACGAGTTCCACGCGGCGGCGACGCGGCGCCGGGGCGTGGACAGGTGAATAGGAATGAGCCGCCGCCGGCGGCGATGCCTGAGGCTGAGACTGAGACTGAGGCTGAGGCGGTTGCAGCGCCGTACCTGTGGCCGCTTGCCCCACCGGCTGCGCAGCAGCCTGCGGCAGCGTGACCACGCCCCCCACCGCCGCCGACCCGGCCGATCCAGCCGCCGCCGCATGGCCCTCTGCCCCGCGCCCACCAACCTCCGCTAACTGCGCCCGCAGCCGCCGCTCGAACTCGGCGAACAGCTCCTCGGAACGCTTCTTCACGATGGGATAGCCGAGTGACGCGAGCCGCCCTGCGACCTGCATGCTGGCGTCGACGCCAAGCTGGCAGGCCACATCGCCATTGGTGCGCTGCTCCGCCAGATCGACCTTCATCCGCACATCGATCGTCGTGCCGGTGAACTTGTCGCTGCCGACAGCAACCAGCACGACCTGCTGCTGCGGCACGTGCGACTCGATCTCGATACGCGTCGGCACCTCGAGCTTGAACGGGCCGATCTTTTGCTTCATCACCGCCGAGAAGCGCCGCAGCGGCTCGACTTCGACCACGTTCTCGCAGCCGGGGATGAGGGTGGCCACACGCTGCACATCGAAGAAGATGGCCCACAATTGGGCAGCGCTCGCGGGCAGAACGGCGTCGATTCTGAAATCCATGCGTCTATCGTCAGTTGTCGTTGTCGGCCTTGGCCGCCTTGGCGGGCTGCAGTGCACGCCACACCCGCTCGGGCGTAAGCGGCAATTCCTTGATGCGGATGTTCCAGCCCTGGAACAGCGCATTCGCAACGGCGGGCGCAATGGGCAGGATCGCCCCCTCGCCACCGCCGCGCGCGCCGAACGGGCCGGGCCCGTCGCCGCTCTCTATCAGCGACGTGCCGACATGCAGCGGCGCGTCTTCCATCGTCGGCACTTTGTAATCGAACAAGGTGCCGTTGATGACCTGACCGTCCTCATAGACGTATTCCTCGGAGAGGGTATGGCCGAGGCCCATGACCATCGCGCCTTCGTCCTGCCCTTCGGCGGCCTTGCGATTGATCACATGGCCGAGATCGGCCGCGCCGCCGACACGCAGCACGCGAACCGCGCCGGTGCCCTCATCGAGCGCGATCTCGCAAGCGCATGAGCCGGTCTCCCAGAAGAGCGGCGCCAGCTTGAAGTCGCCGTTCTTCGTATTCGCATCGACGCGGCCAACGCCGAGAAACTCGCCCGCCGCCATGCCGTTGAAGCGGCGCAGCAGCTCGATGAAGGCGATCGCCCCCTCCGGCCCCTGGACGCAGCCCTCCTCGATGCGATAGTCCTGGGCAGCGCCGCCGAGCACCTGGGCGGCCAATCCAAGCACCTGTCGCACCACGTCTTCGCAGGCCATCTGCACGGCCAGGCCGATGATCACCGTGGAGCGGCTGGCACCCGTGCCCCAGTCGTAAGGCGCCTGCAGCGTGTCGGGCTCGGCGACCGCGATCATGCGCAGCGGCTGGCGCAGCATCTTGGCGGCGATGATGCGCAGCACGCCTCGATTGCCCTGTCCGATCTCGACCGTGTTGGCCGAGACGTTGACCGAGCCGTCGGCGCGCAAGCGCACGATGGCGCCGCCGATCGGCATGATGCCCGGGTCGCTCGCGCCCACTGCCACGCCGCGCCCGCGTCCACCCTCGTGCCCGGGCTGCGGCAAGCTCTCGAGCGCGCCGATGGCCTCGCGCAGCGAATGGCGCATGTCCACATCCAAGGGCCGCAGGTCGGCCTTGATCGTCTGCCCTTTGTCGGCCATGTTGAGCAGACGGAACTCGACCGGATCGCGCCCCAGCGCGGCCGCCATGATGTCCATCTGCGATTCGGTTGCCCACACGGCCTGGGGTCCGCCGATCGAGCGGAAGGCCGCGCCGGGCACGGTGTTCGTATAGACGCCAACCGCCTCGAGCTTGAGGTTGGGAATGTGATACGGCCCGATCGCGCGAATAGCCGCCTTCACCGCGATCGACGGACCGGTGTCGGCATAGGCGCCGCCGTTGAGCAGCGCGCGCACCGACTTGGCGACGATGCGGCCCTCGGCATTCACCGCCGTCTTGAGCGTGATCCGCGCATCGAGCCGGCGGCAGGTGAGCATCGATTCCGAAATCGACAAGCACACGCGCACGGGGGCTCGCGCCTTCCATGACAGCGCCGCCACCAGCGGGTCGATCTTGACCGATGCCTTGCCGCCGAAGCCGCCGCCGACATACGGCGAATGCACGCGCACGCAGGCGAGCGGCACACCGACGATTTCGGAGCACACGCGCTGGATCGCGGTGGGCGTCTGGCCGCCGCTCCAGATTTCGAGCGAACCGGGCTTCCAATGTGCGACGCAGACGTGCGGCTCCATCGCATAGTGAAAGACCATCGGGAACGTGAAGGTGTCTTCGAACACGCGCACGTCGCCCGCGAAGGCCGCTTCGACGTCACCGGTGGCATAGTCCCATTGCTGGAACTGGTTCGTGCCCTGCACCGGCGCGCATTCGCCGCGGAAGTAATAGTCCTTCAGCTTGTCCATGTCTTCATGGACCAGCGGCGCGCCCTCGGCAAGCGCCTCTTCGGCAGTGGTGACGTAGGGCAGAGGCTCGTAGTCGACGACGATCGCATCGAGCGCCTCCTCGGCCGTGCCCTCGTCAACCGCCGCGACAGCGGCCACCGGGTCGCCCACGTAGCGCACCTTGCCATCCGCGATCACGGGGCGATCCCGCAGCGACAGGCCCCAGCGCGAGTGCGTGCCCGGCAGGTTCTTCAGGTCCGCGCCGGTCAGCACGGCAACGACGCCCGGCATCGCCAGCGCCGCGCTCGCATCGATGCTTCGGATGCGTGCATGCGGCACGGTACTGCGCAGAATCTTGCCGTGCAGCATGCCCGGCACTTCGACGTCACTCGCAAAGGTCGCCGTTCCGGTAACTTTCTGCAGGTAGTCGGCGCGGGGCTCCTGGTGGAGCGGCGGCGGTGGCTGATGCGTGGGAGCGTGCATGCGAAGGCGCGAGCGTAGTGGTTCAGTCGAGCGTGATCTTTGATTTCGCGATCACATCCCGCCACAACTCAGTCTCGGCGGCCTGGCGCTTCACCAGATCTTCAGGCGTGCTCGACGCCGGCTCGACGCCAACCGCACCGAGGCTCGCTTTCACTTCCGGCGAAGCCATGGTCTTGGCGACTTGCGGAACGAGCTTGGCCATCACGTTCTTGGGCATGCCGGAAGGCGCATAAAGCGCAAACCAGGTCACCGCCTCGAAGCCGGGCAGCACGGTTTCCGAGAGCGTGGGCACATTAGGCAGGGCTGCCGCGCGCTTGGCCGTGGTGACAGCCAAGGCCTTGAGCTTGCCGGTCTTGATGTGCGTGAGCACGGCCGGCCCCTGTTCGATCGCCATCACGGTCTGGCCCGCGATCAGATCGACCACCATCGGGCCGCTGCCCTTGTACTGCACGGGGAATACGTCGACCCCGGTGCGCTGCTTGAACAGCTCCATGAACACGTGCTGCGAGGTGCCTTTGCCCGCCGAGGCATAGCCGAACTTGCCGGGATTGGCCTTGAGATAGGCGATCAGTTCCTGAATGGTGTTGACCTGCAGCGTCTGCGGGACGACCACGTACGAAGGGTTGAAGCCCAGCAGCGACACCGGCTCGATGCGCTGGTAGATGTCCTTCATGCGCTCGTTCAACAGCGGCAGCACCGAGAACATCGACGAGGCGCCGATGACCAGCGTGTGCCCGTCGGCCGGCTGGCGCGAGGCAAACTCGGCGCCGATCATGCCGGAAGCGCCGGCACGGTTCTCGACGACGGTCGGCTGGCCCAGCTCTGCAAGGCCGCCCGCAAGCGCGCGCGCATAAAGGTCGGTGGCTCCGCCGGGCGGATAAGGCGCGACGATCGTGATCGGCTTGGTGGGGAAATTCTGCGCCTGCGCTTGTACGGCGACGGCCAGACCGGCGGCACCGATTACCGCTAGCCATTTCTTCCAATGACGCATGGGTTTGGCTCCTTGAAGCTTGAATGAGGACATGAAAGGGAAAGCTCTTTGCGACGCATCGCCACGCATCGGGCAATTCCGTACAAGAGAATGATATTCTGTTGAACGGTACGGTAGAATGTCAAGTAGGTTCTTTGCCAGGTTGATCCGTCCATGTCGCTGGGGTCAGAAGCCGACCAGAAATCCGCCGAGAAAGCCGACAAGGCCGGCGGTGTCGCCGCTGTCGAGCGCGCGCTCGCCATTCTCGGTGCCTTCCGTGCGAGCGATACGTCGCTCACGCTCAACGAAATCGCGTTGCGCACGGGCATGTACAAGAGCACCATCCTGCGGCTCATCGCCACACTGGTGCAGCAGCACTGCATGGTGCGTCTCGACGACGGCAGCTATCAGCTCGGCTCGATGCTGCTGCACTGGGGCGGCCTCTATCAGGCCGCGCTACGCCTGGATGATCACGTGCCGCCGATCCTGCGCCGCCTCGTGCAGGAAACCCAGGAAGGCGCTTCCTTCTTCACACGCGAGGGCAACCTGCGAGTCTGCCTGTTCCGCGTGGATCCGCAGCGCTCGGTCCGCGATCACATCCGCACCGGCGACTTGCTGCCGCTGGACCGCGGCGCGGCGGGTCGCGTGCTCGCAAGCTTCGACCGCACGCTCACGCCGCCGGAAAAATTCCCGGCGCAACCCTACATCGTGACGGTGGGCGAACGCGAACCCGACATCGCCGCGGTGGCCGCGCCGGTGTTCGGCCCGTGGGACAGCCTGCGCGGTGCACTGGCCATCTCGGGTCCGGCGGCGCGCTTCTCGAGTACGCTGGTGCCCGGCATGACGCAGGCCGTGCTCAAGGCAGCGGCCGAGTTGACCCGCCGCCTGGGCGGCGACCCGTCCCGGCTCGAGCGCTTCGAAGGCGGCTACCAGCCACCCACGGCGGGCTGAGTGCATACCGCCTGAGTTCCATGCCGCCTCAGGGGCGATGCTCCACCCGCATCTCGGGATGGATCACGTCGCCTTCACGCAGGATCTGCACGTCGTCCAACCAGAGATTGCAGCGGCGCATCGGCAGGTCGAGGTGGCACGCAGTGTCGTTGGTTCCGCCCAGCTCCAGGTTGGGCCCGAGCGAGAACAGCACGTTGCCGTAGAACGCGAGCGCATTCATGACGTGCTCGACCGGCAGCTGGCGCGTGACGGCGAACTGATACCAGCGAGCCTTCTCGTTGAGCCCCCAGCCGATGTGCGAGACCGCATAGGCGCGCGGATCATGGAAGCTGTCGATGTAGCTCTTGATGAGCTGCGCGTCGGTGCCCTCGCCTGAAATATCGACCACCATCCCCTTCTCGACGCACAGCGTCACGGGCGACTGCACGTACTGCTTGAACGCGCACAGGATGTCGCCCGGTTGCAGCACCACGACGCCATCGATGCCGCCGTCGTTGCCCTGCGTGAACGAAAAGCCCGACGGGAAATGATCCCAGCGCCCCGGCTCATAGGTGTAGCCGTATTCCGACATCACCGGGTACTGGCCGAGCTGGTAGACGATGTCGGTGCCTGCAGCCGAGGTGAAGCGCAACTGGCGCGCCTTCTCGAGCAGGCCCTTGGCGTACTCCACGCGCCGGCGCAGATCCTCGGTCGGGAACATCTGCTTGAGCACATGGAAAGGCTCCATGACGCGCAGGATGCGCACGCCGGCAGCCTGGATCTCGGCCTGCTCGCGCGAAAAAAGCAGGCCCACCATGTCGATCACCATGCTGGCGGATTTGAGCGTGCGCATGGCCGGCTCGTTACCCACCAACGGATGGCGGCCCTGCACGCCCACGGCGTTGCGCTGGCCGCGCCGCACATTCAGGTTGAAGGTGTGCGCGCCCAATCGGCCCGCGGCAGCCATGAATGCGTTGGCATTCTCCGCCCACTCGTCATCGGCCGTGAGCACGACCACCGTCTCACCGGGCTTCACGCCGCACAGCGTGAGCTCCTGCGTGAAGAGCTCCAGAACTTCCGCATCCAGTTTCACAAAACGCCCCTTCCAGCTTTCGAGCCGTGATTGCGTAACACTTCAGCCAATGCGCGGCTGAACGCCGCGAAATTCTCAGCCTGCATCTGATGGCCGACGCCGTCCAGCCGAACGGCACGCAGGTCGGTGCGCGCGCGGCGCATCTCGTCGATATCCGCATCGGATATGACGCCGCCCGTGCCGGCAGCGATCAGCGACACCGGCATCGAGGTTCCGGCCAGGTCCGCGAATGGATCCTGGCCATGGAAATCGTCGTAGGCGACGTGCAGGGCACGTTCATCGCAGGTCGGCAGCCATTCGGCGCGCACGCGCTGCAAGGCCTCGGGCCAAGGCTGGGGGGCGCTTGCCTGAGTCGGCGCTGGTGCTGCTGCCGCCACCGCCGCGGATGCGTGAGCCTGCGCGGGCGCATCGGCGCGATGCGCGGCTCGCAGCATCTGCAGCGTGCGGGATTTCGGTATCGGATAGGGCCGGCGGCCTGGGCCGCTCGTGGGAGGATCGAGCAGAACGAGCGAATCGAACACCTCGGGCGCCGCCTTCGCCGCGCGCAAAGCGATGCGCGCGCCCATCGAATGCCCGACCACGATCACCGGGCCAAGCGCCATCGTGCGCACGAACTCGATCAGATCCTGAGCGCAGGCATCGAAGCCGTAATCGAGATGGGGGCCGGATTCCGACAGACCGCGACCGCGCACGTCGAGCACGAAGCAGTCATGCGTGGCGCACAGCCATTCGCCGACGTGGGACCAGAGGGCCGCGGGGCTGACGATGCCCGGCACGATCACCACGCGCGGCCCCGCACCCGCGAAATGCAGATAGTGCTGGCGGATGCCGTTTGCCCGAACGTGGGCACCCAAAGCGACGGTCAAAGTGTTCCCCAACGAATGCGGTGACGTGTCCGACCGATGCCGGATGCCACTTGATTCTGTTTGATGAAACGTGATTCTATTTTTTCAAAGCAAGCGCTGTCAATAAGCAGGCTCATCGCGTCGAGCCGGCTCGTCACGCAATCAACGAGCACTCGTGAGATAGACTGCAACGATCATCTGATCTGCTATCTGATCGGCGGGATAGCTGCGCTTGCGCTGGCTCTCGTGACGCTAATCGCGGGATTTCTGTGTGCGCTGTTCGCCTTCTCAGCCCTATTGGGTGGCGCGCATACCCTCGCAAGCAGCACGGCCGCTGCCCTTGGCAACCGCCGGCTACGCCCTTGGTGGCCGGTGATCGGCGCAGCCGCGGCAGGCTGGACCGCAGGGCAAGTCTTCTGGATGGCCATTGCACCGCTTGCCCCTTGGCATCTGGCCACTACGGCCGCCTGCCTCGCGCTAGCCGCCAAGTACGTTCCTTGGCTCAGGCCAGTCTGCGCCGCCGCTGCCGTGACGCCGCTGGTTTTCCTGATCGCCTATGCGTGGCTGCCCTGGATGAGCGATCTCATGGTCATCGCCGTGACGATCGCCGCTGCCATCGTGACGCTGGCGGCGGGCTATGCAATGCGTGGACTGCGCCGAGCGCGCGCTTGAAGACTGCCCAGCGGCTCGCAGGGTTACGGCAAAAGCGATCGACGGCCCGCAGCTAGACCGTCGCCACCAGCAATTCCTCGGCATTGATCGGCGGCCGCAAGCCGTCGGCCCTGCCCTTGAAATAGCGATCGGTCAGATCCGCCGCCGAGACGTGCCTGGCCTCGCTGAAGCCTGCCTCGCGTGCCATGGCCGTGATCTCGGCGGGCGTGAAGAAGCTGATGAAGGGCGTGCCGCTGGCTCGGGCCCCCTTTTCGGCCATCTCCAGCGCCGGCCGCACGGCCGGTTCGGCTGAAGCCAGGGGCAGCAGGAAAGTCATCGCGAACGTGGAACCGGGCGCAAGCGACGCCACCTGGCGCAGCGTGGCCGCATTCGCTTCCTTGCTCAGGTACATGCTGACGCCCGTCGAGACCACGACGGACGGTTTGCCTGGATCGAAACCGGCGGCTTTCAGTGCATCGAGCCACGCCTGCCTGGCCTCGAAATCGACGGGTACGAAGTGCAGCCACGACGGCGCGGCAAAACCGAGCTCGCGAAGGCGCTGACGCTTCCAGGCCTGAGGGCCGGGCTGATCGACCTCGAAGACATCGAGCCGGGCGCCGATCTCGGGCCGCCGCTGCGCGAAGCTGTCCAGGCCGGCACCAAGGATCACGTACTGGGCCAGGCCGTGGTCGAGCCGTTCCGCCACCATGTCTTCGATGAAGCGGGCGCGCGCCACGATCGATGCCCTGAAGGGGCGCGTGAACTGCAGGTCCATGTCGCCGCGACTGCGCCAATCGTCAGGCGGGGCGAGCAACTGCAACCCAACGGTGTCTGCCAGCACGTGCGGCGGGGCGTCGGCTTGCACGTGCAGCGCTCGCCACAAGGCGACGCGTGCGGCAGTGCTGTCGGGTGCCAGGGGTTTCTGATCGTTCATCGCGTGTGCTCCGGGTTTGCTCTATGGTTGCACACCGGTGATCGGGCGGTCCTTCACGCCGCCGTCCAACCTCCATCGACCATCAACGCCGAGCCGGTCACGAGCGCGGATGCATCACTGGCCAGAAACACCACGGCCCCCATGATGTCCTCCAGCCGCCCTATCCGCCCGAGTGCGATCTTCGAAATCACGAAGTCCCGGAACCTGGAATCCTTGAACATCGGCCGCGTCATCTCGGTTTCGATGAAAGTCGGGCACAGGGTGTTCACTCGAATGCCTTCAGGCCCCAGCTCCCAGGCCAGAGCCTTGGTAAAGCCTTCGAGCGCGTGCTTGGTGGCGCAGTAGGCAGTCCGAAGCGGGCCGCCTACATGGCCCATCTGCGAAGACACATGGATGAGGCTGCCCGGCAGCTTGGCATTTCGCAAGCCCTTGGCCACGGCGCGGCTGAGGTAGAACGCGGCCTTCACGTTCAGGTCCATCAGCATGTCCAGATCCCCATCGCGCATGTCGGCGAGCAGCGCCGGCCGATTGCCGCCGGCGCCGTTGACCAGGATCTGGAACGGCCCGAGCCGACTGACCGCCATGTCCACCGCGCTTGCGTCGGTAACGTCGATGGCGAGTGCGCTCGCCGCTCCCCCCTGGGCTTGAATCTGCGCACAGGCGCGCTCGAGATCTTGCATGCCCCGCGCAGCCAGCACCACCTCGGCCCCCGCTTGCGACAAGGCATGCGCGGCCGCCAGGCCGATGCCGCGACTGCCGCCGGTCACCAGTGCGCGTCGGCCATCCAGCCGGAAGCTGGGAGTCTTCATGCGCGACGACTCACGGCAAGGACTCGACCGGCTGATACCAGGGTACCTGCTCCCGGTTACCGTAGCGGCGCACACGCAGGTTGGCTTGCTCGCCATGCCCCGCGAAGTGCTCCATGTGGCACAGGCGTGAACAATATTCGCCAATGAGCGCAGAGGCTGCGTCGCTCGTGATGCGCTGGTAAGTGCAGGTCTTCAGGAATTTACCCACCCACAGACCCCCGGTATAGCGCGCGCCACGCTTGGTCGGCAGCGTATGGTTGGTGCCGATCACCTTGTCGCCGAAAGCCACGTTGGTTCGCGCACCCAGGAAGAGCGCACCGAAGTTCGTGAGCTTGCGCAGAAACCAATCCGGATCGGCGGTCAGCACCTGCACGTGCTCGAACGCGAGATCATCGGCCACGGCGATCATCTCATCCATCGTGTCGCAGACGATCACCTGGCCGTAGTCCCCCCAGGAACGGCGCGCGATGTCGCCGGTAGGCAGGATGCCGAGCTGGCGATCGATCTCCGCCATCGTCGCCCGGGCCAGCGCCTCGTCATTGCTGAGCAGCACCGCCGGCGAAGTCGGGCCGTGCTCGGCCTGACCGAGCAAGTCGACCGCGCACATTTCGGCATCTGCCGTATGGTCGGCGATCACCAGCGCCATAGCCCCCACCGCCTGCATGCCGCCGAGCACGAGAATTTCGTCCGCGCCAGCCAGATGCATGGCGGCAACGATGGCCGGATGCGGCGCCCCCTCATAGGGCGGCGCGGTGGCCACGATGCGTTTCACGCCCGCTACCTTGGCCGTGAGCACGCTCATGTGCGCCGAAGCGATCATCGGGTACTTCCCGCCTGGCACGTAGCAGCCGACCGCATTCACCGGAATATGCTTGTGGCCCAGGATCACGCCGGGCATCGTCTCCACTTCCACTTCCTTCATGGCGTCGAGCTGTGCCTGCGCAAACCGGCGGATCTGCGCCTGGGCGAAACGGATGTCCTCCAGTTCGCGCGGCGAAAGCGCAGCGATGGCGGCCTGGATCTGCGCCTGGTCGAGCCGGAACGAAGGCGGATCCCAGCGATCGAACTTGCGCGAGAGTTCGCGTACTGCCGCATCGCCGCGTGTCTGGATGTCTCTCAGCGTGTCCTCCACGGTGGCACGGACCTGGCTGTCTTCTCGAGCGACATCGGCGTCGCTCTTGCCATGCTTGAGGTATCGAATGGTCATGGAAAAATCTTTTCGGTATCTTGCGCGCGTATCTTCAAAGCTTGATGAACGGATCGCCGAACGGCGCATCGCGTTTGCGCACGGCGGCAGCGAAACCGAGCGCCGCGAGATCCGCGCGAAACTGGTGGTTGGATTTGGCTTGATGGCCTCGCGCATCGTTCTCGACCGCGAAGCGCTGCAGAGTGCGAACGCCCATGAGCTCCATGGCCATGTTCACCACGCGCTTGTTGACCGCCAGTATGTCCGGGTCCACCAAGGCCAATCGCTGCGCGAGCGCGCTTACTTCGCGGTCCAGATCGGCCGCCGGCACGCAATGCACGGCAAGACCCAGGCGTGCGGCATCGGCGCCCCGCAGCAGATCGCCGGTCAGCAGCAGTCGCTTGGCCCACTGCGGCCCGACGAGATAGGTCCACATGTGCGAAGGCGGCGAGCCCTGCGAGCGCGTGGCCGGAAAGCCGATGCGTGCATCCTCTGCGGCCACCACGAGGTCGCAGGCGAACGCCAGGTCCGTGCCGCCCGCCAGGCAGTTGCCATGAATCTTCGCGATGACGGGTTTATGGATATCCATCACGGTGAAGATGTCAGCCTGGTTGCGCTCCATGCGCCAGATGTCGTTGTCGTGGCTGGCCGATGCGACGCGGTAGTCGGCCGGGTCATAGCCCAGCCCGGCCGCGCCTGTCTCTCCCGAGGGCGCGTCGGTCTTGTAGTCGACCATATCGTAGCCGGCGCAGAAATCGGGCCCTTCTCCTTGCAGCACCACGCAATGCACGGCTGAGCGGTCGTCAGCCTCCAGCAGCGCCTGGCGCAACTCCTGCATCAGCAGGCGATTCAGCGCATTGCGCTTTTGCGGCCGATTCAGCGTAATGGTGGCGACACCCCCGGCCACCTCGAAACGCAACAGCTCAGTGCTTTTAAGCCACTTCATTCATCGCTCCTTCAACGGGCAAGATGGGTGCAGACGCACGGCGCACAATCAGCGCGTCCACGGCATGTATCCGGCCGTCATGGCCGCAGATCAGGGGGTTCACGTCGAGTTCCAGCAGCTCTTCGCGCATGTCCGCAACCAGGGCCGAGATGCGGCTCACCACATCGGCGACGCGCCTGACGTCCACCGGCGGCATCCCCCTCACACCCTCGAATACAGCAGCGCCTTTGAGGCCCCGCAGCATGGCTTCGGCCGATTCGCGCGATACCGGTACCGGTGCCAGCGCGACGTCGGCCAACAGCTCGACGAACACGCCGCCCAGCCCGACCATGAGCAGGGGGCCGAATTGAGGATCGCGGCGTGCACCGACGATGAGTTCGAGGCCCGCACCGATCATGGGTTGCACCAGCACACCGGAAATGCGCGCCTGCGGCGCCGCAGCCGCCACCTGCTCGATGATTCCGCGATAGGCAAGCTCGGCTTCCTCGCGGCTCTTCACATTCAGCCTGACGCCGCCGACGTCGGTCTTGTGCAGCACATCGGGCGATTCGATTTTCATCGCCACCGGAAAGCCGACGCGCGCCGCGGCTTCACCTGCTTCGATGGCACTGGCCGTCACGACGTCGGGCACCACCGGCACGCCGTAGAGGCCCAGCAATTGCTTGGCCTCGCGCTCGCCCAAAGCGGGCGAAGCGGTGACGCCGAGGAGCGCCCGCGCCTGGCTACGCAGCGTCGTCGAGATCTCCGGGAAACTGTGGCGCAATCGCTTCCAGTCGTGGTGAGCGTACCAGGCACGAATTGCACCGAAGCAGCTATCCATCGAATGGAAGAGCGCGAGATGGCTGCTCTGCTCGAACTCCACCGCACCCGGCCCTTCGTGCCACTGGCTGACCCAGACCGTGCATACGGGTTTGCCGCTTTTCTTCGCGGCGTTCTCGTAAACCTGCACGCGTGCGGCAAGCGCGGGCGCCGCCCAGGATTGCGAGGTGACGAGCACGCCATACTCGTCGGCACCGGCGAAGGCCTCGCAGCAGGCGGCGAGCGAGGCCGGATTGCCCAGCACTTGCGCCGTCAGGTCACAAGGGTTGCGCGCCGATCCGTAGCTCGGGATGTGCCGTTCGAGAACGGCGAGCGTCTGCGCATTGGGCTGCGGCAGCGGCAGACCATGTTCCTCGGCCTTGTCCGTGCACATGATGCCCGTTCCGCCCGAAGCCGAGACGATCGCGACACCCCGGCTGCGCGGCGCGGGGGCTTTCGAGAAAAAGCTCGCCGTCTCCAACAGCGCCTCCAGCGAATCGACCAGCACCACGCCGGCGTCGCGCAGCACGGCGCGATAGGCGGTATCGGAGCCGGCGAGCGAACCCGTATGCGACATCGCCGCGCGTGCGCCCTGCTCGCCCGTCGCGGTCTTGTACATCACGACCACCTTGCCGCGTTCCGCCGCCAGGCGGGCGGCGTCGACGATGCGCAGCGGTGCGCTGCTGCCCTCGAACACGCAGGCGATCGCGCTACATGCGGGCTCGCCTGCGAGGTATGCGATCAGGTCGGCCGTGTCCACGTCCGCCCCATTGCCGAAGGTCAGCACGTGACTGATCGAAACGCCGCGCCGGCGCGATTGCGACAGCGAAATGCCGATCGCACCCGACTGGCTGATGACACCGACGCCGCGCGAGACCGGTTCCAGACCGCCCGTGAAGTCGGCGAACGAGAGCACCAGGCCCATCGTATGGTTGGCGACCCCGAGGCAGTTCGGTCCGAAGAGCGCCAGCCCCCCTTCGCGCGCAATCCGGCCGAGCCGCTGCTGCCGCTCAGCGTCGCCGACTTCGCCAAAGCCGGAAGCATAGAGAATGACCCCGCCGACGCCGACCGCCACACATTCGTGCAAGCGTTCCTCGGCCTGCTCGCCGGGCGTTGCAAGCACCACGCAGTCGGGCACCTCGGGCAGCGCCGAGACCGACGGGTAGGTGCGCCCCTGTTCAAGTGCGCCCGTGCTGCGGCTCACCAGCAGCAGACGACCGTCCCAACCGGCCAGATTCTCCAAGGTACGCGCGCCGAAGGAGCCGGCCCGGTTTGATGCGCCGACCACAGCGACCGAGCGCGGCGCCAGCGCGCGCGCGAGCACATCCCGGCTCTTGAACAGGCTCTCGCGGGCTCCCACGGCCAT
>JAFKGG010000322.1 GCA_017307915.1 Burkholderiales bacterium | reverse complement strand
GAGCATCGTGCGATGCTCTTTGGCGCGCTTCATCTGCGGCCGGATCATCAGGAAATACAGGACGACGAACATCAGGATGATCGGCAGAAAGCCAAGCAACTGCTGTTCGGTCGAGCCGGCTGATTGCGCGTAAGCGTTTGAAATGAACACGGATTTCCCTCCGGGATAGGCCCGGGATTATATCAATGGCCACCGGCGATACATTTGATACGTCGGTGGATTTGCCAGTTGCGACCAAAACAAGCCTGCCAAGCGCTGGCAGGTTTGTCTAAGTCACGGTTTCATATCACTATTTTTAGTTCTGGCACGGTGATTGCTTTATTGTACCTGCTCAGCGGGAAACTGCTGTGGGCGGCAGTTGGCAAACCGGGCCATGTGCTTGGTCTTGCCGCTGCTGTTCCCCTGACAGGAATCTGAGCCACGCTGTTCTCTACCAGCAGAAAAGCCAGCCAGGTAAGGCCCGCGC
This sequence comes from Burkholderiales bacterium, assembly GCA_017307915.1. GTDB lineage: Bacteria > Pseudomonadota > Gammaproteobacteria > Burkholderiales > Burkholderiaceae_E > Zeimonas. The sequence goes on along the minus strand of JAFKGG010000322.1, from coordinate 2,654 downwards.
GAGCGGGCCTTTTTTTTTAAGCGCGCAACCGGCTGTTCACGGCCAGTCCCCGTGGGGTCGCGCTCCTTTGGTCAATTCGTGACAAAGAACAGGCGTGCTTTGCTGCCGAAGTATTTGACCGTCGTGCCCTTGCACAGCTCGATGACGTCGCCCGGTTTTCCTTCTACGCGCTTGCCGTCGCTCGACTCCACGCCAAAGCTTCCTTCGAGCACGAGGATGACCTCGTCGTAGTCCAGCGTCTTGGGTTCGCACACAGCCTCATCCCATGTGCCGAAGCCGCACGGCAGCTTGGCATCTTCGTCGTCGCGGATGGCCCAGGAAATCTCTGCCACGCCGTCGGCTGCGCCGCCGCGCGCCTTTGATTGGATGGCATGGCTGGGAATCAATCGAATGGTTCTCACGGGCATGTCTCTTTCGGAAGGAGGTTGGTAACCTATTTCTCAGACCGCCCGCGCCAGACGTCCCATGCCAGCCGGAGACCCACGCCGATGTCGCGTAGCGGGCGCGGCGGGATGTAGTTGGCGGTGCCCTGGACGAGAAAGTCGTCGATCAGAGGGTTCTTGCGGCCGAGCGCCAGATCAGCGATGAGCATTCCGGCTGCGGTGTGACGCACGATGCCCGACCCATTGCAGCAAGACGCCGCGTAGGCGTTGTCGGCGATCTGGCCAAAGGCCGGTGCGTGGTTTTGCGATACGGCCAGCCAGCCCATCCAGAAGTGCTCCAGTTCGAGGTTTCCCAATTGAGGGAAGCGTCGGCGAAGCAAATCCAGATTCGTGGCTTTCGCCTTTGCGCGCCGCGCCTCGGTCGTGCGCAGGCTCGGCGAGTATTCGAAACCCTGGCGGATCATCAGCCGCTTGTCGCAGGTAAGACGGAGGGTGGAGCCGGCAACGCCGTGGGCCGGCGTCAGGCCCCAAGTGGGGGCGGCCCCAAGCAGAGCGAGTTGCGATTCGCTGAGTTGGGGCGACAGGCTCGCAAACAACAGTACCGGCACCTGACGTTTCCGGTAGACCCCGAACGACTGCGAAAACGCATTGACCGCCAGGATCACTTTGCGGGCGCGGATTCGGCCCAGGGCAGTACGTACGTAGGGGGCGGAGCCGTGAAGCTCCGCTTCGATGATCGGCGAGTTTTCGAAAAGCCATACCTGTGAGGGCAGGCTGTCAGCCAGGCCGCGTACGAGCGCAGCGGGATTCATCAGGTAAGTGCCCGGCGTGTAGATGCCGGCGCTGTAGTAATCGGTGCCCAGGCGCTCTTGCAGTCGCTTGCGGCCGAACCACTGGAACGGCTCGTGCCAGGCTTCGAGATTGTCTGCATAGGTCTTGAGCACATTCACCGCGGTCTCGTTGGTGACCGCAACGTGGTAGCGGCCGCTGCGTGCCCAGTCGCAATTGATGCGATGGTCCTTGACCAAGGTGTTCAACTCGTCCAGCGCGAAGCGGCCCACGCGAATGGCGCGTCGCGCCTGGTCGGTCGACTGAGCCGATGTCGATGGTACGTGGGGCAAGTCGATCGCGAAGCCCGAGTTGCGGCCGGAAGCGTTCTCGCCGACCTCACCGGCCTCCACGAGTGCGATCGACGCGCTGGGTTGCTGCCGCGCGAGTTGGCGAGCGGCAGCGACACCGGCGTATCCCGCACCGACGACTACCCAATCGAGATCGAGCTCGCCTTGCAAGGGCGGGCGAGGCACCCGCGCGGGCAGGAGTGCGCTCCATCCATTGGTGTGGTCATCGGTAGGAAGTCGATCGATGGGGAGTGGCATGTCAGGCGGTGTTGGAAGACCGTGGGGAGTTGGCTTGGTGTTGAGCGGTATGCGGTCGAGTTCCAATTCTTTGCCAGAATTTTTGCATTAAACATTTAATGTTTATTTGTAATGGTTTTCCCTGAGTGCGAGTTCATTTCTATATTGAAATAATCATTAAACGTTCAATGTTAGTTGTTCTATCTCATTGGCGGCCCGCCGAAATTCCTTGCTGCTCAGGAAAGAGATCCCATGATGAAGTTACGGCTCAAACCTCTGCACGACGTCTTCGCCGCCGAAGCCAGCGGCATTGACCTCACGCGGCCGCCTTCTCTGGCCGATGTGCGAGACATCAATGCCGCCATGAATGAACATGCCGTGCTCGTGTTCCGTCAGCAGCCGCTGACGCCGCAGCAGCAGCTGGACTTCGCCATGGCCTTCGGCCCATTGGATATCGGTCTCAAGCATGTTCTGAAAGGGACCGGTCGATTGGCTGACGACAGGCTGCTCGACATCTCAAACGTCGACGGGCAGGGCCAGATCGCGCCGCGCGATTCGCCCAAGAATCTCTCCAGCTTTGCCAATCAGCTGTGGCATAGCGACAGTTCATTCATGAAGCCACGCGCGGCATATTCGATGCTGCACTGTGTGGTCAAGCCAAGCTGGGGAGGCAACACGGAATTTGCCGACCTGCGCAACGCCTATGACACCCTGGACGAACGAACCAGAATCGAAATCCAGAACCTCCAGGCAGAACACTACGCCCTGCACACCCGTGTCTTATTGGGTGCGGATGCCTATACCGACGAGCAGAAAACGGCGGTCCCACCCTCGGTCTGGCCAATCTCCGATACGCATCCAGGCTCGGGACGAAAGGTGCTGTTTGTCGGCGCACATGCATGCAGGATCATCGGAT
>JAFKGG010000321.1 GCA_017307915.1 Burkholderiales bacterium | reverse complement strand
CTTGCTGATTTCGATTACCGATATCGACGAGTTGACATGAAAAAACGTATGCCCGGCCGACGACGCAGCGATGCTGCACAGGAACAGAAGGTGGATCTGAAATCGCGCCACGGCGCGCGCGAGGGCGCCGAGCTGCTGCCGCACGAGCGCGATCAGAACCCGGCGGTGGTGGACAAGGCGGCCGTGCCCGATCCCGCGATCCGCCAGGCCGCCGAGGATCTGGAAGCGGGGCTGCAAGACACCGATCAGCGCGCTGAGGTGGTCAGGAATTTTGAACGCGGTCCGTCGCGCTTGCCGCCGCGCAGGTGAAGCAGCCGTCGCGCTAACGCGGCAACCAGCGCCAGAACACGCCTGCGGCGGCCAGCGACAGCAGGCCGATGATCGCCACTCCGAGGCCCAGCGAGCTGGCGGCCGTCACCGCCGACACCACCAGCGGCCCGCTGCTGGATCCCACATCGGCAATCATTCGCCAGATGCCGAGGAAGGCCGGCCGGGCCTGCGGCGGCGCCGCATCGGCGCCGATGGTCATGATGATGCCCGAACCGATGCCGTTGCCCAGGCCCAAGGCCAGAGCCGCGCCCACGAAGGTGGCCAGGCCTGTGGTCAAGGGCATGGCGAGCAATGCGGCACCCATCAGTACGCAGGCCGGCAGCGCCACCCAGAGCCGGCCGCGTTCGTCCATCAGCTTGCCGGCCGGGTAGAACATGGCCATGTCGATGGCCGCCGCCAGGCCATAGATGATCGAGGCAGTGATCGGCGGCAGCCCCAGGTGCGTGGCCCACAGCGGTACGACCACCTGGCGGGCGGCGCGCACTGCGCTGACCAGCAGCGCGCCGAAGCCGAGCGTGGTCAACACGCCGGCATGGTTGCGCAAGAGCGTGCCGATCGAGGGCGCCGGCGCCGTCGTGTCGTGCGCACTGTCGGGCGCGCGCAGGTCCGGCAGGGTGTAGGTGAGCCAGCCGACCGCCGCGATCGCCACCAGCGCCACCGCGTAGGCGCTGCGCAGTCCGCCGACGTACATTGCCGCGGCGCCGGCGAAGGGGCCGATGAAAAGGCCGATCCGCATGCAACCGGCCAGCGTCGACAGTGCGCGGGCGCGGTACTGGTACGGCACCGCCTCGATCAGGAAGGTCTGGCGCGCCAGTATGAACACCGAGTTCGCCATGCCGAACAGCAGCACGCCGGCGCCCAGCATCGCCGGGTGGCGGGCAAACAGGCACAGCGCCAGCGCCAGCATGCCGACCAGCGCGGCATAGAACATGGCGAAACGCTCGCCGAAGCGCGAGGCGATCATCGCGGCCGGGATGTTGAAAATCAGCGAGCCGATGCCGATCAGCGCGACGATCAGGCCGGCCATGGCGAACGATGCGCCCAGGTCGCGGGCACTGAAGGCGATCACCGGCAGGATCGCCCCCTGGGCGATGCCGTTGAACACCGACGGCCCGAAGGCGGGCAAGGCGATCGAGGCGAGGCGGAATTCCGGGGCGGGGGTGTTCAGCTCGATTCGGCCGGTTTGGGCCGGCCGCCGATGGTAGTGCCGTCGGCGGCGCCACCGTCGGCAGCGTCGTCACGGGCGAAACCCATGATTTTAGCGGGAAGCCGCTGGCATTGCCCGGCGCGTGGCTGCGGGCGGCCCCCGTCAAAGGCCGATCAGAGGCCGGTGACCGAAAGCCCTGGCGCCGGCATCGCTTCGCCGACGATTTCGTCGAGCAGATGGGCCGCCTCGGCCACCGCGCGCTCATCGAAATCGACGAAGGTCAGCGCGCTGTCGTAATGAGGCCGGCGCAGCACGACGGTCTCGTCGGCCAGCACGAAGCCGCGGCTGAAATGGCGCGCGCTGTCGGCGCTGCGCAGGATGCGCAGCCGCGGTGCATGGCGGCGCAGCAGATCCACCAAGCGCGGGCAGTCGCGCTCGACGAAGCCACTGTCGTGCAGCACCAACGTGATCGATGCATCGCGCGAACGGCGCAGCAGCGCCTGCAGCGCGGTAGCGAAACGCGGGCGGTCGAAGCCGTAGAACTCGCCGCGGTCGTCGATCAGCCGCAACGAGCGCTGGGCGCGGCCCAGGATCTCGTCGAAGGCTTCGCGGGCGGCGGTGCGCGTGTCCAGGCGCCGGTAGCTTTGCAGATCCTGCGGATTCATGCGTCGAAGTATCGCCCGCGCCGGCGGCTCGCGGCCGTTGGTATTACGCCGTCCGGCGGAGCCGACGCTCCGCGTGTCGCCGGGGGGCAGCGTAAAATAGTCGGATGTCACTTGCCAGCACTCCGGAAATCATCGCCGAGCTCGCCGCCGGTCGCATGGTGATCCTCGTCGATGAAGAAGATCGCGAAAACGAAGGCGATCTGGTTCTCGCAGCCGAATTCGTCACGCCCGAGGCGATCAATTTCATGGCCCGCTACGGCCGTGGCCTGATCTGCCTGACGCTGACCGAAGAGCGCTGCCACCAGCTCAACCTGCCGCTGATGGTCAACCGCAACGGCACTCGGCACGGCACCAACTTCACGGTGTCGATCGAAGCCGCCGAAGGCGTGTCCACCGGCATTTCGGCCGCCGACCGCGCCCGCACCGTGCAGGCCGCGGTGGCGCGCAATGCCGTACCTGAAGATCTGGTGCAGCCGGGCCACATCTTTCCGCTGATGGCGCAGCCCGGTGGCGTGCTGATGCGCGCCGGCCATACCGAAGCCGGCTGTGACCTGGCCCGGCTGGCCGGGGTTACCCCGGCGGCCGTCATCTGCGAGGTGCTCAAGGAAGACGGCTCGATGGCGCGGCTGCCCGATCTGGTCGAATTCGCGGCGCAGCATGGGCTGAAGATCGGCGCCATCGCCGACCTGATCCAATACCGCAGCGCCAACGAAAGCCTGGTCGAGCGCGTAGCCGAACGCCCGATGCGCACGCATTGGGGCGAATTCAAGATGGTCGCCTATCGCGACAAGGCTGCCGGTGCTCCGCACCTGGCGCTGGTGCGCGGCGACATCCGCCCCGAGCAGGAAACGCTGGTGCGCGTGCACGAGCCCTTGTCGGTGCTCGATCTGCTCGAAATCGGCTCCAGCGAGCACTCCTGGCCACTCGACCGCGCGCTGTCGCTGATCGCCGAACAAGCTTGCGGCGTCGTGGTGCTGCTCAATTGCGCGCAGCC
>JAFKGG010000320.1 GCA_017307915.1 Burkholderiales bacterium | reverse complement strand
TTATCGTCACCCACACCCGCCCGGAACCCATGCTTGGTTTGTTGCGGAGGCTGGATTCCGGGCCGCACACGACTGCCGCGCGCGGCTACATCAGCCGGGGAGGAACGCTGGATGTCGCCGGCATGTTGTTCGCCAATCGCTGCTCCTGGGCACATTTGGTCGATGCTGCCGCACCACTGGTGGGCTGGAATCGGGATGATCTGCTTACTGTCACAGAACGCAACGCCGTGGATGGCAAGGGCCACCCCGACGACATCGCTGTATTCACACCTTGAGAACTGCCATGTTGAAGCTCACCTCTCTCGGCGGTGCCGGCACCGTCACCGGCTCCAAGCACCTGTTGAGCCACGACGACAGGCAGATTCTGATCGACTGCGGCCTGTTTCAGGGCCTGAAGAACCTGCGCGAGTTGAACTGGGAACCGTTGGCGATAGCCCCAAAGGATCTCGACGCGGTGGTCCTGACGCACGCCCATCTCGATCATTCCGGCTACCTGCCCAAGCTCGTGCGCGATGGCTTTCGCGGGCGCATCTACGCGACGTCCGCAACCCGCGACGTCGCCGAGCTGATCCTCAAGGATAGCGGGCACTTGCAGGAAAAGGATGCCGAGGACGCCAATCGCAAGGGTTTCAGCAAGCACAAGCCCGCGCTGCCGATATACACCGTGCAGGATGCCGAACGCGCCCTCAAGCAGTTCTCGACCGCGCCTTTCGGCAAGCCGGTCCCGATCCTCGACGGTGCGACGCTGACGTTCCGCTATGCCGGCCATATCCTCGGTGCCGCTACGGCGGAAATCCAGTGGGGCGGAAAGCGCATCGTTTTCTCGGGCGACCTGAGACGCTACGACGATCCGATGCTGTTCGATCCGCAGCCTGTGGCCGAAGCGGACTACATCGTGATCGAGTCCACCTACGGCAACAGGACCCATGCACCGAGTGATCCCGCCGCAGCGCTCGGAGCCATCATCGAGAAGACGGTCAAGCGCGGCGGCACGGTGGTCATTCCAGCCTTCGCGGTCGGCCGTGCCCAGCTTCTTCTGTACTACCTGTGGAAGCTACGCCAGGCGGGACGCCTCGGCTCGGTGCCCGTTTACCTGGACAGCCCCATGGCGATCAACGCCAGTGAACTGCTGTGCGACCATCTGGACGACCACCGCCTGCCGGCGGAAACGTGCCACGCTGCCTGCGCAATCGCCACCTACACCCGCGAAGTGGAAGAATCCAAACAGATCACGGCCAGCCGTTTTCCCAAGGTCGTGATCTCGGCCAGCGGCATGGCCACGGGCGGTCGCGTACTCCACCATCTGGCGGCCTTCGCGCCACGACAGCAGAACACCATCCTCTTTGCAGGCTATCAGGCGGCGGGAACGCGAGGCCAGGCGATGTTGCAAGGCGCGCGCGAGGTCAAGATTCACGGCCAGTGGGTTCCCGTGCATGCCGAGGTCGCCAATCTGCCGGAGTTGTCGGCACACGCCGACGCCAATGAACTGATGCGCTGGATTGCGGGGTTCCAGCGTACCCCATCGCGCCTCTTCATCGTTCATGGCGAGCCGGATGCTTCCGAGGCGCTGCGCGTTCGGATCGACAAGGAAACTGGCTGGCCTGTTTCGGTGCCGAGATTAGGGCAGGTGTTCGAGCTATGACTGATCAAGGTGCTACCCCACCGAACAATCCGCTTCCGACCCTGCGTGCCCGGCGCCTTGGGCTACATGCTCAGCACCAGGCGATTGCGATCATGCGGACTGATTGCCATGCATGTCGCGCCGAGGGCCTCGCTTCGCGCTCCCAGGTGTTCCTCTCGGCCGGCGGCCGTCACGTCCAGGCGCTGCTGTTCCAGGCCGATGGCGAGCTGGTTGCGCCAGGTGAAGCCGCGCTGTCCGAGTCCGCTTGGGAACGTCTAGGCGTCGCAGAGGGCACTCCTATTGAGGTCTCGCACGCGCGTACACTCGACTCTCTGGCAAGCGTGCGACGGCGCATATACGGCCATCGACTCGATGCAGCCGCATTGCAAGCGGTCGTCGAGGACGTGACTGCGGGACGCTACACGGACGTGCACTTGGCTGCCTTCCTAACTGCCAGTGCGGCCTTGCCACTAGATGAGCAGGAAACCGTGGATCTGACAGCAGCGATGACCAACGTCGGAGAGCGCCTGACGTGGAACGCTGCTGTGGTGATGGACAAACATTGCATCGGTGGACTGCCAGGCAACCGGACCACTCCGATCGTCGTCGCGATCGTCGCGGCCCACGGTCTGGTGATGCCCAAGACTTCCTCCCGCGCCATCACATCGCCGGCCGGCACTGCGGACACCATAGAGACACTGGCCCCTGTCGATCTCGACTTGGCCACGATCCGGCGTGTGGTGGGTCAGGAGGGGGGCTGCATTGCCTGGGGCGGTGCCGTACATCTGAGTCCTGCCGATGACATCTTTGTGCGCGTTGAGCGGGAGCTGGACGTGGACACCGAGGGGCAGTTGATTGCCTCCGTTTTGTCCAAGAAGATCGCGGCAGGCTCCAATCACGTCGTGCTCGACATTCCGATTGGCCCGACCGCCAAAGTCCGCACGGAGGAAGCCGCACGCAGGCTTGGGGATCGTCTGGTCGCGGTCGCCGCGCACTTCGGGTTGGCCGCGACGTGCATTCGCACCGATGGCACCCAACCCGTCGGCCGCGGCATCGGTCCTGCACTTGAAGCACACGACATCCTCGCGGTCCTGCAGAACAGGCCTGACGCGCCCACCGATCTGCGCCACCGAGCCGCAGTGCTCGCGGGCGCCGCTCTCGAAATCGGCGGTGCGACGGCAGTCGGGAAGGGTTACACGCTCGCGCTGGAGACCCTGGCCGATGGGCGAGCCTGGGTGAAGTTCCAGAGAATCTGCCAGGCCCAAGGAGGCATGCGCGAGCCGCCTCGGGCATTGCACACCCGTCCCCTGATCGCTGCCCGCTCAGGGCGGGTAGTCCAGATCAACAACCGCAAGATCGCCCAGCTCGCGAAACTGGCCGGTGCGCCCGAGGCCAAGGTTGCTGGCGTGTATATGGACGTCGAGCTCGGGGCCAATGTCGTCAACGGACAGCCGCTGCTTTACTTGCATGCCGACACCGCTGGCGAGCTGGCCTATGCCATGGAGTACGCATCCCGGAACCCGGGCATCATTGATAGCGCGAGT
>JAFKGG010000446.1 GCA_017307915.1 Burkholderiales bacterium | reverse complement strand
GGCGTCGCCGGCCGTGCTCTGCGTTCGCAAGGCAGCCTGGTGACGACCAATAGCGACAGCAGCCTGTTGACCACCCTGACGCGCACCGATCCGATCTGGGTGCGCTTCTCGTTGTCGGAACCCGAATTCGCGCAACTGCGCGGCGCCGACGAACGGGCGCTGAAAGTCACGCTGACGCTGGCCGACGGCCGTGCCTATGAGCGCGCGGGCCGCCTGAACTTCACCGGCTCGACCGTCGACACCAAGCTTGGCACGGTGCAACTGCGCGCCGAGTTCGCCAATCCGAAGCTGGCGCTGCTGCCCGGCCAGTACGTGAAGGCGCGCCTCGAAGTGGGGCGGCGCGACGCCTTCGTCGTGCCGCAGGCGGCGGTGTTGCAAAACGATCGCGGCCGCCAGGTGTGGGTGATCGACGCCGAGAACAAGGCCAGCTTGCGCAGCGTGCAGACCGCCGGCTGGGTCGGCCGCGACTGGGTGGTCAGCGACGGACTGCAGCCGGGCGAGCGGGTGGCGGTCGACAATCTGCTGCGGTTGCGGCCCGGGGCGGTGGTGCAGCCGCAAGCGGCACAGCCGCCGCAGTCGGCGCCGCCGGCGAACGCAAGCGCGAACGCGAACACGAACACGAACACCGCCGGCCGTTGAGCCGAACCCGACCACCGCGCCCACACCGCCATGTCGCGTTTCTTCATCGAACGGCCGATCTTTGCCAGCGTGTTGTCGATCATCCTGGTGCTGGCCGGGCTGGTCGCCTCGCAAGTGCTGCCGGTGGCGCAGTATCCCGAGATCGCGCCGCCCACCGTCACCATCAACGCCAACTATCCGGGCGCCAGCGCCGAGACGCTGGCGCGCACGGTAGCCGCGCCGATCGAGGAGCAGCTCTCGGGCGTCGAGGGTTTGCTGTATTTCACGTCCAGTTCGTCGTCGAACGGCACGGTAACGATCACCGCCACGTTCGAAGTCGGCACCAACGTCGACCAGGCCACCTTCAATCTGAACAACCGCGTGCAACTGGCGCTGCCGCGGTTGCCCGATGAGGTGCGACGCAACGGCGTCACGGTGCAGAAGCGCTCCAACGACATCCTGCTGCTGGTGGCGCTGAGCTCGCCCGATGGGCGCTATGACACCTTGTATCTGTCGAACTATGCGTCGCTGAACCTGGTCGATGAGCTCAAGCGGCTGCCGGGCGTGGCCGACGTCACCATCTTCGGCGCGCGCGATTATTCGATGCGCGTGTGGCTCAAGCCCGATCGCATGGCGCAGCTCGGCGTCACGGCGTCCGACGTGGCGACGGCGATCCGCGCGCAGAACGCCCAGTATGCGGCCGGCAAGATCGGCGCCGAGCCGGCGCCGCCGGGCCAGAGCCTGGTCTATACCGTCACCGCGCGTGGCCGACTGGTCGAGCCCGAGGAATTCGGCGAGATCGTCGTGCGCGCCGGCGGCCCGTCCGGCGTGCTGCGCTTGAAGGACGTGGCGCGCATCGAACTGGGCGCGCAAAGCTACGACGCATTCAACACGCTCGACGGCAAGCCCACCATCGGCACGGCCGTGTTTCTGCAATCGGGCGCCAATGCGCTGGACGTGGCCAAGGCCGTGAAGACCAAGATGGCCCAGTTGAAGGACGGCTTTCCGGAAGGGCTGAATTTCCTCATTCCGTTCGACACCACGCGCTTCGTCGAGGCGTCGATCCGCGAAGTGCGCACCACGATCTTCGAGGCGGCGGCGCTGGTGATTCTGGTGGTGTTCGTGTTCCTGCAGACGGCGCGCGCCACCTTCATTCCGATGATCGCGGTGCCGGTCTCGCTGATCGGCACCTTTGCCGGGCTATGGCTGTTCGGCTTCTCGATCAATACATTGACGCTGTTCGCGATGGTGCTGGCGATCGGCATCGTCGTCGACGATGCGATCGTGGTGCTGGAGAACGTCGAGCGCCTGATGCGCGAAAACGGCCTGCCGGCGCGCGCGGCCGCGATCGAGGCGATGCGCGAGGTGTCGGGCGCGGTGGTGGCGATCGTGCTGGTGCTGTGCGCGGTGTTCGTGCCGGTGGCGTTCCTGGGCGGCATCGCCGGCCAGTTGTACAAGCAGTTCGCGGTGACGGTGGCGATCGCCGTCGTGCTGTCGGGCTTTGTCGCGCTGACGTTGACGCCGGCGCTGTGCTCGCTGATGCTGAAGGCCGCCGATCACCAATCGAAACTGTTTGCGCCGTTCAATCGCGGCTTCGATGCGATCACGCGCTTGTTCATGCGGGCGGTGAGACTGGCGCTGAAATGGCGCTGGCTGTCGCTGCTGTTCTTCGCCGGCGTGCTGGCGGTGTGCGCATTGTTGTTCGTGCGAATTCCCGGCAGCTTCGTGCCGGCCGAAGACCAGGGCTACGTGCTGGGCGCAGTGGTGCTGCCCGATGCCGCGACGCTGGAGCGCACCGGCCGCTCGGGCGCGCAACTGCAGCAGATGCTCGCCGATCATCCGGCCATCGAGCACATGTTCGTCATCAACGGTTTCGATCTGATCGGCGGCGGCAACAAGACCAATGCCGCGACGATCTTCGTGCCGCTGAAGGAATGGTCCGAGCGCACGCAAAGCGCGCAACAGGTCGCTGGCGACATCTTTGCGCGCGGTATGGCCTTGAAGGACGGCATGGCGCTGGCCTTCAATCCGCCGGCAATCCGCGGCCTGGGCACCTCCGGCGGCTTCGAGGTCTACGTGCAGGCACGCACCGATCCCGATCCGCGCCGGCTCGAACAAGTGGTGCAAGGTTTCATCGCCGAGCTGTCGCGCGATCCGCAATTGCAGGGGCTGAACACCTTCTTCAGGCCGACGACGCCGCAGTTGCTGGTCGAAGTGGAGCGCGAGAAGGCGCTGGCGCTGGGCGTATCGATGCAAGACGTGTTCGAGACGCTGCAAAGCACGATGGGCACGCTGTACGTCAACGATTTCAACAAGTTCGGCCGCACCTATCGCGTGCAAGTGCAGGCCGATGCGCCGTTTCGCGCCAAACCCGACGACCTGGGCAGCGTGTTCGTGCGCTCATCGGCGACCGGCGAGATGATTCCGCTGAAGGCGCTGATCACGATCAGCAACACCATCGGGCCTGAGCAGCTCGACCGCTTCAATGGCTACGTGTCGGCCAAGGTGCTGGGTGCCGGCAAGCCGGGCGTCAGTTCGGGCGATGCCTTGCTGGCCGTCGAGCGCGTGGCGGCGCGCGCTTTGCCTACTGGCTACACCATTGCGTGGACCGGCCAGGCGTTCCAGGAAAAGCGCACCGGCAGCGCGTCGGTGTTCGCCTTCGGCTTCGCGCTGGTGATGGTGTATCTGATCCTGGCCGCGCTGTACGAGCGCTGGGGCCTGCCGCTGGGCGTGCTGTTGGCCGTGCCGTTCGCCATCACCGGCGCGCTGGCTTTCGTGCTGCTGCGCAATCTGGAAAACGACATCTATTTCCAGATCGGCCTGGTGGTGCTGATCGGCTTGGCGGCCAAGAACGCGATCCTGATCGTCGAGTTCGCGCAGCAGGCGCTGCTGGCCGGCAAGGCGCCGATCGACGCGGCCTTGCAGGCGGCGCGACTGCGTTTCCGGCCGATCGTGATGACCTCGCTGGCCTTCGTGCTGGGTGTGGTGCCGCTGGTGTTCGCTACCGGCGCGGGCGCGGCCGCGCGGCGCTCGATGGGCACTGGCGTATTCGGCGGCATGATCGTCGCCACCTTCGTGGCCACCATGTTCGTGCCGCTGTTCTTCGTGCTCACGTCGCGCAAGCTGCGTGAGCATGAAGTGGCCGCGACGCGGCGCGACGAGGTGCGCTGATGGCGGGCAATCGAATCGTGGGCAATCGCTTGGTGGAGCATCGGTCAGCGGACGATCGCTTGGCAGGGCATCGCTCAGCGGATCATCGCTCCGACCGGCATCGTGCGGCCGCGGCCGCGCTGCTGTTCACGCTGACGCTGCTGGCCGGCGGTTGCACGGTGATGGGGCCTGACTATCAACGCCCGGCCGTGAACCTGCCCGCCGATTTCGGCAATGGCGAGGCAGCCACTGCGGCTGCCGACACCATGATCCCGGCCGACTGGTGGCGCCGTTACGGCGATGCCGAACTCGACGCGCTGGTCGACTCGGTGTTCGCCAGCAATACCGATCTGCGGCTGGCGGCCGCGCAGTTGGAAGAAGCCGAAGCGGTGCTGCGCGAGACCTACGCGGTGCTGTACCCGCAACTGAACCTCGATGCCGCATCCACGCGTTCGCGCGTCACCACGCGTGGCGCGCAGCCGATTCCGGCGGGCATTCCGGTGGTGCGCTGGGATCAGCGCGCGGCGTTCTCGACCTCGTTCGAGCTGGATTTCTGGGGGCGCCTGCGGCGCGGCGCCGAGGCGGCGCAGGCGCAACTGCTGGCCACCCAGTATGGCAAGGACGTGGTGCAACTCGGGCTGGCCGGCACGGCCGTGCAGGCGTATTTTCTGCTGCGATCGCTGGATGCGCAGATCGCGGTCACGCGCGACAGCCTGGCGGCGCGCGAGGAATCGCTGGCGGTGGCGCGCGCGCGGGCGCGCGGCGGGTTGGCTTCGGAACTCGACGTCTACCAGGCCGAGGGCCTGCGCGCCGATGCCGCCGTGCAGTTGAACGACTTGCAGCGCCAGCGAGCGGCGGTCGAGCGCCAGCTCGGCGTACTGAGCGGCCGTCTCGATCTGCGCGTGGCCAGCGGCGATCTGCGTGCGCTGCCGGTGCCGCCTACGCCGCCGGTCGGCCTGCCTTCGTCGCTGCTCGATCGCCGGCCCGACGTGCGGCAGGCCGAAGCGGCGCTGGCGGCGGCCAACGCACGCATTGGTGTGGCCAAGGCGGCGATGCGGCCGACCATCTCGCTGACCGGCATGCTGGGCGGGCAGAGCCGCGACCTGTCGGATTTGTTGTCGGCCGGCGCGCGCATCTGGTCGCTCGGCGTTGGGCTGTCGCTGCCGATCTTCGATGCCGGCCGCTTGCAGGCGCGCACCGATCAGGCTGAAGCGCGCGAGCGCCAGGCGCTGGCTGCCTACCAGAAGTCGACCGAGACGGCGTTTCGCGAAGTGGCCGACGCCTTGAACAACATCGAGCGCAGCGCCGCGGCCGAGCAGCAGCTCGACGTGCGGCTGCAAGCGGCGCGCAATACGGTACGGCTGGCGCGGTTGCGTTACGAGGCCGGCTATTCGGCCTATCTGGAAGTGCTCGATGCCTTGCGCAACCAGAACGACGCCGAGCTGGCGATGGTGCGCAACCGGCAGGCGCGCTTGGCCTACAGCGTCGACTTGATGAAGGCCTTGGGTGGCGGCTGGACGGCATCCGAGCCGGCGCCGCTGCCGCTGACGCCGGTGCAGGCGGTGGGCAAGGTGTTCGGCGCTTCGTCCGAACCGCTTTCGGCGCCTTAGCCGGCGGTGCGTGTTCCGCCGCCAGTACCGGCGCGCGTGCCGGTACGCGTCCCGGCGCGCGGCCAGCGTCCGAAAGCCGCGTCGAGTTCCAGCGTTGTACCCGATGCCGACGGATCGTAGCCGGGCAGGGCATCGATCGCGCGCCGGTATTCGGCACTGGACAGCATCTCGATCATCCGCTGCACCAAGGGCTGGGCCAGCGCGTCGCGGCGGCAGACGAAGAAATAGCGCTCCACCGCCAGCGGAATGAAGTTCAGTTTGAACTGGCGCGCCGGCGTCTCGATGCCGAAGCCGGCGTCGGCCATGCCGCTAGCGATGTAGGCGGCCACCGCGGCGTGCGTGTATTCGCAGTCGTCGATGCCGGCGATGGCGCGCGCATCGATCCGGCCGCGGTCCAGCATCATCTCGAACAGCAGCCGCGAGCCCGAGCCCTGCTGCCGGTTGATGAAGCGCACGTCGTCGCGCAGCAGGTCGTGCAGCCCACTGACCTGCTTCGGATTGCCGCGCGCCACCATCAACCCTTGGCGGCGGCTGGAAACGTTGATGAGCTGCTGCGTCTGGGGATCGAGCCAGCGCTGATAGTGGCGTACGGTTGCGGCTTCGAATTCGCCGGTGGGCACGTGAAAGCCGGCGATGTCGCAGGTGCCGCCGGCCAGCGAGGCCAGCGCTTCCTGGCTGCTGCGGTATTGCAGATCATGCGGCACGCCGTCGGCCGACAGGAATTCACGCAGCGTTTCCACGGCGAATCCGTGACTGGCATGGATGCGCAGAATGGCGGGCGAACGCGAGACGGCGCGCTCGATTTCCGATTCCAGTTCCGACGCCAGGCTGGTCAGGATCGGTGACAGCCGTGCGGCGATGCGGCGATCGGCCCACACCAGTTTCTCGGCCAGCGGCGTAAGGCTCGCGCGGCGCCCGCGCGTGCGCTGCAGCAGCGGACTGCCGAACAAGGCTTCGGCCTTGTTCAGCAGCCCCCAGGCATGGCGATAGGCGACGCCGTTGCGCTGGCAGGCGGCGGCCAGGCTGCCGTGCTCGTCGATGGCCATCAGCAGCGCAAGCAGCCGCGGCAGCGGCAGTTCGTCGAGCCCTTGGCGGATCGTCCACAGCGGTTTGATCGAGATGTCGTACATGCATGCATGCCTTGGGCAAAGCCGTTCGAATTATGTCCTATAAAGCATAGGTTGGCGAGCCCTGCGGCAGCGCCTATTGTCTAGATAGGCTGCCGGTGTTAACGTCGGCGGATTAGATGGTCAAACATATGCCGAAAAAGACATATATGATGGAGGAGCTGCGCAGTGCGCCCTCCAAGCCGGTGCCTACGGTGCCTGCCGAGATCGCCGCGGCAGTGGCTGCGGCGCTGGCCGAGCACCGGCAACAGCCCGGCGCCTTGCTGCCGATCCTGCATACGCTGCAGGCCTCGCTCGGCCATGTGCCCGATGCGGCCGTGGCACTGCTCGCCGACGCGCTGAATCTGTCGCGCGCCGAAGTGCACGGCGTCATCACTTTCTATCATCACTTCCGTCGCACGCCGTCGGCGCGCGTCACGGTGCAGGTGTGCCGTGCCGAGGCCTGTCAGGCGCGCGGCGGCGATGCGCTGGCCGCGCATGCCGAGCGTTCGCTGGGCTGTGCCTTCGACCGGCACGACGGGGGCGGCGATGTGGCGCTTGAATCGATCTACTGCCTGGGCCACTGCGCCAGCGGCCCCTCGATCGCGATCGGTGGGCAGATGCACGCGAACGTCACGCCGGCGCGCTTCGATGCCTTGATCGAGTCCTGTAACAGCGCGCCGGCACAGCGTATCGATGCCGGCGCTTCGTCCGATGGCGGCGCCGCAGCCGTCGCCAGTCACGGTGTTGTCGACTCGAAGCAATCGACCGGCATGGCCGCGGGCGGCGTCACCACCGTCTACGTTCCATGCGATTCCACTGCGCTGGCCCTGGGTGCCGACGCAGTCGCCGCCGCCATTGCAGCCGAAGCGCAAGGTCGTGGCGTCGCGATCGAGCTGGTGCGCAACGGCTCGCGCGGTCTGTTCTGGCTCGAGCCGCTGGTCGAAGTGGCCACGCCGGCCGGCCGCATCGCCTACGGCCCGGTGGTGCCCGAACAGGTGGCGAGCCTGTTCGAGGCCGGTTTCCTGCATGGTGGTGCGCATCCGCTGTCGCTGGGGCCGACCGAAGCAATTCCGTATCTGCAGCGCCAGCAGCGGCTTACCTTTGCGCGCATCGGTATCGTCGATCCGCGCTCACTGAACGATTATCTGCGGCACGATGGCTATGCCGGCCTGCGGCGCGCGTTGGCGATGACGCCGGCGGCGATCGTCGATGAAGTCACTGCTTCGGGACTGCGTGGCCGCGGTGGCGCGGCGTTTCCCACCGGCATCAAGTGGAAGACGGTGCTGGGCGCGCAGAGCGCGCAGAAATACGTCGTGTGCAATGCCGATGAAGGCGACTCGGGCACGTTTTCCGATCGCATGGTGATGGAAAGCGACCCGTTCATGCTGATCGAAGGCATGACGATCGCCGGCTTGGCAGTGGGTGCCACCTACGGCTACATCTACGTCCGTTCCGAGTATCCGCATGCGATCGCCACGCTGAACGCGGCGATCGAGGCGGCGCGCCATGCCGGCTACCTGGGCGAGAACCTGCTCGGCTCGGGCCGGCGCTTCGATCTCGAAGTGCGCCAGGCTGCCGGCGCCTACGTCTGCGGCGAGGAAACGGCATTGCTGGAAAGCATCGAGGGCAAGCGCGGCCTGGTGCGCGCCAAGCCGCCGCTGCCGGCGATCGCCGGGCTGTTCGGCAAGCCCACGGTGATCAACAATGTGATCTCGCTGGCCACGGTGCCGATCGTGCTGGCGCGCGGCGCGGCGTTCTATGCTGATTACGGCATGGGCCGTTCACGCGGCACCTTACCGATCCAGCTCGCCGGCAACATCCGCTACGGTGGCCTAGTCGAGCTGGCCTTCGGCGTGACGGTGCGCGAACTGCTTTATGACATCGGCGGCGGCACGGCCAGCGGCCGGCCGATCCGTGCGGTGCAGATCGGCGGGCCGCTGGGCACGTATCTGCCCGAGGCGCAATTCGATGTGCCGCTCGACTACGAAGCCTTGGCGGCGATCGGCGGTGTGGTCGGCCACGGCGGGCTGGTGGTATTCGACGACACGGTCGACATGGCCCGGCAGGCACGCTATGCGATGCAGTTCTGCGCGGCCGAAAGCTGCGGCAAGTGCACGCCATGCCGCATCGGCTCGGTGCGCGGCGTCGAGGTGATCGATCGCATCATCGCGGGCCATGACGTACCGGGGCAGCAGGCGCTGCTGCGCGACCTGTGCGACACGATGCTGAACGGTTCCTTGTGCGCCATGGGCGGCATGACGCCGTATCCGGTGCTGTCGGCGCTGAACCATTTCCCCGAAGACTTCGGCCCCGCCGCGCCCGCGCGGCAGGCGGCCTGAAGGCAAAGAGCACAACGAGGCTGCCATGCGAGAAATCATCGTCGAACGCGACCGCGGCACGCCGCCGCGCTTTGCCGAGCGGATGATCGACCTGACGATCGACGGTATCGAGATCAGCGTGCCCGAAGGCACTTCGGTGATGCGCGCCGCGTCGCTGGCCGGCGTGAACATTCCCAAGTTGTGTGCTACCGACAGTCTGGAGGCCTTCGGTTCGTGCCGGCTGTGCCTGGTCGAAATCGACGGCAAGCGCGGCTATCCAGCCTCGTGCACGACACCGGTCGAGGCCGGCATGTCGGTGCGCACGCAATCGCCGAAGCTGCAGCAGTTGCGCAAAGGCGTGATGGAGCTCTACATCTCCGATCATCCGCTCGATTGCCTGACCTGTCCGGCCAACGGCGATTGCGAGCTGCAGGACATGGCCGGCGTCACCGGCCTGCGCGAGGTGCGCTACGGCTACGAGGGCAGCAACCACCTGCATGACGCCAAGGATGAATCCAATCCGTATTTCGCCTACGACCCCAGCAAGTGCATCGTCTGCAGCCGCTGTGTGCGTGCCTGCGAGGAAACGCAGGGCACTTTCGCGCTGACGATCAGCGGCCGCGGCTTCGACTCGCGCGTGTCGCCCGGGCAGGATCAGCCGTTCCTGGACAGCGAATGCGTTTCCTGCGGTGCCTGCGTGCAGGCCTGCCCGACGTCGACGCTGCAGGAAAAATCAGTGATCCGGCTCGGCCAGGCCGAGCACAGCGTGATCACTACCTGCGCCTATTGCGGCGTGGGCTGCGCGTTCAAGGCCGAAATGAAGGGCAACGAAGTGGTGCGCATGGTGCCGTGGAAAGACGGCAAGGCCAATGCCGGCCACTCGTGCGTGAAAGGGCGTTTTGCCTGGGGGTATGCCACGCACAAGGATCGCATCCTGAAGCCCATGATCCGCGCGCGCATCACCGATCCGTGGCGCGAAGTGAGCTGGGAAGAAGCCTTTGCCTATGCGGCCGGCGAGTTCCGCCGCATCCAGGCCAAGTACGGCCGCGATTCGATCGGCGGCCTGACGTCATCGCGCTGCACGAACGAAGAAACCTATCTGGTGCAGAAGCTGGTACGCACCGCATTCGGCAACAACAATGTCGATACCTGCGCGCGCGTCTGCCATTCGCCCACCGGCTATGGCTTGAAACAGACGCTGGGCGAATCGGCGGGCACGCAGACCTTCGAGTCGGTGGACTACGCCGACGTGATCATGGTGATCGGCGCCAACCCGACCGATGGCCATCCGGTGTTCGGCTCGCGGATGAAAAAGCGCCTGCGGCAGGGGGCCAAGCTGATCGTGGTCGATCCGCGCCGCATCGACCTGGTCAAGTCGCCGCACGTGGCGGCCGACTGGCACGTGCAGTTGAAGCCGGGCACCAACGTGGCGGTGCTGACCGCGCTGGCACACGTCATCGTCACCGAAGGGCTGGTCAACGAGGCCTTCGTAGCCGAGCGCTGCGAGGACAAATCGTTCGCCGAATGGCGCGAGTTCGTCGCGCGGCCAGAAAATTCGCCCGAAGCGGTGGCCGAGGAGTGCGGCGTATCGGCCGAATGCTTGCGCGGCGCGGCGCGGCTGTACGCCACCGGCGGCAATGCCGCGATCTACTACGGCCTGGGCGTGACCGAGCATTCGCAGGGGTCGACCGCCGTGATGGCGATCGCCAATCTGGCGATGGTCACCGGCAACGTCGGCCGCGAGGGCGTCGGTGTCAACCCGCTGCGCGGCCAGAACAACGTGCAGGGGTCGTGCGACATGGGCTCGTTCCCGCACGAGCTGCCCGGCTACCGGCACGTTTCCGACACCACCACGCGCACGCTGTTCGAGCAGGCCTGGGGCGTCACGATCCAACCCGAACCGGGGCTGCGCATTCCGAACATGCTCGATGCGGCGCTCGACGGCAGCTTCAAGGGCCTGTATTGCGAAGGTGAAGACATCGTTCAGTCGGACCCGAACACGCAGCACGTGGCGCAGGCGCTGATGGCGATGGAATGCGTGGTGATCCAGGATCTGTTCCTGAACGAGACCGCCAAGTACGCGCACGTGTTCCTGCCTGGCTCGTCGTTCATGGAGAAGGACGGCACCTTCACCAACGCCGAGCGGCGCATCTCGCGCGTGCGCAAACTGATGCCGCCGCGCGCCGGCTATGCGGACTGGGAAATCACGCTGAAGCTTGCCGAAGCGCTGGGCTCGCCGATGCCGTATACGCATCCGGCGCAGATCATGGCCGAGATCGCCGCGCTGACGCCGACCTTCGCCGGCGTTACCTACGAAAAGATCGATGCGCTGGGCAGCCTGCAATGGCCGTGCAATGCCGAGGCGCCCGATGGCACGCCGATCATGCACGTCGGCAGCTTCGTGCGCGGCAAGGGCCGCTTCGTGATCACGCAATACGTGGCCAGCGACGAGAAGGTCACGCGCATGTATCCACTGCTGCTCACCACCGGTCGCATTCTGTCGCAGTACAACGTCGGCGCGCAGACGCGGCGCACCGACAACAACTTGTGGCACCAGGAAGACCGGCTGGAAATCCACCCGCACGATGCGCAGGAACGCGGCATCCGCGACGGCGACTGGGTCGGCATCAAGAGCCGCGCCGGCGAGACCGTGCAGCGCGCGTTGATCACCGAGCGCATGCAGCCGGGCGTGGTCTACACCACCTTCCATTTCCCTGAGTCGGGCGCCAACGTCATCACCACCGACAATTCCGACTGGGCCACCAATTGCCCCGAGTACAAGGTGACGGCAGTGCAGGTGATGCCGGTGGCGCAGCCGTCGGAGTGGCAGCGGCAGTACACGCGCTTCCATGAAACGCAGATGCGGCTGCTCAGGGAACGCGAGCAGGGGGTGGCGGCCGGCGCTGGCGCGGCGATAATGGCGAAGTGAGCGACGCCATGACGGCGATCGAGGTGGCTATGGCGGATACGGTGCAAGCAGGCGACGGCGCCCAGCCGCCGGGCCACCGTCGCGTCGCCGTGCAGGGCATGCGCAACGGGCAGCCGTTTTCGGCCTGCGACGAAGTGGTCGACGAAGTGCCGGTCGCGCTCGAGTTCAACGGCATCTCGCATGCGGTGATGCTGGCTACCCCGCGTGACCTGGAAGACTTTGCGCTCGGCTTTGCGCTCAGCGAAGGCTTGCTGGCCGATGTCTCGGAGTTGTTCGACATCGAGCTGAGCGAATCAGCGCAGGGCATCACGGTCGGGCTGCAGGTATCGGGGCGGGTCTTTGCCCAGCTCAAATCACGTCGGCGCAGCCTGGCCGGTCGTACCGGCTGCGGGCTGTGCGGCGCCGAGAGCCTGCAGCAGGCGATCCAGCCCTTGCGTCGCGTGACCCAGGCCGCGCGCATCCAGGCCGGGGTGCTGCGTACCGCGCTCGACGCGCTGCGCCTGCGCCAACCGCTGCAGCAGATCACCGGCGCCAGCCACGCTGCGGCGTGGTGCGGGCTCGACGGCGAGCTGCGCCTGGTGCGCGAAGACGTGGGCCGTCACAATGCGCTCGACAAACTGATCGGCGCGCTGGCGCGGGCCGATCTGCCGACCACGGACGGTTTTGCGTTGATCACCAGCCGCGCCAGCTATGAGATGGTGCACAAAGCCGCCAGCGCCGGCATCGGGCTGCTGGCGGCGATCTCGGCGCCGACCGCACTGGCCGTGCGCATGGCCGAAGCGGCCAACCTGTGCTTGCTGGGCTTTGCGCGCGACGACGAATGGGTGGCCTACAGCTACCCGGAACGCATCGACATCGAAGATGGACCGCGATAATCTGATCCGTATGGCTAACCGCATCGGCGAATTCTTCATCGCGATGCCCGATCATGACGAGGCCGTGACCGGCATCGCCACGCATTTGCAGCGCTTCTGGGAGCCGCGCATGCGCCGCGAGCTGTTCGCCCATCTCGACGCCACCGGCGGCGAGGGCCTGTCGCCAATCGTGCTGGAGGCGGTCACCCAGCATCGCGCCCTGGTGGCACCCTAGCCGCGGCGGCCGGGCGCGCCACGGGGGCGGAGCCGATCACGGCTTACCGTTCGCCATGGCCCGAAACGGCGAGCGCTCGTTCAATTCATCCATATAGCCGCCGATCATCGCGCCCTCGCGCTGCAGGAACCGATCGACCGCCTGCGCGAACGCCGGTTCGGCCAGCCAGTGCGCCGACAGCGTGGCCGCCGGTTCGAAGCCGCGCGCCAGCTTGTGTTCGCCCTGCGCGCCGCCTTCGACGATGGCCAGCCGCAGCTCGATGGCCAGCTCGATCGCCTGGTAGTAGCACAGCTCGAAATGCAGGCAGGGCACGTACTGCAGCGCGCCCCAGTAGCGGCCATAGACGCGTTCGTGGTCGTGCATCAGCAGGCTGGCGGCGATCGGCCGGCCGTCGTGCGAGGCCAGCGCCAGCGTGATCTGCTCGGGCAGCGCGGCGCCAATGCGCTCGAAGAAATCCTGGCTCAGATACGGCGTGGAATGGTGCGCGGCATAGGTGTGCTCGTAGCAGCGCGTGAAAAACGCCCAGTGCTTGCGGCTGATGGCCTGGCCGCGCAGCCGCTCGATGGTGACGCCGGCTTCCATGACCTTGCGCCGTTCGGCGCGGATCTTCTTGCGCTTGGGCTGCGCCAGCGCAGCCAGGAACTCGTCGACGTTCGCGTAATCGGCATTGCGCCAGTGAAACTGCACGCCGCGCCGGATCATCAGACCTTGTTCTTCCAGTAGCGCCGCCTCGGTGGCCGAGGGGAACAGCACGTGCAGCGACGATACGCCCGTGTCGCGGGCCAGCTGCACCAGCGCCTGCGCCGCTGCGCGTTGCGCCTGCGCGTCGCGGGCCAGCAGCCGTGCGCCGGCCACCGGCGTGAACGGGATCGCGGCCGCGAGCTTGGGGTAGTAGCGCAGGCCGTGCTGCCGGTAGGCATCGGCCCAGGCCCAGTCGAATACGTATTCGCCGTAGGAGTGGAATTTCAGGTACAGCGGCACGGCGGCCGCGGGTTGGCCCTCGGCGTCGCGCAGTAGCAGGTGGCGCGGCAGCCAGCCGGCGTCCTGGCCGACGCAGCCGGTCGTTTCCAGCGCGCGCAGGAATTCATGCCGCAGGAATGGCTGCGCCGCCGGAGCGTTCGTGCAGGCATCCACCAAGGCGTTCCACTGCGCCGCATCGACGCCGTCCAGGTCGCTCAGAACCTGCATGCGATAATCATTTCGACCATTACTGTCCTGCAACATCGACCTCCATGCGAATCGCGGCCGCGCAGCTCAATCAGATCGTCGGAGATTTCCACGGCAACACCGAGCGGATTATCGCCGCCGCGCGGCAAGCGGCCGCAGCCGGCGTGCGGGTATTGCTGACCCCGGAACTGTCGCTGGCCGGCTATCCGCCGGAAGACCTGCTGCTGCGCGCGTCGTTCCACCGCGGCTGCGAGGAAGCGCTACAAGCGCTGGCTGAAGCCACTGCCGGGCTCGACCTGCACCTGGTGGTGGGGCATCCGCATCTGCAAGAGGGGCGTCGCTACAACGCCGCCAGCGTGCTGCATCGTGGCGCCGTCGTCGGCCGCTATCACAAGCACGACCTGCCGAACTACGACGTGTTCGACGAGGTGCGCTATTTCACGCCCGACAACCGGCCGCTGGTGTTCGAGGTCGATGGCGTCGCGTTTGGCGTGATCATCTGCGAAGACTTCTGGTTCCGCTATGCGCCCGAGTGCACGCGGGCGGCCGGCGCGCAGGTGGTGCTGGCGCTGAATGCCTCCCCCTACCATCTGAACAAGCAGAACGCCCGGCTCGACACCGCACGCGAAAACGTCTCGCGGCTGGGTCTGCCGATGCTGGCGGCCAATCTGGTCGGCGGGCAGGATGAACTGGTGTTCGACGGGCTGTCGTTCGCGCTCGATGCCAGCGGCCGGCTGGCGGCGCAGGCGCCGGCGTTCGTCGAGGATCTGCTGATCGTCGAGGTGGCGACAGGGGCGCAGGCCGCCGCCGCGCGAACATCGGCCCCGACCCCGGCACCGGCCGTGGCCGCGGCCCCGGCACAGGTCCCGGCACAGGTCGCGGCTCAGCCGGCCGGCCAGGCAGCCGATTTCATCGCCGCGCCGCTGCCGCCCGACATGGCGGTCGAAGAGCAGGTCTATTCGGCGCTGGTGCTCGGTGTGCGCGACTACCTGGGCAAGAACGGCTTTCCGGGCGCCATCATCGGGCTGTCGGGCGGCATCGATTCGGCGCTGACGCTGGCCATTGCCGTCGATGCGCTGGGCGCCGACAAGGTGCGCGCAGTGATGATGCCGTCGCCCTACACGGCCGACATCTCGTGGATCGATTCGCGCGACATGGCCGCGCGGCTGGGCGTGCGTTATGACGAGCTGTCGATCGCGAACTGTTTCGACGCTTTCCTGGGCACGCTGGCCGATGAATTCCGTGGGCTGGCACCGGATACCACCGAGGAGAACATCCAGGCGCGCATCCGCGGCACGCTGCTGATGGCGCTGTCGAACAAATACGGCTCGATCGTGCTCACCACCGGCAACAAGAGCGAGATGGCGGTGGGTTATTGCACCTTGTACGGCGACATGGCCGGCGGCTTTGCGGTGATCAAAGACATCGCCAAAACCATGGTCTATCGGCTGTCACGCTGGCGCAATACCCGCGGCGAGGTGATTCCCGAGCGGATCATCACCCGGCCGCCGTCGGCCGAACTGCGCCCCGACCAGCTCGACCAGGATTCGCTGCCGCCCTATGAGGTGCTCGACGGCATCATGCAGATGTACATGGAAGACGACCGCAGCGTCGAGGAAATCGCCGCGGCGGGCTACCCGCGCGAGGCGATCAATCGCGTCGTGCGGCTGATCCGCGTCAGCGAATACAAGCGCCGTCAGGCGCCAGTGGGCATCCGGGTGACCCACCGGGCGTTTGGGCGCGACTGGCGGTATCCGATCACCTCGCGCTTTCGCGACTGAACCGCCGCCGGCTCAGGCACAATAGACGGCAAACGATCGACGCGGCCGGCTCATCCCGGCGGCGCCGGCCATTCTCCCATCCCAGGTATCCGGAGCGACCATGAAAAGGATCACAGCGATCATCAAACCCTTCAAGCTCGATGAGGTGCGCGAGGCCTTGGCCGAGGTCGGCGTCAGCGGGCTGACGGTCACCGAAGTCAAGGGCTTCGGTCGGCAGAAGGGGCACACCGAGCTGTATCGTGGCGCCGAATACGTGGTCGATTTTCTGCCCAAGGTGAAGGTCGAGGTGATCATCCCCGATGCCTCGGTCGAATCGGCGATCGACGCCGTGGTGCGCGCCGCGCGCACCGGCCGCATCGGCGACGGCAAGATTTTCGTGTCCGATGTCGAGCAGGTGGTGCGCATCCGCACCGGCGAAACCGGCGAATCGGCGATCTGATCCCGCTTCTCGGCGGCGGGGCGGCGCCCCCGCGCGCCGCTACCAGAGAAAGATCAGCGCCAGCAGGCCACCGAACAGCGCCCATTTGACCAGATAGTAGACGCTGCGGTTCCACGCCTTGAGGCGCTTGCCCAGCAGGCGCACCGCGTAGACCTTGCCGAACACGCGGTTCAGCCCGCCGGTGCGGTCGCCGGCGTCGTTCGGCGAGGCGGCCGCCGTCATCACGTGGCGGCCGAACCAGCGGTTGAAAGCCCGCGCCCAACGGTATTTCAGCGGGCGCTCCACGTCACAGAACAAGATTACGCGATCGGCTTGCGTAGTGTTGCGCGCTACGTGCAGATAGGTCTCGTCGAACACCACCGCCTCGCCGTCGCGCCAGCTATAGCGCTGGCCGTCGACTTCGATGTAACAGCCATCGTCATTCGGCGTCGCCAATCCCAGGTGCATGCGCAGCGAGCCGGCATACGGGTCGCGATGGCGCACCAGATGGCTGCCCGGCGGCAGCTCGGCGAACATCGCCGCCTTCACCGACGGCAGCTCGCGCAGCAGCGCCGTGGTGCGGGGGCATAGCGTGGCCGCCGACGGATGGCTCTCGTCATACCACTTCAGGTAGAAACGCTTCCAGCCGGTGCGGAAGAACGAATTGAAGCCGACGTCGTTGTACTCCTGCGAGGCGCGGATGCGCTGCGCCTCGCGCAGGGCCAGTGCTTCGGTGCGGATCTCGCGCCAGTGCTCGAGCAGCGGCTTGAGCTCGGGAAACTCGTCGATCGAGACGTAGGGCGTGGTCGGTACCCGCGAGAACGCATACATCAGCACGTTGACCGGCGCGAACAGCGTCGAGTGGTCCGACACCTGGCGAAAGAAGCCGAGCCGCTCGCGGCCGCGGCGATGAACATAGATCGTGCTGAGCACGAAGACAGCGAGAATGAACCACTTCATGGACGCGTTCCGTCAGGGCGGCTCCTCGATCGCGCGTCAGCGATCAACGAGGGCAGATGAATAGATTCTAGAGCGAATGGCTGCTGCGGGGCGCTAGTACGCGCAGCAGGCGGCGCAGCCCGCGCAGCAACAGCCGCAGCAGCATGATCGCGCCGATCAGGAACACCAGCAGCAGACACAGGAACAGCAGCGGGTATTGCACCGCCAGCCAGGTGCCGCCGACCACTGCCACGTCTTCGGCCAAGGACATCGCGGCGTTGGAGAACGGCTCCGGCGACGTGTTGAGGGTGGCGCGCGTGCCCGATTTGGCGAAGTGCGTGGTGGCCGTCAGCGTGCCGCCGAGCAGCGCGGCGGCCAGCGCCGCGGCCGCGCCGGTGTCGCCGAAGACGCCGGCCGCCAGCGCCGCACCGGCCGGGATGCGGATGAAGGTCTGCAGCGCATCCCACAGGCTGTCCAGCCAGGGCAGCTTGTCGGCGAACAGCTCGACCAGCGCCATGAAGCCGGCCGCGCCCAGCACCAGCGGGTGCGCCAGCACCTGCAGATGCGAAGGCAGCGGCCACCAGCCCAGGCTGGCGGCCAGGCCGAACAGGAACACGACCAGATACAGCCGCAGGCCGGCGCCCCAGGCCAGTGCAGCGGCCAACGCCAGATCGGGCAGGTGGGCGACGACGGCGTCGGGCAGAACGCCGGTCCAGGTGGCGGGCCAGGTGATGGAATCGAGCATCGGTGTCTCGCGCGGGGCGCAGGTCTTGGCAATCCTAGCGCTGAATTCAGTGTGGCCTCGGGGAGGCTGTGCCGAGCGCTACCGCCCGCGCCGCTACGATGTCGCTGGCTGATTGCAGATGCTCGCGCATCTGCGCCGCGGCGCGCGGCATGTCGACGGCCTCGATCGCGTCTAGGATCGCCAGGTGCTCGCTGGCCGAGCGGGCGCGCCGTTCGCGCGGCATCGACGGATAGTCGGCCAGGTCGGTGAGCCGGCGCAGCCGGTTCTGCTCGCGGATCGCGTTCAGGATGAAGCGGTTGCCGGCACCGGCAGCCAGCGTTTCGTGGAACTCGGCGTTGGCGTTCCAGAATTCGGTCCAGCGCGGCTGCCGGGCCGGATCCAGCAGCGCACGGTGGCGCGCCCGCATCGCGGCCAGCCGCGCGGCGTCGAGCTTGAAGCCGGGAGCCAGCAGCGCGTTGCACTCGATCAGCAGGCGAAAGCGGTAGCTTTCCAGCTCGGCCTGCGGCGAATCGTGCGCGTCGGCAAACTCCCAGCCCAGGCCGCGGCGCCGGCGCAGCAGGCCGTCGCGCACCAGTTTGAGCAAGGCCTGTTCGAGTTGCGTGCGCGAACCCGGATACAGCGCGCGCAACTCGCGTTCCGAGCAGCGCGACGGCAGACGGCCGGTGACGCGGTCCATCAGCAGGCGGTTGTACAAGGCCTCGATGCGGTCGTCGGGCAAGGCGCGCAGATGCTGTTCCAGCGCGGCCGTGTCAGCGGCCAGAAAATAACCGCGGCGCGGCCGCCATTCGACCAGCCGCATGGCGACCAGCGCATCGAGCATGGCGCGCACCGGCGTGCGCGACACCGCCAGCCGCTGCGCCAAGCCGAGTTCGGTCAGGTGCGTACCGGCCGGCAGCCGCTGCGCAGCCGCCCACTGGATGAATTGGCGTGCCAGATCGGCGTGCAAAGGGTTGGTGGCGCCCATGTCGAATCGATTGTACGCGGCTTGGTGCAAAAACTTGTATTTTTAGTGACAATAATACAATCAACCGGCCTAGACTGCGCTGCATGACGACACTGCACCAAGCGCAGGCCGGGGCGATGGGTGAGCCCCCCGATCTAGCCGCCTTCTGGATGCCGTTCACCCCCAACCGGCGCTTCAAGCGCGCGCCGCAGCTGCTGGTTGGCGCCGACGGCATGTACTACCGCCACCGCGACGGCCGCCGCATTCTCGACGGCATCGCCGGCCTGTGGTGCGTCAACGCCGGTCACCGGCATCCGCGCATCGTCGCGGCATTGGCGCGCCAGCTCGGCGAGCTCGATTACGCCTCCAGCTTCCAGATTTCGCACCCGGCCGCCTTCGAGTTGGCGCAGCGGCTGTGCGCCTGGGCCGGCAACGGTCTGGCGCATGCTTTCTTCACCAATTCGGGTTCTGAATCGGTCGATACGGCGCTGAAGATCGCGCTGGCCTATCAGCGCAGCCGCGGCCAGGGCGGGCGTTTCAAGCTGATCGGCCGCGAGCGCTCCTATCACGGCATGGGTTTCGGCGGCCTGTCGGTGGGCGGCATCGGCAAGCATCGCAGCGCCTTCGGGCCGCTGCTGCCCGGCGTCGATCATCTGCCGCATACGCATGATCCGGCGCGCAACGCGTTCTCGCGCGGCCAGCCGGCGCATGGCGCCGAGCGTGCCGATGCGCTCGAAGCCATCCTGGCGCTGCACGACCCGGCCACGGTGGCAGCGGTGATCGTCGAGCCGGTGGCCGGTTCCACCGGCGTGCTGCTGCCGCCGCAGGGCTACCTGCAGAAGCTGCGGGCGATCTGCGATCGGCACGGCATCCTGTTGATCTTCGACGAGGTGATCACCGGTTTCGGCCGGCTCGGCGCGCCGCTGGCCGCCACCTGCTTCGGCGTGCGGCCCGACATCGTCACGCTGGCCAAGGGGTTGACCAATGCTGCGGTGCCGATGGGTGCGGTGCTGGTCAGCGACGGCGTGCACCAGGCCTTCATGCAGGGGCCCGAGGAAGCGGTGGAGCTGGCGCACGGCTACACCTATTCCGGCCACCCGCTGGCCTGCGCGGCGGCGCTGGCCACGCTCGACGTGCATCGCGACGAGGCGCTGGCGCAGCGTGCTGCGGAACTGGCGCCGCACTTCGAATCGCTGGTGCATGGCCTGCGCGATGCACCCGGCGTGATCGACATCCGCAACAT
>JAFKGG010000319.1 GCA_017307915.1 Burkholderiales bacterium | reverse complement strand
GACTCGCGGGGCGGCCTGCCCCGCACCGGCTTCGAAGCCCAGCAGAACGAGATGATGGGCTTGAAGGCGTCGGTGGCACAGGCGCAGTTTCGCGACAATACGCGCCACATCGAACTGAAGATCACCGACATCGGCGGCCTGGCGGGTCTGATGACGTTCGCTGGCTGGGCCAACGTCACCGGTGAGAAGGAAACCGCGACCGAGACGGAAAAAACCTACAAGCAAGGCCAGCGCACAGTGCGCGAACGCGCCGCCAAGGACGGTTCGCAGGCCAGCTATTCAGTGGTGCTGGAAAACGGCGTGATCGTGGAAGCCGACGGTCGGCAGGTAGATCTGGGAGCGCTGAAGCAGGCGGTGGATGGGCTGGATCTGACGCGGCTCGGGAAGTCGTGAAGGCGCGTCGACGGCGCGGCAATGGCTGCCGGGCTTGGCGCTTCGCCGAGCGTCGCCGGATTATTGGCAAACTTGTCTAAATTGACGTCAATCGCCATGTTGGATTTTCTTACAATTCCCAGATGAGACAACAGCGCCCATCTGACGTAGCTTCTCCACAATCATCGCTAATACGCTGATTAGAATTCGGTTATTTCCCAGATGACCTGATCTGGCCCCACTCTTGCTTGCGTGTGCTCACACCTTTGCCAGCCAGGCATTGGATTGAACAGCCAAGGAGAGCAAAAATGGATTTTGGGCTCAAGAAATTTGCTGCTGGAGCGCTCGTCGCGCTAGGCATTTTCGGCGCCGGCAGCGCTGCCGCCGTTCCGGTGGCCTTGGAACTGGCCCTGCTGGTCGACGTATCCGGCAGCGTGGACAGCAACGAGTACAACCTGCAGAAGCAAGGCTATGTGAGCGCATTCCAGAATGCGTCCATCCAGTCGGCGATTGAATCGTTGGGCGGCGGCATTGCGGTGACCTACATCGAGTGGTCGAGCACCACCCAGCAAGCCATACAGGTCGGCTGGACCCTCATCACGGATGCCGCGTCGGCCAATGCGTTCGCAGCCGCGATCGCTGCTACGTCGCGTGCCTCCAGCGGCAACACGGCGGTCGGCAGCGCGATCAATTTCGCCACCCCGTTGTTTAGTTCGAACGCTTACGAGGGTGCGCGCTGGGTGGTCGACGTCTCCGGTGACGGCACACAGAACGAAGGCGCAAACACGGCAGCCGCCCGCGACGCGTTCCTCCTTGCTGCCGCGAACGCAGGCGTAGCCGGTACCATCAACGGCTTGCCGATCGGTGACAACTCGCTCGCTAGCTGGTACACCAACAACGTGATCGGCGGCCCGAACGCCTTCGTGCAGCAGGTGTCGACGTTCGCCGACTTCCAGTCTGCCGCGGCGGCCAAGATCGGCCGCGAAATCACCGGCGAAGTGCCCGAACCCATCTCGCTGGCACTGGTCGGCCTGGGCCTGGCGGGCATCGGTTTCAGTGCACGCCGGCGCGGCTGACGCGAGTCGCGCTCCAAGCAAAAAGGGCAGCCTCGGGGCTGCCCTTTTTGTTTCAGCCCTTACGCGGACGGCCGGCAACCGCTACAACTTCTCGGTTTCCCCGCTCTTGGGCTGCCACTTCATCAGCCGCCGCTCGATGATGCCGACCACCGCATCGAGAATCAGCGCGAACGCAGTCAGCACCAGAATGCCGGCGAACACGGTGTTGATGTCGAAGGTGCCTTCGGCCTGCAGGATCAGGTAGCCGACGCCGCGCGCCGAGCCCAAATATTCGCCGACCACCGCGCCGACGAAGGCCAGCCCTACCGAAGTGTGCAGGCTGGAGAACACCCAGCTGGTGGCACTGGGCAGATAGACGTGACGCAGCAACTG
The DNA here is from genome assembly GCA_017307915.1 of Burkholderiales bacterium. Classification (GTDB taxonomy): domain Bacteria; phylum Pseudomonadota; class Gammaproteobacteria; order Burkholderiales; family Burkholderiaceae_E; genus Zeimonas. The sequence continues at coordinate 1,364 of JAFKGG010000319.1, read as the reverse complement.
GCGCTTGCTGGCGCCGAGCATGCGGGCGCTGGCCAGCACGTTGGGACTGACCTCGCGCACGCCCTGGTACACGTTGAAGAACACGATGAAGAACACCAGCGTGAAGCCCAGGGCCACCTTGGACCATACGCCCAGGCCGAACCAAACCGAGAAGATCGGCGCCAGGATCACGCGCGGCATCGAGTTCAGCGCCGTGATGTAGGGGTCGAGCAGCGCCGCCGCCGACGGCGACAGCGCCAGCCACATGCCCATCGCCAGCCCGAGCACCGTGCCGATGACGAACGCGGCCATCGTCTCGAACAGCGTCACGCCCAGATGCACGAAAATCTCGCCGCTGACGAACCAGTCGACGATGCGGCCGAACACCTTCAGCGGCTCGCCGAAGAAGAACGCCGCCTGGTGCGGGTTCTCGAAATAGACCGGCGGCAGCAACGTCGGGCTGGTCAGCACGTGCCACAGCAGCAGCAGGCCGGCGAACAGCAGTAACTGGTAGGTGCGCAAGCGCAGTTTGGTCATCGTGTTCAGGCCCGGCGCTTGAGTTGCGCGTATCCCTTCAGCACTTCGTCACGCAGCACTTCCCAGATGCGGGCGTGCAGCGACATGAACTCGGGTTGATTGCGGATCTCGGCCACGTCGCGCGGGCGCGGCAGCGTGACCGGGAACTCGCCGATCGGGTGCGAGGCGGGGCCGGCCGACAGCACGATGACGCGGTCGCTCATCGCGATCGCTTCATCGAGGTCATGCGTGATGAACAGCACCGCCTTGCGCCGCGCGGCCCACAGGTCGAGCACTTCGTTTTCCATCAACTGGCGCGTCTGTACGTCGAGCGCCGAGAACGGCTCGTCCATCAGGATGATGTCGGGATCGAGGATCAGCGTCTGCGCCAGCGCGGCACGCTTGCGCATGCCGCCCGAGAGCTGGTGCGGATAACGATCGCCGAAGCCGGCCAGGCCGACGCGCGCCAGCCACTCTTCACCCTGGCGGCGCGCCTCATCTTCGGGCATGCCGCGAAACTGCAGGCCGGCGATGACGTTCTGCAGTGCGCTGCGCCAGGGCATCAGCGCCTCGGCCTGGAACATGTAGCCGGCGCGCCGATTGACGCCGACCAGCGGTTCACCGAACACCTTGACCGTGCCGGCCGAAGGCTCCAGCAGGCCGGCGCCGACGTTGAGCAGCGTCGATTTGCCGCAGCCGGTGGGGCCGACCACGGAGACGAACTCGCCCGGCGCGATGCGCAGCGTCACGTCGCGCACGGCGGTGTGGCGCTGCGAAGGATCATCGCGCGCAACGAAGGTGCAGGTGATGCCCTCCAGGGCCAGCGCGGCGACCGTCACTTCAGGCTCGCCAGGGCCTTGCGGGTGAAG
>JAFKGG010000318.1 GCA_017307915.1 Burkholderiales bacterium | reverse complement strand
CGTGACGGCCATGGACTTGGCCAGCAGTCGCGCCACGATGTCCGAGATTCCGCCCGGCGGGTACGGCACCACGATCGTGAGAGGCCGGGAATCCTGTTGCGCCGGCGCTGTGCGCGAAGCGAGGATCGCGGCGGCGCCTAATCCGATTGAGAAGGTACGTCGATGCATGGCTGTCTCCTGGGAATGGATCTTGGGATGGATGGAAGTCCGGCGTCGCTGCGGTCGCCAGCCGGACGCCGAGAGGCAGGGAAGGGTTCGGGTGCCTACGCCTGAACGGGGGCCGCCCTGTCGTCGGCAATGGGGCCCGACGAGGCAGTCACACCTGCCTGTCGAAGCTGTGCCAACTTCTGAGCGGAGTAGCCGAGCAGCTCGCCCAGCACGCGATCGGTGTCCAGCCCCAGCTGCGGCATCTTGCGGCGGGCATGGATGCGGGCGCGGGACATCCTGAACGGCGGATTCGCCACCGCGAACTCCCCATCGCCGGCGCCGACGCGCGCCTGGATGTTGCGATGGATCGATTGCGGGTCGCTCAGCGTCTCGGCCAAGGTCTTGTAGCGCGAGCACGGCACGCCGGCACCGCCGAGCGCGGCTTCGATCTCATCCACGGTTCGCGCCATCGTCCAGGCCTCGACGTGCTGCCGGATGATCGGCCAATCCCACTCACTCTTGGCGGTGAACAACGAATCCACGGTGTTGCGGCCCGGCGGATACCCGGTGACGGAGAAGAGCGCGGCGAAGTTCCTTTTCGTCGCCGCAGCGATCATGATGAATCCGTCCTTGGCCCGCATCGGACGGTAGGGCACCAGCGACCGCTCGCCGGGGAACTGCGCATCCTGGAACTCGCCGATCAGCATCGCGATCACCGCATCCATGAGCGCCACGTCGATGTACTGGCCTGCGCCGGTACGTTCGCGGTCGAACAGGGCCAGCGAAATGGCGGTTGCCGAATGAATGGCCGCGAGAACGTCCGCGACGAATATTCCGCTGGCTGCCGGTTTGCCCGGATCATCCTGATAGCCGGCATGGGCCAACTCATAGCCCGACGCGGCCTGGATGACCGGAGCATAGGCCGGTGCCGTTGCCCCGGGCCCATCCTGGCCGAAGCCGGATATCGAGCAGTAGACGATCCGGGGATTCTCGGCGGCGATCGTGGCGTAGTCCAACCCCAGCCGTTTCATGACTCCCGGTCGGAAGTTCTCGACGATGACATCCGCAGTGCGAGCGAGTTCTCGAGCGATTTGCCGACCCTCGGGCGTCTGCAGATTCAGGACGATGCTGTGCTTGCCGCAGTTCATGGCGCCGAAGTACGTGCTGACGCCGCCTCGAAAGGGCGGGCGCATTCTCGGCATATCTCCATCCGGCGCCTCGACTTTGATCACCTCGGCACCGGCATCGGCCAGAATCCGGGTGCACATGGGACCCGACATCACGATCGTGAAATCGAGGACCCGTATCCCGCCGAGCGCGTCGTGTCGGGGCCCGACGCCGGCCGCATGATGCTCAGCGGCCTTCATCGCGTTCTCCCACCGCAACCGTCTCGTCCCTGTGCCGATGCAGATCATCGAGCGCTCGTTCGAATTCCCGTCTCATGGCCTGCATGAGTTCGCGCGTGGTCTGCTCCTTCTTGATCCGTCCCACGATCTGGCCCGCCATATAGCTCATGTAATCGACGGCGTTCGCGAGTTCGATGCGCTTCAGCGCCGGCGCCACGAGAAGCTTCTGGCTGGCCAGCGGCAGGGGTTGGGGGGCACCGGGCGCGCTCCAGGCATCCGTCCACTTGCTCCGCAACGTGCGAAGCGGCTTGCCGGTGGTGTACTTCTGCTGGATCGCATCCTGAGAGCGCGCTGCGATATAGCGACGTCTCATCTCGGGATTCAGCTCGCTCTCGCTCGTGCCGAGCCAGATGGTCCCGCACCATACCCCTTCGGCACCGAGCACATGGGCCGCTGCCATCTGCCGGCCGCTCCCGATCCCCCCGGCGGCCAGCACCGGCACTGGGGCGACTGTCTCGACCACCTCCGGCCACAGCACCATCGAAGAGATGCTGCCGGTGTGGCCGCCCGCCTCCGACCCCTGCGCAATCACCACATCCACGCCGGCCTCGACATGCTTCAGAGCGTGTTCCGCGCTTCCGGCCATGGCGCCGACCTTGATGCCGCGGGCATGCAGCATCTCGACCACATAGGGAGGCGGCGCGCCCATCGCGCTGACGACGAATCTGGCCTGAGGATGCCGGAGTACCACCTCGATGACCTCCATGACGCCTTCTTCGGTGTGGCCTCGTCCCGGAGGCTTCGCTCGCAGCATTTCGGCCTCCGCTTCGGGCGACAAGGGCGCAATGCCGCCTTCGCTCAGCACCTTCTCCACGAAGTCGAGATGTTCTTCGGGCAGAACGTTCAGGCGCTCAGACAGGGGCATCACGGTGCCGACCTTGTTGGCGAAGAGGACGTCTATGCAGTACGGACGCCCATTCGTCTTCGCATCCATGTCGGCAAGGATGAGATCGAGTTCGTCGGGCTGGAAGTAACTGCATGCGAGAGCCCCCATCCCGCCGGCATTGGTCGCCTCTATCGCGACTCTGGGTGTGTGGGTGAAGGCGAAGATCGGTGCCTCGATCCCGAACATTTCGGTGATGCGGGTGCGCATAAGATGGAGCCAAAAAATATTTGGACCCTCCATTTTTCAATCAAAATCGAGGAATAGTCAATAGGATAAAGCGGTGAAGATCGACCTATGATCCGGTTAGGTGTTGAAATGGTGCCTCCATTGATGCCTGAATAATCGGATAATCTCCAACGGACTTGTGCCGGGCCTGGTGCGGCCTGTGTTGCCGGGCGGGGACCATTGCGGCCGCGACTCGCGTACGGCGTATGTCAATTTGTCAGATAATGATTGAGCATGTCGCGGATGCATAAATGACCCCGGATAAAGCTGGCTCAGGTGTTATCTTGAAAAGAAGCGTGCGCAGCGAGCGCCTTGATGGAAGAAGAAATCGGGCGGCGGGCTGCGCACAGGAAGACGGCACCATTCGGAGGCTGTAGGCTGTGCCAGGAGTGATCGTTACCTTTGGATCCATCATTGATCGATGAGCAAGCTATTGGATGAAACGCGTCTTGCGGACGCCGGAAGAAGCGAGCAGCGGCGCGTTTTCGAGGACGTCTGCGAGCTCATTCGGACCGAGATCGCGAACGGAACCCTCAAGCCGGGCGACAGACTCCCGGTCGAACGCGAGA
>JAFKGG010000445.1 GCA_017307915.1 Burkholderiales bacterium | reverse complement strand
CAGCGCGCACCGGCGGTCGAGGAAGCGCTGTATCTGATGGTGCGTTCCTATGAACGCCTGGGCCTGAACGACCTGCGTGCCGACGCCGAACGCGTGCTGCGCACCAACTTTCCCGACAGCCAGCTGCTGGCCAACGGCTATCCCGAGGAAACCCGCCGCTGGTGGCAGGTCTGGCGCTGAACGCCCCCTTTGCACTGGACATGAGCACATCGGATCGCGCCCAGCCCTCGCCCACTTCCGTCACTGCGCGCCGCCGCTTCCGCTCGACCACGCCGCGCCGGCTGCAGAAGATCGTCGAGCGGCATGACGACAAGCTGACGCTGATCCTCGTCACCGCCGCCAATCTGTTCGCCGAATTCGGCTACGAAAGCACCTCGCTGGAGATGCTGGCCGAGCGGCTCGACATGCACAAGGCGACGCTGTACCACTACATCAGCGGCAAGGAAGAAATCCTCTTCCAGTGCCAGCTGCGCTCGTTCGCCGAGATCGAGAGCATCTACGATCAGGTCAAGGACGAAACCCGCCCAGTGCTGGAACGGCTGCGCGTGTTCGTCGTGCAGTTGGCCAAATCGCAGAACAGCGACTTCGGCCGCTGTCTGGTGCTGGTCGGCCCGCAGCCGCTGGCCGAGGCGGCTGGCGGTGAGATCCGCAAGTTCCAGCGCCGACTCGACACCATCGTGCGCGATCTGGTCAGCGAAGGCATCGCACGCGGTGAACTGCGCGAATGCGATCCGGCGCTGGTCAGCGCACTGCTGTTCGGCGCGCTGAACTGGGTGCCGCGCTGGTACAAGCCTGAGGGCCGCTATTCGGTGCCAGACATCGCCAACGCCTATTTCGATCTGATCGAACCGGGCTTGCGGGCGCAGCCGGGTGCTGCACCGGTCGGCCAGGTCAAGGGCGCCGCCACGCTCCAGGCAAAAACCAAGGCGAAGGCCGCCAACGGCGGCTGAACGACGCCGCCTTGGCGCTCAGCCTGTGCGGCGGCGCCTCGACGTCAAAAAACCACTGGGGGCTGCGCGCAGGCCGCAAGGCCCGGCGCCCAGTCGAACCGAGCCAACCGCTATCTGGCTTGCCAGACGACCGACTGCGCCAGCAGCCGCTCGATCTCGGCAGCGGAAAAGCCCGCAGCCTGCAACACCGCATCGGTATCGCTGCCCTCGCGCCGCACGGGCTGGCTTTCGGCCGACACCGTACGCGAAAAGCGCGGCGCCGGATTCGGCTGCACGATGCCGTCGACGCGGCTGAAAGCGGCCCGCGCCACATTGTGCGGGTGCGCCGGCGCTTCATCGAGATCGAGTACCGGCGCGAAGCAGGCATCGCTGCCCTCGAGCAGCGCGCACCATTCGTCGCGCGTGCGAGTGGCGAACAGCGCCGCCATCTGCTCGCGGCGCTGCGGCCACAGCGCCGGGTTCCATTGCTCGGGCATCGTCTCGGGTGCGATGCCGCAGCGTGTGAGCAGCTCGCGATGGAACTGCGGTTCGATCGCGCCGACCGAGATGTAGCGCCCGTCGCTGCAACGATACGTGTTGTAGAACGGCGCGCCGCCATCGCCCATATTGCTGCCGGGCTGCGTGTTCCATTGGCCGGCACTGCGCCAGCCATAGACCAGCGTGGCCAGCAAGGCCGCGCCGTCGGACACCGCCGCGTCGATCACCTGGCCCTGGCCCGAGCGCCCTGCTTCCAGCATCGCGGCCAGCACGCCGAACGCCAGCATCATGCCGCCGCCGCCGAAATCGCCTACGAAGCCTGGCACCGGGGTCGGTTCGCCGTGCTTGCCTACCGCGTGCAGCGTGCCCGACAGCGCCGTGTAATTGATGTCGTGCCCGGCGGCCATCGCCAACGGGCCCGACTGTCCCCAGCCGGTGGCACGCCCGTAGACCAAGCGCGGATTGCGCTGCAGGCACGCCTGCGGCCCCAGCCCCAGGCGTTCCATCACCCCCGGGCGGAAGCCTTCGATCAGCGCATCGGCCGATTCGATCAAGCGCAGCACGACCTCGATCGCTTCGGGCCGTTTCAGATCCAGCCCCAGATGCAGGCGGCCGCGCGCCAGCAGATCGACGTCGCCGCCCACCGGCGCCGCCGCTGGGCGCGCGATGCGAATCACTTGCGCGCCGTGATCGGCCAGCATCATCGCGGCGAACGGCGCCGGCCCCAGCCCGGCGAACTCGATGACGCGCAGACCCGACAAGGGGCCACGCGATGGCGCCGTCTGTCCCGGCTGGACATGAGCCCCCCGTTCCGCCCGCGCGGCCGGCTCGGCTTGCTGGGCCCGCTGCGGCTGCGCTGCCTGCGCCACGCCGCCCCCCATCTCGCTGCCTTGGCCCGTCACGACCGCCGCCCTCAGACGCCAACCACGCGCCGCGCCTTGCCCGGCGTGGCGTTGCGCTCGATGAAGTCTTCGTTCAATTCGATCCCGAAGCCCGGCCCTTCGTTCGGATACAGACGCGCACGTTCCATGCGCGGCACGTTCAACGCCAGGTCGGCGCCGGCCGGAATGTCGGCCGTGTTCCATACGCCGTGGATCGTCAACGGACCGGTGCTCTCGTTCAGGTACTGCGACGCCCACTGGTCGGACACCCACAGATGCGCCGCCGGGCTCGTCTCAAGGCCCGAACCGATCATGCAACCGCACATCACCGGCAGGCCCGACAGCCGCGCCATCGTCAGCCAGCGCTTGGAACGTACCAGGCCGCCGGCCTTCTGCGTCTTGATGAACAGGCCATCGGCGGCACGCCGGTCGATGATCTCCTTCAGGTGGTGCAGTTCCTGCGCCGATTCGTCGGCGTAGATCGGCGTGCGCACCTGCTGGCGCAGCCGTGCCATGCCTTCGATGTCCCAGTGCGGCAGCGGCTGCTCGATCAGTTCCAGGTCATAGCGATCGAGCACGCGGATCGTGCGCAGCGCCTGTTCATAGGTCCAGAAGCCATTGGCGTCGATGCTCAGCCGGACCGAATCGCCGACCGCCTTGCGCACCGCGGCCACCATCTCGATGTCGTCATCGAGCGTGCCGTGGCCGGTCTTCATCTTCAGCAGCTTGAAGCCTTGCTTGAGCGCCTCGTGCGCCTCGGCGACCACCTTGGCCGGCACGTCCGACGACAGCACCCAACCCATGTCGGCCGCTTCGACAGTGCGCCCGCCCAGCAGCTGATAGACCGGCACTTCCATGATCTTGCCCTTCAGATCATGCAGCGCGAAGTCGATCGTGGCCTTGGCCTGGTTGTTGTCGCGCACCAGCAGATCCATGCGCCCGACGATGCGTTCGATGTTGCGCGGGTCTTCGCCGATCAGGATCTTCGGCGCGATCACGTCGGCGATCATGGTGGCCATCGTTTCCTGCATCTCGCCGCGATACCACGACGAGGTGTCGCCCGAATCGGCCACGCCGACGATGCCGGCATCGGTATGGATCTTCACCAGCAGACTGTCGATCTGCGTGATGCGCGTATTGGGCATCACCATCGGCTTGCGCATCGGGGTGGAGATCGGCAGGCATTCGACCCGCGTGATTTTCATGGACAAGACTCCTGTGCAGCGCCGGACCGGCACCTGCCGGCCAGCGCGATGAACGAAAACGAAAGAGATGAGTGCGGCGCCTGCCGAGGCCGAGCGGCGCGGCGCCGCCACACCGAGCGTTACCGCGCCGGGCGGCCTCCCGCAATCACTGCGCCGCGAACCCCGAAGATTTCACCTGCCCGGCCCAGAACACCGACGCCTCGCGCGCATAACGCGCCAGATCTTCGGGCGGCGCATAGTTGGCGAACTGCCCGGTATCGTTCAGGCGATCGGCAAAACCCGGCAGCTTGAACATGTCGCGCGTGGCATTGACCAGCGTGGCCACCAGCTTCGGATCGAGCCATTTCGGCGCATACGCGCCCAGGAACGAATTGGCGCCCGGAATCGCCAGCCCGTATTCGCGCAGCGTGGGCACGCCCGGCAGGCGCTCGGAGCGCTTGTCGTTGGCGATGCCGATGATCCGCACCGTGCCGTCCTTGGTGAAATTGCGGAACGCATCGCAAGGCATCACCGCGGTCTTGATCTGGCCGCCGACCAGATCGCTGAGCGCCGGCGCGGCACCGCGATAGGTCACGGGTTCGAGCTTCACGCCGAAATGCGTGCCGATGTAATGGCCGATGAACTGCGCGTTCGAACCCGGCGCCGGCACCGCAAAGCTGCCCAGCTTGGGATCGGCCTTCACCGCGTCGATGAACTCCTTGACGTTGCGCGCCGGCAGCGACGAATGCACGGCCAGGCACATGTCATAGGTAACGACGCGGCCGATCGGCACCAGATCCTGCTCGGGGTCGAAGCCCGGCGTCTTCATCACGTGCTGCAGGATCGACACCTGATGGTCGATCACGAACAGGATGGTCGGCGTGGTGCTCGGCGATTTCACCACGCCTTGCACCGCGATCGCACCGCCTGCGCAGGGCTTGATCTCGACCACTACCGAAGTGTTCAGCAGCTGCCGCAAACCGTCGGCATAGATGCGCGCGACCACGTCGGTGCCACCGCCGGGCGCGAAGCCGACGACGATCTTCAGCGGACCGGATTCCGATTGTGCCAGCGCCGATGACGGCAGACCGGCGACGGCCGCCAGCGCGGCCAGCGATACCGCGGCGGCAATGCGCAGCCGACGGCCAATGTCGATACGAACCATGAGAGCTTGTCTCCTCGAAGTTGTGCTCAGAGCGGATAGCGCGGCGGCGTGGCGCGCACGGTCGACCACTGCCATTGCGTGAATTCATCCCAGTTGGCCGGCCCGCCATGCCGGGAGCCATTGCCCGACGCACCACGCCCGCCCATCGGCATCGTGCCGTCGTCGTTCACCGTCTGGTCGTTGACGTGCACCTGGCCGACGTGCAACTGCTCGGCGATGCGCAGCCCGCGCGCCAGATCGCGCGTATGAATGCCGGCCGACAGGCCGTATTCGCCGTCGTTGGCCAGCGCCACCGCCTGCGCATCGCTGTCGAACGTGGTGATCGACACCACCGGCCCGAAGATCTCTTCGCGAAACACCGGCATCGCCGGCGTCACGCCGCTGAGCACGGTGGGGCGATAGAACTGTCCTTCATGGCTGCCGCCGGCCAGCAGCTTGGCGCCCATCGCCAGCGATTCGCGCACGATGCGTTCGACGCGTTCCACCTGCTTGCGCGTGATCAGCGGCCCGATCGCCACCTGCTGCGTATGCGGATCGCCGACCGGCAGCACCGCTGCCTTGTCGGCCATGCGCTGCGCATAGGCTTCGCCGATCGACGCATGCACCAGATGCTTGCCGGCGCTCATGCAGATCTGCCCCTGGTGCAGCCAGGAAGCCCAGCAGCCGCCGCTCACGGCCAGATCCAGGTCGGCGTCGTCGAGCACGATGAACGCGTTCTTGCCGCCCAGTTCCAGCGCCACCTTCTTCAGATGACGCCCGCCCAGCTCGCCGACGCGGCGGCCGACCGCGGTCGAACCCGTGAACGAGATCATCGCCACGTCGGGATCAGTGACCAGCGCCTCGCCGGCATCGGCCTCGCCGGGCAGCATCTGCAGCACGCCTTCGGGCAGACCGGCCGCGGCCAGCAGCAGCGACATCAGCACCCCGCCGCACACCGGCGTGCGCGGATCGGGCTTGAGCACCACCGCGTTGCCGGTGGCCAGCGCCGGCAGTACGGCGCGCGCCGACAGCAGGAACGGGAAATTGAACGGCGAGATGACGCCGACCACGCCGTGCGGCTGGCGCCGCGCGATGCTGGTGCAGCCTTCGACGCTGGGCAGCACCAGCCCCTGCGGCTGCGTCAGCATGGCGGCCGCTTCATGCAGCAGATGCAGCACCGAATCGATCTCGAACATCGCCTTCGGCGGGATCGCGCCGGTTTCGCGCACGATCCAGCCGGCATATGCGGCACGCTCGCCTTCCAGGCGCTGCGCCGCCGCGCGAAAGATCGCCGCACGCTGCTGGTAAGGCAGCGCCGCCCACGCCACCTGGCGCTGCCGTGCCTGTGCGCAGGCACTGCGCACATCGGTCGGCGCAGCGTGCCCCACCTCGGCCAGCACCGCGCCGGTGGCCGGTTCGATCACTTCGATGATGCCGCCTTCGAGCGCGCGCCAGCCGCCCGAAAAGCCATTGCGATGCCAGGCGCCCGATTCGAGCAGGCCGGTGGCCGTGTCTGCACTCATGTCTTGGTTTTCCTTATGCACGCCGCTGGAAGAAGCCGCCGCGAACCGGCGTTGAGCGGAACTCTAGGACGCTGGCCTTTAATTGTCAACCAACGGGTTGGTTGACAATTTGGGCGCAGCTCGGAATACTCCGGTCACTTTCTTCAAGGAGATGCTCAGTGTTCCAGCACTATCGTTCACCGTGGATGAACGAAGAACTCGACATGCTGCGCGCCACCGCGCGGCGCTTTTTCGAGAACGAAGTGGTGCCGCAGGCCGACACGTGGCGCAAGCAGCACTACATCGACAAATCGGTCTGGCGCAAAGCCGGCGAGCTGGGGCTGATCGGCGTCAGTTTTCCCGAGGAATACGGCGGCCACGGCGGCACCTATGCGCATGACGTCGTCATCATCGAAGAGCAGGCGCGCGTCTGCGACACCTCGTTCGGCTACGTGCCCGGCGCGTTCGGCGCACCCACCACGCTGATCCTCACCGGCACGCCCGAGCAGATCCGCCGCTGGCTGCCGCCGATCGTCGCCGGCGAAAAGCTGCTGGCGTTCTGCGCCACCGAGCCCGACGCCGGCACCGACATCAAGATGCTGCGCACCACCGCGCGCCGTGAAGGCGACGAATACGTGATCAACGGCAGCAAGATGTTCATCACGCACGGGCTGCGCTCCGACCTGGCGATCGTGGCGGCACGCACCGGCGGCCCCGGCGCCAAGGGCATCTCGCTGTTCATGGTCGAGAAAGACAAGGCACCCGGCTTCAAGGTCAACAAGGTGCTGGAGAAGATGGGGCAGCACGGGCTGGACACCTGCGAGGTGTTCCTCGACGACGTGCGCGTGCCGGCCGCCAATCTGCTGGGCGGCGTCGAAGGCAACGGCTTCGGCAAGATGATGGACAGCTTCGTGAAGGAGCGCATCACGATCGCCGTCACCGCCATCGCCTCGGCCGAGCGCGCCATCGAGCTGACGCTTGACTACGTCAAGCAACGCAAGATGTTCGGCCAGACGCTGTGGGATTTCCAGAACACCAAGTTCAAGCTCGCCGAATGCGTCAGCCTGGCGAGGATCGGCCGCGTTTTCATCGACAATCTGATCGATCGCCTGGTCCGCGGCGAAAACTCGCCGAGCGCCGAGGAAGCGGCGATGGCCAAGGTCTGGTGCTCGGAACAGCAGTGGAAGATCGTCGATGAATGCCTGCAACTGTTCGGCGGTTACGGCTACATGCAGGAATACCCGATCTCGCATTTCCTGATGGACGCCAGGATCCAGCGTCTTTATGGCGGCTCCAACGAGGTGCTCAAGGATGTCATCGCAAGGAAACTCTGAAGCCGGCGTCGGCGCTGGCGTCGCAGCAGCACGCACGAGTGCCGGCACGCTCACGGGCGTGCGCGTGCTCGATCTGACGCATGCGCTGGCCGGGCCGTTCTGCTCGCAACTGCTGGCCGACCATGGCGCCGACGTGATCAAGGTCGAACCGCTCGAAGGCGATTTCTTTCGCCGCGTCGGGCCGTTTCGCAGCGACGACACGCAGCGCGCCTTCGGCGGCTTGTTCCAGTCTTGCAATCGCAACAAGCGCTCGATCGCCATCGACCTGAAATCGACACGCGGCCGCGAGCTGCTGCAACGGCTGGCCAGCTCGGCCGACGTGCTGGTCGAGAACTATCGCGCCGGCGTGCTCGAGCGCATCGGGCTCGGCTATGCGCAGTTGTCGGCGCTCAACCCGCGGCTGGTCTACACCTCGGTGCGCGGCTTCGGCGACAAGGCGGGTGGGCAAAGCCCCTACATGCACTGGCCCTCGTTCGACATCGTCGCGCAGGCGATGGGCGGCTGGATGGGCATCTCGGGGCAGGATGCCGAGCACCCGATGAAGGTCGGCGGCGGCGTCGGCGACACCGTGCCCGGCCTGTTCGCCGCCTTCGGCACCATGACCGCGCTGTGGCATGCGCGCGCCACTGGCCGCGGCCAGTACGTCGACGTGGCGATGGTCGACAGCGTACTGGCGCTGTCGGAACTGGTGGTCAGCCAGTTCTCGTACACCGGCCAGCCGCCGCGGCCGATGGGCAACGGCATTCCGGGCATGGCGCCGTTCGGCACCATCCGCGTCAAGGATGGCGTGATCGTGATCGCGCCCACGCACGATCCTCAGTTTCGCGAATTGAGCCAGCGCATCGGCCAGCCCGAGCTGGCCACCGACCCGCGCTTCAATACCGAAGCCGCGCGCTGGACCAATCGCGACGTGCTGACCGAAGCCATCGAGCGCTTCACGCTGACGCAGACCAAGGAGCAGTTGCGCGCGCTGTTCGGGGGCCACGTACCGTTCAGTCCGATCTACGACGCGGCCGAGATTTTCGCCGATCCGCACTTCGCGGCACGCGACATGCTGCCGCGCGTCGAACACCCCGGCTCGGCCGATCCGGTGGCCGTGCCCGGCGTGCCGGTCAAGCTGTCGGCCACGCCGGGCGGCGTGCGCCGGCGCGCGCCGCTGGTCGGCGAGCACACGCGCGAGGTGCTCGGCGAATTGGGTCTGTCGGCAGACGATATCGAGGCACTGCTCGGCGAACGCGTGGTTGCGACGAGCGCAGCGCGATAGGCAGGCCGCCGGGCCCGCTTCGACGGGCCCGGCCCTTCAGATCCGTTGCGTCAAAGCCGGCGTACCGTCGGGCTGCGCACTTCCCACCTGCGCATCATCGACCGGCGCGGCCTCATCCGACAACCACGCCAGCGCCTGCTGCGCATCCCGGCTCACCGTGAACGGCGGCAGGCTCTGCAACAGGCTCTTGCCGTACGACTTGGACAGCAGCCGCTCGTCGCAGATCACCAGCACGCCGCGATCGGTTTCGGAACGGATCAGGCGCCCCGCTCCCTGCTTCAGCGACATTGCCGCAGCCGGCAGCTGAATCTGGCGGAATGGCTCGCCGCCGGCGCGGCGCAGCGCCTCGACGCGCGCACGCAGGACCGGATCGTCGGGCGAAGCGAACGGCAGCTTGTCGATGACGACCAGCGACAACTGCGCACCGACCACGTCCACGCCTTCCCAGAAACTGGCGCTGCCGATCAACAGCGGATGCGCGGCATTACGAAAGCGCTCGATCAGCACCGAGCGCGAGGCCTGGCCCTGCACCAGCAGCTCGATGCCGTCGGCGGCCTGCTTGATGCGCTCGCCCAGCAGTGCGGCCAGCGTGTCGACCATGCGCAGGCTGGTGCACAGCACGAAGGCGCGGCCGCGATTGGCGGCGATCAATGGCCAGGCCGCTTCGCCCACGCGCCGGCCGAACTCGGCCGAGGCCGGATCGCCGATGCCGCGCGGCACGTACAGCAGCGCGCGCTGCTGGTAATCGAACGGGCTTTCCCAGCGCAGCACCTGCGCGTCATCGAGCCCCATCGCCTCGGTGAAATGGTCGCAGCGGCCGGCCACCGCCAAGGTAGCCGAGGTGAAGATCCAGGCGCGCGGCGCGCTTTCGCGATGGCGGCGGAAGGTGGCAGCCACCGACAGCGGCGTGGCGTGCAAGGTCACGCCGCCCTGGTGGACTTCAACCCAGAGAATGGCGGGTTCGTCGGGCGAGGCTTGGGTATCCGCCGTTGCCAGCGCGTCGGCAAAGCCGGCCGCGGCATCGAGTCCGCCGTCATCGCCGGCCATGGCTGGAGCCGGCTCAGCGCCTGAATCCCGCACCGGGCCCGCGCCGGCGCCGCTCGCCCCATCACCCGAAATCGCGGCGTCCAAGCCCTGCAGCCAGCGCCGCAGCCGCCCCGCCAGCTCGCGCGCACGCAGGGCCAATCGCAGCAGATCGCGGCTGCGCGAAGCGGCGCCATCGAGCTCGGCGCGCGGCAAGGCCGCCGCCACGCCTTCGACGGCCAGCCTGAACTCGTGCATCGTGCGCAACCGCGCCGCATCGATGCGTCCGGGACGGCCCGCCGCCAACCGCAGCACGCGAACCGATTGCTCGAATCCCTGCGTCAGCGCCATCCAGTCGGCAGCGTCACGCGCATCGGCCAGGCCGATGCGCAGCAGGTCGCGCGCAAAATCGGCCAATTGTCGCGTCGACACGCTGCGGCCAAAGAATTGCGTAGCGATCTCGGGAAGCTGATGCGCCTCATCGAACACCACCGCATTGGCCGCCGGCAGCAGCTCGGAGACGCCCTCTTCACGCAGCGCCAGATCAGCGCAGAACAGATGATGGTTGACGACGACGACGTCGGCCTGCTGCGCCGCCTGGCGTGCTTTGAACACGAAGCAGCCGGCCAGCTCGGGACAGTCCTGCCCCAGGCAGTTCTCGCGCGTCGAGGTGGCCTTGGCCCAGACCGGCGACTCCTCGGGGATGCCGGGCGCCTGGGCGCGATCGCCACTGCTCGAAATGGCCGCGAAACGCTCGATGCGCTTGAGCACGGCGATGTCTTCGCGACGCTCGAAGCGGCCATCTTCCAGGTTGCGGCGCAGATGATGGCGGCACACGTAGTTGGCGCGGCCCTTGAGCAGCGCGGTGCTGGCGGCCAGCCCGAGCGCCTGCTTGACGCGCGGCAGGTCGCGCGAAAAGAGCTGGTCCTGCAGCGTCTTGGTACCGGTGCTGATCAGGACCTTGCCACCCGACAGCAACACCGGCACCAGATAGGCAAAGGTCTTGCCGGTGCCGGTGCCGGCCTCGGCCACCAGGGTCGTGGCGTTCTCGATCGCGTCGGCTACGGCCAGCGCCAGCTCGGTCTGGCCGCCGCGCTCGGCATAGCCGGGCTGGGCCTGCGCCAGCGGCCCGTCGACGGCAAAAGCCGCGGCGACCGGGCCTTGCAAGCGTGTGGTCAAGATGGGTTCCGTTGGAGGGCGGAGAACGACAGGAACGGCAGCCGGCGCGTGGCCGGATTCGTTCACACCGGCTCAGGCCGGCACGTCGGGCACGAGCTGCATTTGCAGCAGCATGATCGCGTCCTTGATCTGCAGCTTGCGCTTCTTCAAACGGCGCAGCTGCAGCTCGTCGAAGTGCGACTGCATGCCGATCGCTTCGATCATCGTGTCGAGGCCACGATGCTCGAGCTGCAACTCGGCGATTCGCTGCTTGATGGTGTCGAGGCTGCGTTCGTTGGTCATGCCGATTGCAATGATACTGCGCCGGATTGGGGCGCTCAAGGCGCCGGCCGGCCGGTGGGATTGGCGGGTATCGTGGGTGTCGCGACGGCCGCCCCGGCAGCACCGGCTGCCCCGCCGGCGGCGCCCTGTTTCGCGCCTTTGCGCGCCTCACGTTCCGCTCTTCCTGCCTCACGTTCAGCCCTGGCCGCCTCACGCTCGGCCCGGCGTGCCTGCTGTTCAGCCCGCCGCGCCTGTTGGCTGACAGCCCTACGCTCGCGCTCCAGCCGCTCGGCTTCGCGGCTGGCCTCCTTTTCACGGGCGCGCTGCGTGCGCTGCTGAGTCTTGCTGCGGCGCTCCTGCTCGCGCTGGGCCGCCTCTTTCTGACGCTGCTCGAAACGCGCGGCATTGGCTGCCTCGGTGGAGCGGCGCTCCGCCGCTTCGCGTTCGGCCTCGCTCTGCGCTTGTTCGTCACGCTGGTGCTCGGCCTGGCGCGCTTCCCGAGCGCTGCGTTCGATCTGCGCCGTGTCGCGCAGAACGCGGCGCGCGGCGCCTTCGCGATTCTTCAACTGCAGCTCGGCCGCCCGATGTCCGGCGCGCAGGCGATCCAGGCAGTCGTTGACCAGCACGCGCCGCTTGCAGTCGGCCTCGCCGCTCTGCAAGGCCGCCGCCAGGCGCGCCCGCTCACGGCTGACGGTTTCCAGCTCGGCCCGGGCTGCGGCCGCCGAACCGACGCCGTCGGGTGAGGTCGCAGGCGCCGGCTGTGCCGACACGGCAGCGGCCGTCAGGGCCAGGCCGCCGACCCAGGCTGCCAAGGCAAACCGCAGCCAGCGCGCCACCGCAGCCATGCCGCGAACCCTCAGGCGCGGCCGTCGAGGCCGACACCGGCCTCGCGCCGCGGCGCTTCCAGATACTCGCGCGACTGCATTTCGACGATCCGGCTCACCGTGCGGTGGAACTCATTGGCCATCGCGCCATCCGTATACAACTGCTCAGGCGGGCACTCGGCCGAAATGATCAGCTTCACGCGCCGATCGTACAGCACGTCGACCAGCCACACGAAGCGCCTGGCTTCGGACGACATCGCCGCGCTCATCCGCGGTACGCCCGACAGGATCACGGTGTGGAACTGGCTGGCGATTTCCAGATAATCGTTCTGCGAACGCGGCCCGCCGCACAGCGTGCGAAAGTCGAACCACACCACGCCACCGGCGCGCCGCAGCGCGCGGATCTCGCGATGCTCGATCAACAGCCGCGGGTCTTCGTCCTTGACCTCAGCCAGGGCGGCGAAGGTGTCGCGCAGCAGGCGATCGTTCTCGGTCGACGGCGGCGTCAGATAAGCACGCACCGAAGCCAGCGTCTGGCGCCGATAGTCGACGCCGGCATCGACATTGAGTACGTCGACGTTGGCGTTGATCAGCGCGATCGCCGGCAGCACGCGTTCGCGATGCAAGCCGTCGGGATAAAGCTGATCGGGATGATAGTTCGACGTCATCACGAAGGTGACGCCATGCGCGAACAGCCCGCGCATCAGCCGTTCCAGGATCATCGCATCGGCGATGTCCGACACGTGGAACTCGTCGAAGCAGATCAGCCGGTAGCGGCGCGCCACCTGCGCGGCCACCGCGTCGAGCGGATCGGGGCGGCCCTTGAGCTCTTCCAGCGAGCGATGCACGCTGCGCATGAACTCGTGAAAGTGCAGCCGCGTCTTGCGCACCACCGGCACCGAGGCATAGAAGCAATCCATCAGGAAGCTCTTGCCGCGGCCCACGCCGCCGTACAGCCAGATGCCGCGCGGCACCGGCGGCCGGCTGATCAGCTTCTTGAAACGATTCGAGCGTCGTGCCTTGAACTCGACGAAATCGTCGAACATCCGCTGCAGACGCTCGATCGCGGCGCGCTGCGCCGCGTCCGCTTGATATCCGCGCTCGGCCAGGGCGCGTTCGTAGGCCTCGACGACTGTCACGCCCGCGCGCGCCTCATCACATGTTCAGCGCGCGCTTGTCGGTCGCCGCCAGTGCCGCCTCGCGCATCACCTCGGACATCGACGGATGCGGATGGCAGACGCGGCCAATGTCCTCGGCCGAAGCCTTGAACTCCATCGCCAGCACCGCTTCGGCAATCAGATCCGAAGCATTGGCGCCGACGATGTGCACGCCCAGCACTTCGTCGGTGGCCTCATCGGCGATCACCTTGACGAAGCCGTCCGAAGCGCCCATGCCCAACGCGCGGCCATTGGCTGCGAACGGGAACTGGCCGGTCTTGATGGCGCGCCCCTCGCTTTTCAACTGCTGCTCGGTCTTGCCGACCCAGGCCACTTCCGGCGCCGTGTAGATGACCCACGGAATGCAGTTGTAATCGATGTGCGGTTTCTGGCCGGCAATCAGTTCGGCCACCATCACGCCTTCGTCTTCGGCTTTGTGCGCCAGCATCGGACCACGCACCACGTCGCCGATCGCCCAGACGTTGGCCGCTTGCGTGCGGCAATGCTGGTCGACCGGAATGAAGCCGCGTTCGTCGACCACCAGCCCGATCGCATCGAGCCCCAGGCCGTCGGTGTTCGGCACACGGCCCACCGAGACGATCAACCGGTCGCAGGCCAGCGTCTGCTGATCGCCCTGCTCGTCGGTCCAGGCCACGTGCACGCCCTTCTTGTCGGTCTTGACGGCACCGATCTTCGCGCCCAGGTGGATCTTCAGGCCCTGCTTGGTGAACTGCTTCTTGGCTTCTTTCTGCACCGCTTCGTCGGTGGCGGCCAGGAAGTTGGGCAGCGCTTCGAGAATCGTGACGTCGGCCCCCAGCCGACGCCACACCGAGCCCAGCTCCAACCCGATCACGCCGGCGCCGATCACGCCCAGCCGCTTGGGCACTTCGGGCAGCGCAAGCGCGCCCTCGTTGTCGCAGATCAGCTCATTGTCGACCTCGATGCCGGGCAGATGCCGCGCCTTCGAGCCGGTAGCGATGATCACGTGCTTGGCTTCGACCAACTGCACCGCCTTGTCATCACCGTCGCCCGATACTTCGATCCGGTAGACGTCATCGCCGGTGCCGGCGAAACGGCCATGGCCCTTCAGCCAGGTGATCTTGTTCTTGCGGAACAGGAACTCGATGCCCTTGGTCATCTTGCTGACGATCGCATCCTTGCGCGCCAGCATCTTGCCGATATCCAGTTTCGGCGCGCCCACCGCGATACCGTGGTCGGCCAGGTGATGGGCCGCGTTTTCGAATTGCTCGCTGGAGGCCAGCAAGGCCTTCGACGGAATGCAGCCCACGTTCAGGCAGGTGCCGCCCAGCGCCAGCTCGCCCTGCGGATTGCGCCATTTTTCGACGCAAGCCACTTTGAAGCCCAGCTGCGCCGCGCGCACCGCGGCAATGTAGCCGCCGGGGCCGGCGCCGATCACGACGACGTCGTAACTCTGTGACATGACGCGCTGCTCCTTACAGATCCAGCAGCAGGCGCGACGGGTCTTCCAACGCCTCCTTGATCGACACCAGGAACAGCACCGCCTCGCGGCCGTCGATGATGCGATGGTCGTACGACAGCGCCAGATAATTGATCGGGCGCACCACCACCTGGCCGTTCTCGACCACGGCGCGATCCTTGGTCGCGTGCACGCCAAGAATCGCTGACTGCGGCGGGTTGATGATAGGCGTCGACAGCATCGAACCGAACACGCCGCCATTGCTGATCGAGAAGGTGCCGCCGGTCAGGTCTTCCAGGCCCAGTTTGCCGTCCTGCGCGCGCTTGCCGTACTCGGCGATCTGCTTTTCGATTTGCGCGAAGCTCAGCTGATCGGCATTGCGCACCACCGGCACCACCAGACCGCGCGGCGAGCCTACCGCCACGCCGACGTCGAAGTAGCCGTGATAGACGATGTCGGTGCCGTCGACCGATGCATTGACCACCGGGTATTTCTTCAGCGCATGCACGGCGGCCTTCACGAAGAACGACATGAAGCCCAGCCGCACGCCGTGTTCCTTTTCGAAGCGCTCTTGATAGCGCTTGCGCAGATCCATCACCGGCTGCATGTTCACTTCGTTGAACGTGGTCAGGATCGCGTTGGTGGCCTGCGATTGCAGCAGCCGCTCGGCCACGCGCTGGCGCAGCCGCGACATCGGCACGCGCTGTTCGGGGCGGCCTTCGAGCAGAGATTGGATGTCGGCCGGCGGCTTGACCTCGGGCAGGCTGGCGGTGGGTACGCCGGTGGGGATCGACGCCGTAGACGGAGCGGCAGCGCCGCCGGCCTTCGCGGCGATCACGTCGCCCTTGGTGATGCGGCCGTCGCGGCCGGTACCGGCCACTTGCGCCGGCGACAGATTGGCCTCGGCCATCAGCTTGGCGGCGGCCGGCATGGCTACACCGCTCATGGCGCCGCCCGCAGGCGCAGCCGCCGGGGCCGGCGCGGCCGCGGGGGCGGCAGCGGCAGCCGGGGCGGCCGCAGCGGGCGCTACGGCGCCAGCCACCGCTTCGGTGTCGATCACGGCGATCGTCTCGCCGGCCACCACCGTGCTGCCGTCGCCTTTGACGATCTGCGAGATGACGCCGGCCTGCGGCGCCGGCAGTTCGAGCACCACCTTGTCGGTCTCGATGTCGATCATGTTTTCGTCGCGGGCCACGGCCTCGCCGACTTTTTTATGCCATTGCAGCAGCGTTGCTTCGGCAACCGATTCCGACAACTGCGGAACCTTCACTTCAATCAGAGCCATTGTTCAAATTCTCCGGAAACGAATTCGGGTCGAGGAGGAGCAGGAAGGCAGCGGATGCAGAGGTGGGCGACCGGCTGCGGGGCGGCCAGCGACGGGCTGGCTTGCAACGCGGCGCGCCCGCCGATCTCTCAAGCGGTCTTGCGAGCGCTGCGCGCACGGCTGTCGCCGAGCGCGGCCGCCAACAATTCCTTTTGCTGGGCGTAGTGCTTGTCGTAGTAGCCGACAGCGGGCGATGCCGACGCGGCACGACCGGCATAGCTCAGCTTCTGGCCTTCCTTCAGCGCCTCGCTCAGATGATGCTGGACGTAGAACCAGCCGCCCTGGTTCTGCGGTTCGTCCTGGCACCAGACGATCTGCGTGGCGTTCGGATACTTCTTCAGCTCGCTTTCGAACGCCTTGTGCGCGAACGGATAGAGCTGCTCGATGCGCACCAGCGCCACGTCGTCCTGCTCGCGCTCGCGGCGCGCCGCCAGCAGGTCGTAGTAGACCTTGCCGGTGCAGGCCACGACGCGCTTGATCTTCTTCGGATCGACGGCGCCGGCGGCCTCCCCGATCACGGTGCGGAACTCGCCCTTGGCCAGGTCTTCGAGCGAGGAGACGGCTTCCTTGTTCCGCAGCAGCGACTTCGGCGTCATGATGACCAGCGGCTTGCGGAACATGCGGATCATCTGCCGGCGCAGCAGGTGGAAGATCTGTGCCGGCGTGGTCGGCTGGCACACCTGCATGTTGTGCTCGGCGCACAGTTGCAGGAAGCGCTCCAGGCGCGCCGACGAATGCTCGGGGCCCTGCCCTTCATAGCCGTGCGGCAGCATCATCACCAGGCCGCAGGCACGGCCCCACTTGGTTTCGCCCGACGAGATGAACTGGTCGATGACCACCTGCGCGCCGTTGACGAAGTCGCCGAACTGCGCTTCCCAGATCACCAGCGTGTTCGGGTCGGCGGTGGCGTAGCCGTATTCGAAACCCAGCACCGCTTCTTCGGACAGCACCGAATCGATGACGATGAACTGGCCCTGGTTCTCGGCCACGAACTGCAGCGGAATGTAGGCGCCCTGGTCCCACTTCTCGCGGTTCTGGTCATGCAGCACGGAGTGCCGATGCGTGAACGTGCCACGGCCCGAATCCTGGCCCGACAGGCGCACGCCGTAGCCCGAGGCCACCAGCGTGGCGAACGCCATGTGCTCGCCCATGCCCCAATCGAGCGGTTGCTCGCCGCGCACCATCGCGCGGCGATCGCCGATCACCTTGTCGACCAGCGGATGCAGCTTGAAGTCCTGCGGGATCGTGGTGATGCGTTCGCCGATACGCTTGAGTTCGGCCAGCGGCACCGCGGTGTCGGCGGCGTCGGTCCACTTGCGGTTCAGGAACGGCATCCAGTCGACCGCGAACTTGCTCTTGAAGTTCGTGATCACCGGATCGACGGTGTGCGTGCCCTTGTCCATTGCGTCGCGATAGCCGGCCACCATGCGCTCGGCCTCGTCGGCCGCGATCACGTTCTGCGCCACCAGCTTGTCGGCGTACAGCTTGCGCGTGCCGGGATGCTGCGCGATGCGCTTGTACATCATCGGCTGCGTGACCGCCGGGGTATCTTGTTCGTTGTGGCCGAGCTTGCGGAAGCAGACGATGTCGACCACCACGTCCTTGCGGAACTGCTGGCGGAACTCGAACGCGAGCTGCGTGGCATAGACCACCGCTTCGGGGTCGTCGCCGTTCACGTGCAGCACCGGCGCTTCGATCATCTTGACCACGTCGGTGCAGTAGATGGTCGAGCGCGTGTCGCGCGGATCCGAGGTGGTGAAGCCGATCTGGTTGTTGATGACGATGTGCACCGTGCCGCGCGTGCCGTAGCCGCGGGTCTGCGCCAGGTTCAGCGTTTCCATCACCACGCCCTGGCCGGCGAAGGCCGCATCGCCGTGCACCAGCACCGGCAGCACCTGGTCGCCGTTGCGGTCGCCGCGACGCACCATGCGCGCCTTGCACGAACCTTCGACCACCGGATTGACGATTTCGAGGTGCGACGGGTTGAACGCCAGCGACACGTGCACCGGGCCACCCGCCGTCGACAGATCGCTGGAAAAACCCTTGTGGTATTTGACGTCGCCGCTGGGCAGGTCGTCGGCGTGATGACCTTCGAATTCGGCGAACAGTTCCTTGGGCATCTTGCCCAGCGTGTTGACCAGCACGTTGAGCCGGCCGCGGTGCGCCATGCCGATGACCATTTCCTGGATGCCGGCCTGGCCGGCACCGCGGATCAGTTCATCCATCGCAGCGATGAAGCTTTCGCCGCCCTCCAGCGAAAAGCGCTTCTGGCCGACGAATTTGGTGTGCAGATAACGCTCGAGCCCTTCGGCGGCGGTCAGCCGCTCCAGGATGCGCTTTTTCTTTTCCGGCGAATAACTGGGCCGCGCGCGCGTCGATTCCAGGCGCTCCTGCAGCCAGCGCTTTTGCGCCGGGTCGCTCAGGTACATGAACTCGGCGCCGATCGAACCGCAGTACGTGTCGCGCAGCGCCTGCAGGATGTCGCGCAGCCGGGCGGTTTCGAAGCCGAAATACGTATTGGCGGCCGAATAGATGTGCGCCTGGTCGCCTTCGGTGAAATCGTAGAACGCCGGTTCCAGTTCCGGAATCAGCGGCCGTTCCTGGCGCTTCAGGGGGTCGATGTCGGCCCAGCGCGAACCGAGGAAGCGATACGCGCCGATCAGTTGCTGGACGAAAACCTGTTTTCGCGCGGTGGCCGGGTCGCCGCCGGCGATCTGCGGCTGCAACTGCCCTTCGCGAGCACGCTCGGCAAACGACTGGATGATCGGCGCATGCGCCACATCACGGGTTTCGGGATTGCCGTCGGCGGCGGGCACGACCTGCAGACTGTCGAACCAGGTGCGCCATTGATCGGGCACCGAGCCGGGATTGTTCAGGTAGCTCTCGTAGAGCTCTTCGACATACGGGGCATTACCGCCGAACAAATAGGAGTTCGACTGGAACGCTTTCATCATGGTTCTTCACCTTTCGGAACGAGATTCTCGTCAAAGATGTTCGAACGCCGCGAGAAAAACGGCGCCGACGAACGCCGTCCGGCTTCCGGATCGACCTTCGAGAGACAGCAGTGGCGATGGGGGGATTACGTGATCGGAGGGGCTTGCGATGCGATGGCCAGATGTTACCACCGCGGCCGTCGGCAGGTTGACACGCAGATGACCGTCTGGCGCCGTTTCCCGGCCGCTGCCGGCAGCAAGTGTGGGGTGCTTGCGACGGTGCCTGCGGCCGCTCAGCGCGCGCTTGCGCCGCGCAGTTGCGCCTCTGTCTGCTGATAGAGCGGCAGCCGCGGCCCGCCGATGGCCAGCGCGCGCCGTACGGCTTGGCGCGCTTCGCCGCGTTGCCCTTGTTCGGCCAGCGCTTGCGCCAGGTTGTTCCAGGCGTCGGCGGTGTCGGGATAGCGGGCCAGCAGTTGCCGATAGCCCTCTACGGCTTCGGCGACCCGGCCGGCGGCATACAGTGCATTGGCGTGGGCGAACAGCGCCATGCGATCGGCCGGCTGGCGCTGCAACAGCGCCTCATAGGTACGCAGCGCTGCCCCCTTGTCGACCCGCTCCAGCGCCACCGCAGCCTGCAGCAATGCCGCTGGATCGGCGTCGGCCGGCGGCGCGCCGGGCTCGCTGATCGTCATCGCCCAGTAGCCGCTGCGCGCCCAGGTGCGCTCGAAGGTATCCAGGCTCATCGCCATCACCGGAGTGGTGGCCGAATGCAGCAGCACCTGGTTGGCCGGCAGGTCGTAGCCGATCAGCACCGCGTAGTGCCAGACCGGCAGCGCCGACAAGCCCAGATTCTGGAATACGATCACCGGCCGGCCCTGGGCCACTGTGGCCAGCAACTGCCCGAGCTGCGGCGCCGTCTTCAGCGGCAGCAGTCCGTAGCGGCGCGGCAGGGCCAGCATCTCGGCGGCCAGCGACCCCTGCCGCGCCGGCACGAACACCGCCTGGCTCAGTTCGTCCAGCGGCACCTCGTGCCCGAGCCAGCCCAGCACCATGGCCAGTGCGGCCGGGCCGCACTGGAACTCGGTCTGCGCGACGAACGGCACGGCGTCGAGCTGCACGGCGGGCGGCAGGCGGCTGACCGCCGTCGGCTGCCCTGTCGGCTGCCCCGTCGCCCGCCAGGCCTCGCGCACGGCCGCGCTTTGCGGCGCGGCGCAGCCGCCCAGCCCCAGCAGCGCCGCCACCAGCAGCAGCGCGGCCAGCCGCGCGCCGCTGCCGCGGCCATGGCCTGTTTGCCTCAGCACGGGCGGCCGCACGCTCAACGCGTGTCGCGTCGGCTGAACGGGAAGATGTGCGTGAAACCGAGCAGATCGGTGATCACCAGCACCACAAAAGCCACACCGATGACCGCCCAGAAGCCGGCACCGGCCGGGGCCTGCTCGATCTGCGCCGCCAGCTCGGCCGCCTGCCGGTCATCGAGCGCCTGCACACGCTCGGCTGCCTGCGCCGGCGACACGCCCATCGCTTCCAGTTGCTGGCGCACATCCTCACGTGCCAGCAGCGTGACCAGCTCGACGCGGGCATCGCCGGCCGTGGCCGAGACGGCCTCCTCGGTGCTCACCATTCGCGCCGCTACCGGCGCCGGCACGGTCGCAGCCAGCATCCCCGCGATCGCGGCGCCGGCCACGGCGCGGCGCGGCGGGCG
>JAFKGG010000317.1 GCA_017307915.1 Burkholderiales bacterium | reverse complement strand
CGCGCCTGAAGGACGGCACGGTGCTGCTCGTCACCGGCACCGGCAATCCGGCCTGGCTGCCGCACGGCGAGACCGACGGGCCATCGGGCGTGGCCGTGCTGGCGCGCGTGCTCGGCACGCTCGGCGTGCGCAGCTGCGTATTGTCCGAGCAGCGTTTCCTGCCCGGCATCGCCGCCTCGGTGCAAGCGGCCGGCACGCCGTTGCTGGCCGAAGACGCCTGGCGTGAACGCCGCAATGCAGCGCTCGCCCTGCCCTTTCCCACCGGCGCCGACGCCGCCGACGCCTTCATCGATGAACTGCTCGGCCGGCTGCCGCCGGTAGCGGCGGCCTTCTTCGTCGAAAAGCCCGGGCCCAACGCGCTCGGCGTGTTTCACAACAGCAGCGGCAAGCCCAAGAGCCCCGACTGGGTGGCGCACGCGCACCGACTGGTGCCCGCGCTGCGCGCGCGCGGCGTGCCCACCGTAGCGGTCGGCGACGGCGGCAACGAGATCGGCTTCGGCCGCATTCGCGATCAGCTCGCCGATCTGCATCCGCGCGGCCGCGATTGCGGCTGCCCGTGCCACGGCGGCCTGCTCGACGCCACTGCGGTCGATTTCCTGTTGCCCGCCGCGGTCTCGAACTGGGGCGCCTATGCCATCGCGGCAGCCCTGGGGCTGGCCAGCGGCCGCCTGTCGCTGATGCCCGATTGGACGGCGGTACAGTCCAGCGTGGCTGCACCGATCGCCGCAGGCGCCTTCGACGGCTACAGCGGCCTGGCCGTGCCCACGGTCGACGGCACTTCGCTGGCCGCCAATCAAGCCATCTATGCGTTAGTGTGCGAAGTGTTGCGCCTGGCGCGCGAACAGCGGCCGCAAGAACTCTGAGCCCGCGCGCCGGGCGCTCGCCATCGGCGCGCTCGCCATCGCGGCCAGGTACCGCAACCTTCTCACAGACTTCAGGTCATGAATCAGCCTTCAGCTCTTCCCGCAACGCAAGACGTCCAGCCGATGCTGATCGACGGCGAGGCGATCGCCGACACCGGCAGCGTGCTGCACACGTTCAACCCGGCCAATGGCACGGCGCATCGCCCCACCGCAGCCGCCGGTGAAGCTCAGGTCGATGCCGCAGTGAACGCCGCCGCGCGCGCCGCCGCCGAGCCGGCCTGGCGCGACCTGTTGCCGCATCAGCGCGCGCGGCTGCTGTCGGCCATCGCCGACGGCATGCAAGCGCAATCCGAACAGCTCGCTCGCTTGCAGATGCTGGAAAACGGCAAGGTGTGGAAGGAGTGCCTCGCGCAGGTCGCCGGCGCCGTCGCCACCTTCCGCTATTACGCCGCGGTGTGCGAAACGCAGGGTTCGGAAATGCCGCCGGCACGCGGCAACTATTGGGCGATGACCACCTACGAACCGTTCGGCGTGGTCGCGGCGATCACGCCGTGGAACTCGCCGCTGACGATGGAAGCGCAGAAAGTGGCGCCGGCGCTGGCCGCCGGCAACGCAGTGGTGCTCAAGCCCTCGGAAGTCACGCCGTCTGCGGCACTGGCGCTCGGCCGCATCGCGCTGCAAGCGGGGCTGCCCAAGGGCCTGCTCAACGTCATCCCGGGCACCGGCGTGCAGGCCGGCCGCGCGCTGGTGGCGCACCCGGGTGTACGCATGATCTCGTTCACCGGCGGCACCGCCAGCGGCCGCGCCATCGCGCAAACAGCCGCCGAGCGTCTGGTGCCGGTGGCGCTGGAACTGGGCGGCAAGTCACCGCACATCGTGTTCGACGATGCCGATGCCGACGCCGCCGTCAAAGCAGTGGCTGACGGCATCTTCGAAGGCAGCGGCCAATCGTGCGTGGCCGGCTCGCGCCTGTTCGTGCAGCGTGCCGCCTTGCCTTCGTTCATCGACAAGCTGGCGACGCGCGCACGCAGCATCCGCGTCGACTTGCCCGATGCGCCGGGCGCGCAGATGGGGCCGATCGCCACCGCGGCGCATCGCGCCAAGATCGAAGCGATGGTGGCGCAGGCCCTCAGTGACGGCGGCGAGCTGCTGGCCGGCGGCAAGCGCCCCGACGGCCTGCCGCAAGACGGTTCGTTCTATCTGCCCACCATCATCGGTGGACTGCGCAACGACAGCGCGCTGGCGCAACAGGAAGTCTTCGGCCCGGTACTGTGCGTGCTACCGTTCGACGACGAAGAAGATCTGATCGCGCAGGCCAACGATTCAGTATTCGGCCTGGCCGCCGGCATCTGGACGCGCGACTACGCACGCGCCTGGCGCGTGGCGCGCGCGCTGCAAGCCGGCGTGGTGTGGATCAACACCTACAAGCAGTTGTCGATCTCCGTGCCCTTCGGCGGCTATAAGGAAAGCGGTATCGGCCGCGAGAAAGGCATCTCGGGGATGCGGCTGTATCAGCAGTCGAAGGCGCTGATCTGGGGCCTGGGCCAAGGCTAGGCCGGGGCCCCTCGCCAAGCGATCCAGGCTCATTTTCTCAGACGGCGCCCTCGTGCCGCGTGCAGCAGTTGTGTGCGCAACGGGGTTGTGCGTGCGGCGGTTGTGCATGCGACGGGTGGGGCGGGCAAAGGCATGGGCGAAGTGCGATGGCGGGGTAACCGCTTGCCCCCTGCTTCGCAGGGGGTGCCCTGCGATGCTCGGAGCCTTGGCCCCGCGGCATGACTCGCTCCGCGCCCTGCGGGCGCTGCGCTCAAACAGATGCCGCGAGTCAGAAGCACGAAGCGCGCTGCGCGCGCGGGCCAAGACTCCTGCGCTTCTCGGCTGCGCAGATACCCCGCCATCGCACTTCGCCCATGCCTTCGCCGATACTACGGTGGACTGCAATGAGTACACCATCAGCTGAGTGATGAAAGAATGGGTTTGTTCGCTCAGAGTTTTGACCGGATACTTGATCGAGTCAATCAATGGAGTTCGCGGCTCGCATATCCCGTGCTCGGATAGGTACGACACGGGATCAATCGACATGTGTTTCGTCGAGACCAGCCCAAGCCTGTTGCGCGGTGGGTGGTGAGGGGGCGGGGGCGCTGTCTGCGGCGCCGAGCAGCGCAGCCTTGGGGCTGGCGCGCGCAGCGCGCTTCGTACTTCTGACTCGCGGCACTTTGTTTGAGCGGAGCTCCCGCAGGGAGCGCAGCGAGTTATGCCGCGCAGCCCCAAGGCGAGCAGCACAGGGCAGTCGGCCCCAAGGGGGCCGACCGCTGCGGTCAGCGCCACCGCCCCCTCACCACCCGCCGCGCCGCGCCAAACCCCCGCACGCCCGGCCGCCTACGAAACACCCCACCCCTCATCGCACCAATCGC
>JAFKGG010000316.1 GCA_017307915.1 Burkholderiales bacterium | reverse complement strand
CGGCTTGGCGCCGCGCGTCGCGGCCTTGCAGGCGGCCGGCATCGGCGGCCCGGCGATGCAGCAGCACGGCTTCGATGCCTGGTGGACGATCGATGCATTGTCGGTCAATGGCTATGCCGAAGTGCTGCGCGAATATCCGCGGCTGCGCCGCATGCGCAATGAATTGCGCCAGCGCCTGATCGATTGGCGCCCGCGCGTGTTCGTCGGCGTCGACGCGCCCGATTTCAATCTCGACCTGGAAGCCAGCCTGCGCGCGCAGGGTATCCGTGTCGCGCATTTCATCGGGCCGTCGGTGTGGGCCTGGCGGCGCGAGCGGCTGGCCAAGATCCGCAACAGCGTCGACCGCATGCTGCTGGTGTTCCCGTTCGAGCAGGCGATCTATGACGAAGCCGGCATTCCGGCCACCTATGTCGGCCATCCGCTGGCCGATGCGATTCCCTTGCAGGTCGATCCGGCTGTCGCACGTGCCCGGCTCGGCTTGCCGGCGCAAGGGCCGGTGGTGGCGTTGCTGCCGGGCAGCCGTCCTTCCGAAGTGAAGCAACTGTTGCAGCCGTTTCTGCAGACCGCGCAGTGGCTGCACCAGCGGCGCCGCGACGTACACTTCGTGCTGCCGGCGGCATCGGCGGCCTTGTTCGAACAGATCAGGCTCAGTGCCGCGGCACTGGTGGGCGGCGAAACGGGCGCGTTGCCGCTGACCATCGCCTCGGGCCGCTCGCACGATGCGCTGGCCGCCGCCGATGCGGTACTGGTGGCCAGCGGCACCGCCACGCTGGAAACGGCGCTGTTTCGGCGGCCGATGGTGATCGCCTATCGCGTCAACTGGCTGAGCTACCGGATCATGAAGCGGATGGCCTATCTGCCCTACGTGGGGCTGCCCAACATTTTGTGCGGGCGCGCCGTCGTGCCGGAGTTCCTGCAGGCCGACGTGCGCCCCGATGCGATGGGCGAGGCGCTGCTGCGCCAGCTCGAAGACGCGCGCCATCGCGAAGCGATCACCGAGCAGTTCGGCGCCTTGCACGAGTCGCTGCGCTGCGACTGCGCCACGCGCGCCGCGCAGGCGATCCTGGAGCTGGCCGATGACTGAGCGCCGCCGCCGTACCGCCCGTGCCGCCGGCCAGCTCGACCTGGCGATGCCGGCCTTCGAAGGCTTCGTCTGCGGTGTCGACGAAGCCGGCCGCGGGCCGCTGGCCGGCCCGGTGTATGCCGCCGCCGTCGTGCTCGATCCGCAGCGGCCGATCGAGGGGCTGCGCGATTCGAAGCTGCTCAGCGCCCAGCAGCGCGAGCATCTGTCGGGCGAGATCCGCGAACGCGCGCTGGCCTGGGCCGTGGCCAGCGCCAGCGTGCACGAAATCGACCGCATCAATATCCTGCAGGCGGCGCTGCTGGCCATGCGCCGCGCTGTCGATGCATTGAGTATCGTGCCGGTGCTGGCGCGCGTCGACGGCAACCAGCCGCCACGGCTGCGCTGCGCGGTGGAAACGGTGGTCGGCGGCGATGCCAGCGATCCGGCCATCTCGGCCGCGTCGATCCTGGCCAAGTGCGCGCGCGACGCGGTGATGATCGAATTGCATCAGCACTTTCCGCTGTATGGCTTCGATCGGCACAAGGGGTATGCCACGGCCGAGCATCTGCAATGCCTGCGCGATCACGGGCCGAGCCCGCATCACCGGCACAGCTTTGCGCCGGTGCGGGAGTCGCTGCAAGCGGTGAGCATCGCAAGGGTCTCGATCGCATCGGCCACCGGGCTGCATGAGCCGGCCGGGCCGGCGGCGGACGAACGTTCATGAACGAGCACGGGGACGCCGGCGCCGAGATCCGCTCGGCCGCCAACGAGCGCTTTCGCGAGCTGCTGGAGCTGGCCACCTCTGCGCGCGAACGCAAGGTGCGCGGCCTGTCGGTGATCGAAGGCGTGCACCTGCTGCAGGCCTGGGTCGATCGGCACGGTGCGGCCGGTGCGCCGCTGCGCGTGTTCGTGCCGCGCCGCGGCTTGCAGCGCGAAGAGATCCGCGCCTTGCTGGCTCGCATCGGGCCGCCGCCGCTGCTGCTCGATGAACGGCTGTTCGCGCGCGCCAGCCAGGTGGCGCAGGGCGACGGCCCGATCGCCATCGTGGCTACGCCGAGGCCGGCGCTGCCGGCGCGCCTCGATCACGACGCCATCTATCTGGATCGCATCCAGGATCCCGGCAACGTCGGCAGCATCCTGCGCACCTGCGCTGCTGCCGGCATCGGCCGCGTCATCACTGCGCCGGGTACCGCGTTCTGCTGGGCGCCGAAGGTGCTGCGTGCCGGCATGGGCGCGCATTTCCATCTCGACATTCACGAAAGCGTGGCGCCCGAGGAACTGTTGCAGCGCTGCGCGGTGGCCGTGCGCGCCACCGAGGCCGGCGCTGGGCAGACGATCTATGAAGCCGATCTGCGCACTCCGGCCGTCTGGCTGTTCGGCAACGAAGGGCAGGGGCTGGCCGCCGCCTTCGGCGCGCAGCCCGGCATCGAGCGGCTGGCGATCCCGCAGCAGCCGAGCACCGAGTCGTTGAACGTCGGCGTCGCCGCGGCACTGTGCCTGTATGAGCAGTGGCGGCAACGCAGTGCCGCCCCAGCAGTAAGCGGGCGCGCGGCTGCCGCGCGCTGACGCGCCCCACCGGCCGGTGCGGCCCGCTCAGGCCGCCGCGCTCGCTCCGGCGATGCGGAAGCCGGCCAGCTCGCGTTCGTCGAGCTGCGCCAGTAGGCCGGTTTCCCAGGCCAGATAGCCGCGCGCAGCCGCCTTGTTGCCGTCGTGCCGGTCATGCACGAAAAACAGGTAATCGATGCAATCGGCGTCAGCAGGCGTGTCGGGGCTGCTTGCCAGCGGCAATCCGGCGGCGCGCCAGCTGGCCAGTCCGTCACGCAGCAGCCGCGGTGCCGCCAGGCCGGCGGCGACGAGGTCACTTGCCGCAATCCGAGCCAATGCCGGCTCGTCGGCGACCAATGCCAGCGGTTTGCCCAGACGCCGAGCATCGTCGAGCAGTCGTGACCGGATCGACCAGGTCGAGCCGGGCACATGCGCCTGCCGGAACGCCATGCTCGGACGCAGATCGATGATGGCGAGCTGGCCTGCATCGCGCGCCAGCGCCAGCTCTGCCGGCTCGATCGGCAGCAGTTCGGGCGCGGCCAGCGGCTCGTGCGCCTGCGCGGGCACGCGCAACGCAGCGGCGATCCCTTCGCGCACTGCGGCGGCATCGTGCCCCATCCGGCGCAGCCAGGCGGCCACCACCGGCGCGCGCACGCCGTCGCTATCGAGC
>JAFKGG010000315.1 GCA_017307915.1 Burkholderiales bacterium | reverse complement strand
CGGCGCCGGCCGTGCCGGTGCACGCGCCCGGGGTGCCGCGCATGTCGCTGCTGAGCGTGGCGTTCGAGCCTGATCTGCTGCGCCTGAACGCCGGCATCTTCATCCTGCACGTCATGCAGATGGCGATGTTCGTCGTCGTGCCGGGCTGGCTGATCGAACGCGGCGGGCTGGCGCTCGCCGAGCACTGGAAGGTCTATTTGCCGGTGGTGCTGATTTCGTTCGTCATCATGGCGCCGCTGCTGTTCCTGGGCGAGCGGCGCGGGCATCTGCGCACCGTGTTCATCGGTTCGGTTGCGCTGCTGCTGGTCGTGCAATTGCTGTTCGCGCTGCAGCCCGATGGCCTAATCCCTCTGGCAGGATTGCTGCTAGCCTTCTTTGTCGGGTTCAATATTCTGGAGGCCAGCCTGCCGTCGCTGATCTCCAAGCTGGCGCCGGCCGAGGCCCGCGGCACCGCGCTGGGTATCTACAATACGACGCAGTCACTGGGCTTGTTCGTCGGTGGGGCGCTTGGCGGCTGGGTGCTGCGCGGTTCGGGGGCGCCGGCGGTGTTCGCCGTCTGCGCCGGGCTGGCCGTGCTATGGCTGCTGCTGGCGATCAGCCACCGCCGTTGGCCCGGCGTGGCGCGTGCCGCCGTCCAACCGGCCTGAATCATCCGATGCCCCGGCATCGCGCAACGACATCGTTTGAGAGGAAAACATGGCTTCGGTGAACAAGGTAATCCTGATCGGCAACCTCGGGCGCGACCCCGAGACCCGCTATGCGCCCAGCGGCGGTGCGATCTGCAACGTTTCGATCGCCACCACGCGCAACTGGAAAGACAAGGCCTCCGGCGAAAAGCGCGAAGAAACCGAATGGCACCGCGTCGTGTTCTACGACCGGCTGGCCGAGATCGCCGGCGAATACCTGAAGAAAGGCCGCCCGGTCTACGTCGAAGGCCGCCTGAAAACCCGCAAATGGCAGGACAAGGACGGCCAGGAGCGCTTCACCACCGAAATCATCGCTGAAGAGATGCAACTGCTCGGTTCGCGCGATGGCGGCGGCGAGGGCGGCGGTGGCTACTCGCGCGAGTCGTCGATGGGCGGCGGCGGTGGCGGCGCGGCACGTGGCGGCCCGGCGGGCGGGGGCGGCGGCGGTGCACCGCGCGCGTCGGGTGGCGGCGATCGCAAGCCGGCGCAGAGCTTCGACGACATGGACGACGATATTCCGTTCTGACGGCGTCGGCTGGTCTGGCTTGACCGGAAGCCCGCGGTGTGAAAACCGCGGGCTTTTTGTTTTAGGGGCTTTGGCGTCGAAACGGTGGGTGCACAGATCGCGGCAGGCGCATGGCAGATCGCGCGGCGCGACCCTATCGAAATTTAGCTGAGAACCATAATTCCCCATTATGGCCTTGCCATCGGCCAAGTCGATTGGCGAGAAAAATATCTATCTTTATCAATTACTTACGGCGGACTTTCCGGCCGGGTCGTGTGCTTGGGCGCGGTTCTCTCGATTGGTTTCCTCACCAAAGCATCAGGGCTATAGTGCCCTCGACTGCAGTACAAGTGACGATTACCGACAGGAAAAAGAGGGCGCCATGGGTCGACTTGCGGTTGCAGAGCTACTGGGCCTCGCGCGAAACCTGGCCTTGGCGATAGGCGCTCTATCGATAGCGACCAGCGCGCAGGCGGAATATCCCGAGCGGCCGATACGCCTGGTCATCGGGTACGCGCCGGGCGGCACCGGGGATACGCTCACCCGCTTGATTGCCGAGAAACTGACGGGCGAATTGCCGCAGCCGGTGGTCGTCGAGAATCGCCCAGGCGCGGGTGGCATGGTTGGAACCGCGTACGTCGCCAAGGCGCCGCCAGACGGGTACACGCTGATAGTGGCCTCCATTGGAGTGACGCTCTATCCCTTTCTGAACGATAGCGTTCCGTACGACATCCGGAAAGATCTCGAGCCCATCATCCAGCTCATATCGGCGCCCAACTTCCTTGCCGTGCGTTCGGATTCCAAGATCCGGTCGGTCGCCGATCTCGTAGAGGCTGCCAAGCGTACGCCGGGCAAGCTCACTTATGGCACGCCCGGAACCGGCAGTACGCCGTTCCTGTCGATGCAGCTGTTTCAGAAGAAAACGGGAACGCAGTTCCTGCATGTTCCCTACCAGGGCAGCCTTCCCGCCGTCACCGACGTTCTGGCCGGAAACATCGATCTGATCTTCGACAACGCCGCATTGGCAATGATCAAGGCCGGCCGGCTGCGACCGCTGGCGGTATCCACGCCGAAGCGGACTCAGGCAGCGGCGGAAGTGCCGACCGTGGCGGAGCTGGGCTACCCGGATTTCAGCGTGTCGTCCTGGTACGGCGTCATGGCGCCGGCGGGTACGCCGGTGGCCATCCTGGACATGCTCAATGCGAAATTGAACAAGATCCTCGCGATGCCTGAGGTGCTGGCTCGTACTCGCGAGATGGGCGTGGATGTGGCGTCGGGATCCCGAGAACAGTTTCGGTCCTACATAAAGAGCGAATACGAATCCTGGGGCGCCCTTATCAAGTCCTTGCCGGCCGCCCCCACGAACCCGCCACCGAAGCGATAGCCGGCGGGTGCTTCGCCCGGGCCATGCGACCGGACGACCAAGCCGCCGAACCGGCAGTGCTACCTCCATCGGAGTTCATCATGAGTAATGCAGAGATACCCATCATCGACATCGCCGCGCTCACGGGCAGCGATCAGGCAGCCCCGCAGGGGCTCGATCAGATCGCCGAGAAGATGCATACGGCCTGCACCGGCACCGGCTTTTTCTATGTCGCGAACCACGGCATCTCGAAAGATCTCGTCGCTGAAGTATTCGAGGCCAATCGCCGATTTCATGCGAGCCCCCTCGAAGACAAGATGCGCGTCAAGCGCAACGCATGGCATCGCGGCTATACGCCACTGGCTTCATCGACGCTGAAATCATCGGCGCGCTTCGATTCGGCACGCCTGCCTAATCTGCTTGAGTCCATCAGCATCCGCAACGAACTGTCCCCGGACGATCCGGTTTACAAAAAGGTTCCCCTGCAGGGCCCGAACGAGTGGCCCGACGTTCCCGGTTTTCGCGCCACGGTCGAGCGATACGTTGCCGCGGTTACCGCGCTGGGCGTCAAGCTGCTGGAGCCGGTGGCGCTGGCAGCTGGCCAGAGCAAGGACTTCTTCAAGCCGTTCTTTGGCCGGCCGTCGACCAATCTTCGGCTGATTCACTATCCGCCGCAGCCGCCGCAACGGCCCGAAGATCAGTTCGGCATCTATCCTCATACCGACTA
>JAFKGG010000314.1 GCA_017307915.1 Burkholderiales bacterium | reverse complement strand
CGGCCGGCCGCGGCCGCGCTCGATCCGCCGCCGCGGCTCACGCTGATGTCGGCGGTGCTGGCGCGCTTTTTTGCCGCGTTGTATCTGGCGATCGCCGTGCTGTGGGTCAGCGGCCTGGCGATGCTGATCGGCGTGGGCTTTGCACATGCGCCGCTGGCCTGGCATCTGATGCTGGGGCTGGGCATGTTGATGACGGTGATCTTCGCGATGATCGCGTGGCGGCTGCATCCGCGGCTGGCTGCGGCGGTGGCCGGCCAGCGTTGGGCCGAGGGCGCAGCGGCACTGGCCGACATCCGGCGCTGGGTGGCCACCAATCTGCTGCTCGGCATGGTGACGATCGCGGTCGCCACGGTCGGCCGCTGGCTGGGTTGAGGGTGGGCCGCGCCAAGCGATGATGAACGCCACGCCGGGCCTGCAACGGGCCTTTCCTTTTCTGCGCTGGCTGCGCCAGGTCGACGGCACGACGCTGCGCGCCGATGCGCTGGCGGGCCTGGTCGGTGCATTGATGGTGCTGCCGCAAGGGCTGGCCTTCGCCACGCTGGCCGGCCTGCCGCCGGCCTATGGGCTGTATTGCGCGTTGATGCCCACCGTGGTGGCGGCGCTGTTCGGTTCGTCGATGCATACCGTGTCGGGGCCCACTAATGCGCTGTCGCTGATGACCTTTGCGTCGCTGGCGCCGCTGGCCTTGCCCGGCTCGCCCGAATACATCCGGCTGGCGATGGCGCTGGCCTTTCTCACCGGCGTGTTCATGCTGCTGCTGGGCGTGCTGCGGCTGGGCACGATCGTCAACTTCATTTCACAACCGGTGATCGTCGGCTTCACGGCCGGCGCCGGGCTGCTGATCCTGGTCAGCCAGCTCGGCCCACTGACCGGCATCGTCGTGCCGGCGGGCACTTCGTTTGGTGCCACGCTGCGCATCGTCGCCGAGCACCTTGGCGCGTTGCGGCCGGCCGTGCTCGGCGTGGCGATCGTCACGGTGGCTGCGGGCTGGCTGCTGCGCCGCTATGCGCCGC
The DNA here is from genome assembly GCA_017307915.1 of Burkholderiales bacterium. GTDB lineage: Bacteria > Pseudomonadota > Gammaproteobacteria > Burkholderiales > Burkholderiaceae_E > Zeimonas. The sequence goes on along the minus strand of JAFKGG010000314.1, from coordinate 2,294 downwards.
GTTGGCCGGGCGTGGTGGTTGCGATGCTGACGGGCACGGTCTGCGCGCACCTGCTCAACGCCGTCTTCGGCGCCGCCGCCACCGGCGTGACGATGCTGGCGCCGATCCCGCGGCAATTGCCGATGCCGGGCTGGCCGGGGCTCGATCCGGCTACATTGGGCGAATTGAGCGGCGTCGCGGTGGCGGTGGCCATCGTGTCGCTGACGCAATCGGTGTCGATCGCCAAGGCGATCGCGTTGCGCACCGGCCAGCGCATCGACGGCAACCAGGAGTTCATCGGGCAAGGGCTGTCGAACATCGCCGCCGGCCTGTTCTCGGGTTTTCCGACCAGCGCTTCGGTGAACCGTTCCGGGCCCAACGTCGAAGCCGGCGCGGTGACGCCGCTGGCCGCCGTATTTTCAGCGGTGGTGCTGGCGCTGATCATCCTGCTGTTCGCGCCGTGGGTGGCATGGCTGCCGCATGCCGCGGTGGCCGGCGTGCTGTTCCTGGCCGCCTTGTCGCTGATCGATATGCGTCGCATCCGTGCCACGCTGAGGATGAGCCGGCCCGAAGCCGGTGTGCTGCTGCTGACGCTGGTTGCGACGCTGGTCATGCGGCTCGAAGTTGCCGTGCTGACCGGCGTGGCCGCGTCGCTGGTGCTCTATCTGAACCGCACCTCGCGCCCGACCATGCGCAGCCTGGTGCCCGATGCGCTGACGGCGGGGCGGCCGTTCGTGCCGGTCAGCGCGCAGCGGCGCGAGTGCCCGCAATTGAAGATTCTCAGCATCGAAGGCTCGATCTATTTCGGCGCGGTCAACCACGTGCAGACGCACTTCGATTTGCTGCGTGAATTCGTGCCCGGGCAGAAGCACCTGCTGCTGGTGGCCAGCAACATCAATTTCGTCGACGTGGCGGGTACGCAGGCGCTGTTGGCCGAGGCGCAGCAGCGCCGCGCCGGCGGCGGCGCGCTCTATCTGCACGGCTTGCGGCCATCGGTCGCCGAGTTCCTGGAACGGGGCGACGCGCTCGACGAAATCGGCCGCGATTGCGTGTTCCACAGCAAATACGAGGCCATTTCCGTCATCTTCGAACGGCTCGACCCCGAGATCTGCCGCCGTTGCACGGCGCGCATTTTCGATGAGTGCCAGCGCGTGCCGCTGCCGCAGGCGGCGGATGGTGCGGATCGGGATGCGTCATCGAATGCGCCGCACGGCAGCCCGGAGCGGCTGCCTAGCGAACCGGCTCCAGCAGCTCGCTGAGCATTTCGACGTGCAGGCGCTGCGCCCGCCGCAGAGACGGTTGGACGCTCGTGCCGTGCGCCAGGCGCTGAGTCACCAGATAGGCCAGCGGCGCGATCACCAGCCACGGCTCGCGGCAGGCCACGCTGTCGCGGCAGATTCCCTTGGCGACGGCTGCGCCAAGCAGGCCGGCGATCTGCGTGTACAGCGAATTCAGCATGCTTTGCCGCCAGCGCTCGACCAGTTCGGGCAGGCGATGGCCTTCAGTCAGCAGCAGCTTGGACACCGCCATCAAGCCCGGTTTGGATAGCGGCGCGTAGAGCACTTTGATGAGCCGTTCGGACAGTTCCCGCGCGCTGGCCGAGTGCTCGATCAGTGCCGAGACGTCGAGCGTGGGAATTGCCAGCGACCGGGCCAGCAGCGCTTGGAACACTTCGTCTTTGCTGGCGAAGTGCGCATAGAACCCGCCCTTGGACAACCCCGCGTCGGCGGCGATGTCGTCGATTCTCGACGCTTCGTAGCCGCGCGTGGAGAAATGATGCAAAGCCGCGTCCAGGATGGACTGCTTGCGGCTTGCTGCATCCATGCGAATGCGCGATGCCGGCTTCTTTGCGGCGAAAGGACGTGAACTGCTCATTTTGATGTCTCGTCGCTATGATATCATTTCTTAACGACCGACTGGTCGGTAGTAAGATCGACAATAAAGTCGCTAGCAAGGCCGTCAAAGCCGCCGGCATGGCTCTCAGGGCGGTAGCGGGGTTCACACAGGAGCTGTTCGATGCCAGCAACGCCTGCGCTTGCGTTCGCATGGGTGCAAGGCCGCGTTCCGTTGCCGTGGACGCAACGCGACGACGTCGCTGTGCGGCGCCGGTCCCTCCGTGCGCGCGCCGTCGCCTGCCATCGACCATGAGCGTCCGGCGGACTTCCCTCGTCATATGGGGGCTGGCCTGCGCTGCCGGCCTGGGCGCATGCGCGTCGATGGCACCGCCGCACGAGCGGCCTGCGCTGCCGGTTCCAGACCGCTACCTCGACGCGCCGGCGGGCGCGGCGGCGGCGAGCGCGGCTGCGACCGCCTGG
>JAFKGG010000313.1 GCA_017307915.1 Burkholderiales bacterium | reverse complement strand
GGCGATCAACGCGCTGTCGGCCGCCGGCCTGGAACTGACCGACGCCGAATCGCTGCGCCGCCACTATGCCAAGACGCTGTGGTATTGGTCGGAGAAATTCGAGCAACACCTGCCCAAGCTTACCGAGCTGGCCGGCGACCGGCGCGCGCGCATCTGGCGCGTCTACCTGGCCGGCAGCGCGCACGCCTTCGCGCACGGCTGGGTCAATCTCTACCAGTTGCAGGCGATCCGGCCGCGCCACGGGGCTGGCGGCGCCGAAAGCCCGCTGCCGCTGTCGCGCGAATATCTTTACCGCGACTGATCCCAGCCTGGCGGGCTGAGTCCGGGCCGCCCGGGCGCAGCCGGCCCACCCGGGCGCGGCTGGCACCGTCAGTGCCGGTTGCGCTTGGGCGGCGAATACTGCGGCGACGGCACCGCCACGTGCACGCGCTGGCGGCCGTTCTGCCGCCATACCGGACCGATCAGCCGCATGCCGCGCACGCGCTTGACCGCCGAGACGAAATACAGCGCACCGCAGATCGGCCACCAGCGATCGCCGGCGTGCTCCATGAAGCGGTTTCGATCGAGCCATTTCTGCGTACGGCATGGCGGTCGATAGCAGCCATAGCGGCCGCTGTCGAGCTCGAAACTGAGCAGCTTGAACCAGTCGCGCAGCCGCGGCAGGCCAAGTAGGCGCAGTTCAGCCGGCAGGAACGGCGTGCTGCGGCCGACCGTGCGATCGAGCCACTGGCGGCCGGACCACAGGCTGGCTGGGTTCAGCCCCGAGACGATCACGCGGCCTTCGGGGCGCAGCACGCGGTCGACTTCGCGCAGCACCTGGTGCGGATCGACGGCAAACTCCAGCACGTGCGGCAGCACCACCAGGTCGAGCGTCTGCGTGCCGAACGGCAGCTCTTCGAAATGATCGAGCAGCACCGCGGCGGGCCGCGCCGGCGCCTGATCGCAGCGCTGGCAGGCCAGCAGGCGATGCGGCATGCGGTTTTCGCGCAGCGCGTCGAGCTCGGGCAGGCCGCATTGCAGCGCGTGATAGCCGAACAGGTCGACCACCGCCGCGTCGAACTGCTGCTGCTGCCAGGCCAGCGCATAACGGCCTGGCGGCGACGCCAGCCAGGCGCGCCAACTTGCGCGCGGCTGCGCACAGGCGGCATCCGCGGGCCGGGTGATCGTGGGATCGTCTCGGTTCATGCCTTGCAGCGCTCGCGCTGTGCCATCGTTCACGATTCTACTGAGAAGGTGTTCACAAACCCGCGCAGCTTCGTCGGGCTCTTTTCTGAGAGCGCAAAACTTGACCTGCGCGCCCTCCTCTCGTAGCATCGCCCCACTTTCCTTTTGAATCATGCAGTTAGGGGACATCCTTGCCACGGATTCCGGTCTCGCCGTCGTTTTTTGTCCCCCGCTGGCCTTCTTCGCTGAGCCGAGTCTTACCGGCGCTGGCTGTGGCCGCGCTGATCACGGGCTGCTCGACCGTCGGCACGCCGACCGGCGATCAGACTGCGTCGACGCCGATGGCCGTGCCGTCCCAAGGCGTTGCCGACTCGGCCGCCGCCGCTCCTGCGCCGTATGCCGGCGGTACGGCGAGCGTCACGGACACCGCATCGCCGGCATCAGCGGCCAAGGCTTCCGGCTCGGCCGGTACAGCAGCTCCTGCCGCCCAGGCCGCCGCTCCCGGTACAGCCCGGACAACGCCCCCTGGCGCCGCCGCCGGCAAGGCCGCTGCCAATCCCGCCGGCACGTCACAGGATCTCGCGGCAGACAGCAGCCAGGCCGAAAGCCCCTCAGCCTCGCTGAAGCTGCCTGCGTTGACCAGCCGCCCGAGCCTTGCGATGAACGCGCCCGGCAGCCTATGGGACCGCATCCGCGCCGGTTTCGCAATGCCGGACCTGGACACCAGCCTGGTGGCCGAAAAAGAGCGCTTCTATCTGCAGCGCCCTGATTACCTGCAACGCATGTTCTCGCGCGGCAGCCGCTACCTCTATCACATCGTCGAAGAGATCGAGAAGCGCGGCATGCCCACCGAACTGGCGCTGCTGCCATTCGTCGAAAGCGCGATGAACCCGGTGGCACTGTCGAGCGCGCAGGCGGCTGGCCTGTGGCAGTTCATTCCGTCCACCGGCAAGCAGTACAACCTGCAGCAGGACTGGTGGGTCGACAATCGCCGCGACGTGGTCAAGTCGACGCAGGCCGCGCTCGAGTATCTGCAGAAGATCTACGAGATGCACGGCAACGACTGGTTCCTGGCGCTGGCTTCGTACAACTGGGGCGAAGGCGCGGTGGGGCGCGCGGTCAAGCGCAACCAGGCGCGCAAGATGCCCACCGACTACCTGTCGCTGAACATGCCGGCCGAGACGCGGCATTACGTGCCCAAGCTGATCGCACTGAAGAACATCCTGATGCGCGCCGATTCGCTCGGCCTGAACCTGCCCGAGCTGCCCAATCAGCCTTACTTCGTCACGCTGGAAAAAACCCGGCCGATCGACCTGAAACTGGCGGCGCAGTTCGCCGGCATGTCGGTCAGCGAATTCGTGGCCTTGAACCCGGCGCACAACCGCCCGGTGATCGCTGCCAGCCGCAACAACCAGATCAAACTGCCGGCCGACCGGCTGCAGGCCTTCCTGACCGCGGTGGAACGGCACGGCGAATCGAACCGTGCGTTCGCTACTTGGCAGCCCTATACGCTGAAGACCGGCGAAACGCTGGAATCGCTGGCACGCCGCGCCAGCGTCACGGTCGCCGAGCTGCGTGAAGCCAATGGGCTGCGCACCGGTCAGCGCATCCTGGCCGGCACACGCATCCTGGCGCCGCAAGCCAGCGTCGACGACGAATCCAAGGTGGAAAGCTTCGAAGCGCCGCGCGTCTATGAACTGGTCGAGCGCCCGGCCGTTTATCACCGCGTCGGCCGCCGTGAAACGCTGGCCTCGATCGCGCGCCGCTACGGCACCTCGGTGGCCAACCTGAAGGCCTGGAACGGCATCGGCAACACCGCCAAGACCGGCACCCGGTTGCTGGTGCGGCAGGCCGAAGCGCAGACGATGCTGACCACCGAAAGCGGCGACCGCCGCGTCGTGCGCGTCGACAATGACGAGCCGCGCATCGTACGCGCCGTGGTGCGGCGCGAAGCGCCCGAGGTGGCAGCGCCGCAACCGCAGCAGGCCGCCGGCGGCGCCGCGGCGCGCCGCGACAGCGCCAGCCGTGCCGCGCGCAGCGGCCAGGCCAGCCCCGGCAAGCGGCCGGCAGCCAAATCCGCCCCGGCGGCGCGCCGCAACGTGGTGGCCTCTTCCTCTTCGCAGCGCCCCGCGGCCAAGAGCGCCAGCGCGGCGCGCTCCGCCCCCA
>JAFKGG010000312.1 GCA_017307915.1 Burkholderiales bacterium | reverse complement strand
GATTCGTCGGCGCTGGCCGAGCAGGTGGTCGTCGATGCGCTGCGCTCGGCGTTCGACAGCGCCGGCCAGCGCTGCTCGGCGCTGCGCGTGCTCTGCGTGCAGGAAGACGTCGCCGATCGCGTGCTGGAGATGCTGCTCGGCGCGATGGCCGAGCTGCGGGTCGGTGGGCCCGAGCGCCTGGCCATTGACGTCGGCCCGGTGATCGATGCCGAGGCGAAGTCGCACCTCGTGCAGCACATCGAAACCATGCGTGCCGCCGGCCGCCGCGTGCACTCGCTGTGCGCGCCCGGCGCGCTGCCGCATGACGGCCACTTCGTGCTGCCGACCTTGATCGAGCTGTCCGACCTTGCCGAGCTCGACCGCGAGGTGTTCGGCCCGGTCCTGCACTTCGTGCGCTACCGGCGCGAAGCGCTCGACGATCTGATCGAGGCAATCCACCGCGCAGGCTACGGCCTGACCATGGGCCTGCACACGCGCATCGACGAGACCATCGCGCACGTCCGCGAGCGGTCCCGCGTCGGCAACCTGTACGTGAATCGCGACATGATCGGTGCGGTCGTCGGCGTGCAGCCGTTCGGCGGCGAGGGTCTGTCCGGCACCGGGCCCAAGGCGGGCGGTCCGCTGTATCTGTACCGGCTCTTGTCGCGGCGGCCGGATGAGCTGCCGGCGCTCGCTTTGGCGGCGCCCGACGGCGCGCCATGCCCCGACCGGGCCGCGCCGCCCGCGCTGCAGGCCTTGATGCACTGGGCGCGCGAGGAGAACGCCGCCTCGCCGCTGCCCGATGTCTGCCTGCGTTATCTAGGCCGCCTGGGTCGCGACCTGTGCCGGCGCCTGCCGGGCCCGACCGGCGAAGAGAACGTCTACCGCCTCGTGCCCCGGCGCGCGGTGCTGTGCCTGGCCGAGCGCGACGACGATAGGCTGGTCCAGCTCGCCGCCGTGCTGGCGGTGGGCGGCCGCGCGCTGTGGCCCGCTGCCGCGGCGCCATTGCTGCAGCGCCTGCCGCCGCCGCTGCGCGAGCCTGTGTCGCTGGTCGCCGACTGGACCGCCGACGAAGTCGCGTTCGACGCGGTGCTGTATCACGGCGATGCTGGCGGCCTGAACGAGATCACCGCCAGGCTCGCCGAGCGGCGCGGGCCGATCGTTGGCGTCGAGCGCCTCGCGCCCGGCGACACGGCCGTGCCGCTGGAGCGGCTGATGATCGAGCGCTCGGTCAGCGTGAACACGGCAGCGGCCGGCGGGAACGCCACGCTGATGACGCTCGGCTGAGGATTGGTGCGGCCGGCTATTGCCGCGTCTTCTCCTCCGGATGCTTGCGCAGCTCAAGCTTCGCGATCGCCGCCCGATGCACCTCGTCGGGCCCGTCGACCAGGCGCAGCGTGCGTGCATTGGCGTACATGTAGGCCAGCGGGAAATCCTGGCTCAGGCCGCCGGCGCCATGCGCCTGAATCGCCCAGTCGACGATCTGATTGACCATCTTCGGCGCCACCACCTTGATCATCGCGATCTCGGCCTGCGCGGCCTTGTTGCCGACGGTGTCCATCATGTAGGCGGCCTTCAGCGTCAGCAGCCGCGCCTGCTCGATCAGGCAGCGCGCCTCGGCGATGCGTTCCTGCGTCACGCCCTGCTGCGCGATCGGCTTGCCGAAAGCCACGCGTTGCAGCGTGCGTTTGCACATCAGCTCCAGCGCACGCTCGGCCACGCCGATGGCGCGCATGCAGTGGTGGATGCGCCCCGGTCCCAGGCGCCCTTGCGCGATCTCGAAGCCGCGCCCTTCGCCGAGCAGAATGTTCGAGGCCGGCACGCGCACGTTTTCCATGCGTACTTCCATGTGCCCGTGCGGCGCGTCGTCGTAACCGAGCACCGACAGCGGCCGCACCACGGTCACCCCCGGCGTGTCGCGCGGCACCAGGATCATCGACTGCTGCGCGTGGCGCGCCGCGTTCGGATCGGTCTTGCCCATCACGATGAAGATCTTGCAGCGCGGGTCGCCCGCGCCCGACGACCACCACTTGGTGCCGTTGATCACGTAGTCGTCGCCCTGGCGCTCGATGCGGCACTGGATGTTGGTGGCATCCGATGAAGCCACCTCGGGCTCGGTCATCAGAAACGCCGAGCGGATCTCGCCGCGCAGCAGCGGGTCGAGCCAGGCACGCTTGTGCGCTTCGACCCCGTAGCGCTCGATCGTTTCCATGTTGCCGGTGTCGGGCGCCGAGCAGTTGAAGACCTCGGGCGCGAAGTGCACGCGGCCCATGATCTCGCACAGCGGCGCGTATTCGAGGTTCGACAGGCCCTCGGGCACGCGCGGCGAATGCGGCAGGAACAGGTTCCACAGGCCGGCGGCGCGCGCCTTCGGCTTCAATTCCTCGACCACTTGCGTCGGCACCCAGGCATTGCCCTTGGCGCGGTTGGCGGCGACCTCTTCCTCGAAGCGGTGCTCGTTGGGATAGACGTGTTCGTCCATGAACGCCAGCAGCCGCTTGCGCAGATCCTGGACCTTGGGCGTGTAGTCGAAATGCATGCTTCGTTCTCCTTGATTCGCGGTGCTCAGACTAGACTGCCGTGCTGCATCAGTAAAATGAATGTTTTGCATCGGTCGGCATAGATTCCATGCATCTATCGCGGGTCAACCTGAATCTGTTCGTGGTGTTCGACGCGATCGTCAGCGAAGGCTCGGTCACCGCCGCCGCCGACAAGCTGAACCTGTCGCAGCCGGCCGTCAGCCACGCGCTGGCGCGGCTGCGCGAGCTGCTCGATGACCCGCTGTTCGAGCGGCGCGGCCAGGCGCTGCTGCCCACGGCCACGGCGCGCGCGCTGATGCCGTCGGTGCGGGCCGCGCTGCGCACGCTGGAGCGTGCCGTGCGCGAATCGTCGGCGTTCGACCCGGCGCGCAGCGAGCGGCGCTTCACGCTCGGCATCCGCAACGTCGCCGAGGGGCTGGTGCTGCCGCAACTGATGAGCAGCGTCGCCGGCGAAACGGCGGCCGTCGACATCGTCGCCGTGCGCACCGAGGCGGCCCAGCTCGAAGCCGATCTGGTCGCCGGCCGGCTCGACGCGGCGCTCGAAGTGGCGGTGTCGACCTCGGCCGCGATCCGGCGCGAGCTGTTCTGGTCCGATCCGCTGGTGGTGCTGGCGCGCCCCGGCCATCCGGCGATCGGCCGCGGCGGCCTTGAACTGGACACTTACCTGGCGCAGGGCCACGTGCAGGTCTCGGCCCGCCCGCGCGGCGCGGGGCTGGAGGACACGGCGCTGCGCAAGCTGGGCCTGGAACGCCGCATCAGGCTGCGCTGCAAGGATTACACGGCGGCCTGCCGCATCGTTGCCGGCACCGATCTGCTGGCCAC
>JAFKGG010000444.1:18904-39861 GCA_017307915.1 Burkholderiales bacterium | reverse complement strand
CACGACGCTCTTCCGATCTCCGCACGATGCCGGTTTTCGACGCGATGCGTTCGCCCAGCGCGTCGAGCCGGGTGAGCTGCGCTTGCAACTGGCCCAGCCGGGTGGCCAGCGCATCGATGTGCCGGCGCACCGAATCATCATGCGAGACCGGCGCCTCGGCCGGTTCGGCCTGCGGCAGCCAACCCCGCACCAGCGGCAATTGCGCTTCGAGCGCATGGCGGACGGTGACGTACGACAGCAGCCCGGAAGTCGAAGCCAGCACCAGCAGCGCCAGCAGCGCCGCGCCCGCCAAGCTGCGGCGCGTGATGGTGATGCTGCGCGCACGCTTGAGTTTCGGATGCACGAGAATGATCTGCAATGGCGTTCTCCGTCGTGCTACCGTGTGTTGCGACGCGATCCCGACAAAACCTGCCCGAACCGCGATGAAATCCGCTGCCCGCCCGCTCCACACCTGGCTGGAACAGGAAAGCTCGTTCCGTGCCGTGGCGGCGCGCGTCGACCGGCTGGTGGCGCTGCAGGCCACCATCACGGCCGCCTGCCCGCGCGTGCCGATGACGGTAATGTCGATCGACGGTGAAACGCTGACGGTCAGCACGCCGAACGCTGCCTGGGCCGCCCGCCTGCGGCAACTCGAACCCACGTTGCGGGCCGCGTTGCAGGCGAAACGGGCGAAGATTAATCGAATCAGGATCGTGCCGCAACGCGCGAGCGGCACCCAGGCGGCCCCGGCACGCGTGCCGAAGCAGCCGATTCCCACCGAAGCATTGACGGCACTGGCGCAGCTGCGCGATACGGTAGAGGGCTCTCCGCTAAAGGAAGCGCTCACCAACTTGCTGCGCCATCAGCGCGGGCGGCGCTGAACGCCGCAGTCGGCTGACGATTCGGGTCAGCCCCTCTACGACAGGCCGATCGTGCGTTCCAGGATCAGCACCGCGAAAAACAGCGCCAGCACGACAATGCCGGCCACGAAGCTGAGCTTGGCCCAGCGCAGGTAACGCGCATCGCGCGTGAAAAACCAACGGCCCAGGCAGCCGACCACGGCCAGCGCGGTCAGTGCCAGCAGCACGCGCAGCGTGATCAGGCGTACCCCCAGTCGAGCGAATACAGCTTCGGCGCGGCGCGGCGCTCGTTGAAGCTGACCAGCTCCCAGGATTCCTGCTGCGCCAGCAGTTCACGCAGCAGCAGATTGTTCAACGCATGGCCCGACTTGTGCGCGGTATAGCAGGCCAGCAGCGGATGGCCGACCAGATACAAGTCGCCGATCGCATCGAGGATCTTGTGCTTGACGAACTCGTCGCCGGAACGCAGGCCGTCGTCGTTGAGCACGCGGTATTCGTCCATCACGATCGCGTTGCCGAAGCTGCCGCCCTTGGCCAGGCCATGCGAGCGCAGCATTTCCACGTCCTGCATGAAGCCGAAGGTGCGCGCGCGCGCCACTTCCTTCACGTACGAGACCTCGGCGAAATCGACTTCGACCACCTGCTCGGTGGCGTCGATCGCCGGATGGCCGAACTCGATCGAAAAGCGCAGCTTGAAACCGAAGTGCGGGTCGAGCCGCGCCCATTTGTCGCCGTCGCGCACCTCGACCGGGCGCGTGACGCGGATGAACTTCTTGGCAGCGCGCTGCTCGACGATGCCGGCCGACTGCACCAGGAACACGAACGAACCGGCCGAGCCGTCGAGAATCGGGATCTCGGCGGCAGTGACGTCAACGTACAGATTGTCGATGCCCAGCCCGGCCAGCGCCGACATCAGGTGCTCGACGGTGGCCACGCGCACGTCCTTGCCCGGGCCCTCGTCGGCGGCGGTCAGCGTCGAGGCCATGCGCGTGTCGGTGACGCGCGCCGCGCCGCTGCGGATCTCGACCGGCGGATCGAGATCGACGCGGCAGAACACGATGCCGGTATCGGCCGGCGCGGGCCGCAGCGTCAGTTCGACGCGCTGGCCAGAATGCAGGCCGACGCCGGTGGTTTTCACCGGCGCCTTGATCGTTCGTTGCCGCATCATCGGGAAATACTGCCTTGGTGGTCGCTCAAAGCTGGGCCAGCATGGCCTCGGCCTTGGAGACCTCGAACTTGCCCGGCGCCTCGACGTTCAGCGCCTTGACCACGCCGTTGTCGACGATCATCGAATAGCGCTGCGAACGCACACCCATGCCGCGCGCCGTCAGATCCTGGTCCAGGCCCAGCTTCTTGGTGAAGTCGGCTGCGCCGTCGGCCATCATGCGCACCTTGCCGCCGCTGTTCTGTTCGCGGCCCCAGGCGCCCATCACGAAGGCATCGTTGACCGATACGCACCAGATCTCGTCGACGCCCTTGGCCTTCAGCGCATCGAAGTTGCTCACGTAACCGGGCACGTGTTGCGCCGAGCAGGTCGGCGTGAACGCGCCGGGCAGGCCGAAGATGGCGATCTTCTTGCCCTTGACCAGATCGGCCACCTTGAACTGGTTCGGGCCGATCGAGCAACCGTTGCCTTCGACTTCGACGAATTCGGTCAGCGTGGCGTCGGGCAGCGTGTCACCTACTTTGATCGTCATCTGAGTGCTCCTCTTGGTGGATGGGGGCGCGCGTGCGGCGCCACGCGGGTCGGCGCCGCACGCAGCGCGGTCGCGCAGGCTTCGCGGTGCCGCAGCGAAGGCGCCATTGTAGTTCGGCGCCGCCGTTGGCGCCGACAAAGGCCGGACACCCTTACCGGAGGCAGGGGCAGGATATCCGGCCGCGACTGCGCCGCGGCACGCACGATGCATCGCAGCGAGCCCGGCCGCGCGGCGGCGGCCGGCGCGCTGCGCTCAGTCGGCCTGCTTGCGCAGGAACGCCGGGATGTCGAAACGCTCGACGCCGCTGTCTTCCAGCGCCTGCACCTGGGCCGCCGCCGAAGCGCGCGGGCTGCGCCAGATGGTCGGCTGCTCGAACTGCTCGTAGTTCACGCCCGGGGCAACGGCGTTGTCGGTGCCCGTACGCAGCTGCTGCTGCGGCACCAGCACCGGCTTGGCCGAACGGCGGCCGATGCCGGTGGCCACCACCGTCACGCGCAGCTTGTCGGCCATGTTCTCGTCGAATACGGTGCCGTGGATGATCGTCGCGTCATCGGCGCAGAACGCCTTGATCGTGTTGATGACGTCGTTGGTCTCCTTCAGCTTCAGGCTGCGGTTGGCCGTGATGTTGACGATCACGCCGCGCGCGCCCTGCAGGTCGACGCCGTCGAGCAGCGGCGAGGCCACCGCCTGTTCGGCGGCGATGCGCGCGCGATCCAGGCCGGCGGCTTCGCCGATGCCCATCATCGCCTTGCCCTGCTCGCTCATCACGGTCTTGACGTCGGCGAAGTCGACGTTGACCAGGCCCGGCACGTTGATGATCTCGGCGATGCCGGCGACCGCGTTGTGCAGCACGTCATCCGCGCGGCGGAACGCGTCTTCCAGGCTGGCGTCGTCTTCCATCACCTCGAACAGCTTCTGGTTGAGCACGACGATCAGCGAATCGACGTGCGACACCAGCTGGTCGATGCCGGCCTCGGCGATCTGCATCTTCTTGGCGCCTTCGAACTCGAACGGCTTGGTGACCACGCCGACGGTCAGGATGCCCATTTCCTTGGCGACCTCGGCCAGCACCGGCGAAGCGCCGGTGCCGGTGCCCTTGCCCATGCCGGCAGTGAGGAACACCATGTTGGCGCCTTCCAGCGCGGCGCGGATCTCGTCGCGCATCTTCTCGGCAGCGGCACGGCCGGCTTCGGGGCGGGCCCCGGCGCCCAGGCCCTGGTCGCCGAGCTGGATCGTGCGTTCGGCCTGCGAGCGCGACAGCGCTTGCCGGTCGGTGTTCAGCACGATGAACTCCACGCCCTGCACGTCGCGGCTGATCATGTGGTTGACGGCGTTGCCGCCGGCGCCACCGACCCCGACCACCTTGATGACGGCGCCTTCGACCCCGTTCTCGATCATTTCAAAACTCATTATGTTGGCCTCCAGGATGGTGGGAAGATGGATGGGAGAAGCTGAGCCGAAAGCCGGCACATGCCCCCGTCAGCGCGGCCGCCCCGGCCTCGCCTCTCCCTTCGACCTTCCCGATATGAACTACGGGTACATCAACGTCAAAAATTGCCAAGGAACCACTCCTTCATCCGCCGCAGCGTTTCCTTGAACGATCCCGACTGCTCGGCCACCTTGCGGCCGCGCAGCCTTTGCAATCTCGCTTCCTCAAGCAGCCCGACCGCGGTCGAATAGCGCGGCGAGCGCACCACGTCGGCCAGGCCGCCGGTGTAGTCGGGCATGCCGATCCGCACCGGCTTCAGGAAGATGTCTTCGGCCAGCTCGACCATGCCGGGCAGCAGCGCCGAGCCGCCGGTCAGCACCACGCCGGAAGACAGCAGCTCTTCGTAGCCCGATTCGCGGATCACCTGATGCACGAACGAGAACAGCTCTTCGATGCGCGGCTCGATGACCGCGGCCAGCGCCTGCCGCGACAAGGTGCGCGGTGCGCGATCACCCAAGCCCGGCACCTCGATCTTCTCGTTCGGATCGGCCAGCACCTGCTTGGCGATGCCGAAGCGCAGCTTGATGTCGTCGGCTTCGGGCGTGGGCGTGCGCAAGGCCATCGCGATGTCGTTGGTGATCTGGTCGCCGGCGATCGGAATCACCGCCGTGTGACGGATCGCGCCGCCGGTGAAGATCGCGATGTCGGTGGTGCCGCCGCCGATGTCGACCAGCGCGACGCCCAGCTCCTTTTCGTCCTGCGTGAGGATCGACATGCTGGACGCCAGCGGTTGCAGGATCAGGTCCTGCACTTCGAGGCCGCAGCGGCGCACGCATTTGACGATGTTCTGCGCCGCCGACACCGCGCCGGTGACGATGTGCACTTTCACTTCCAGCCGCACGCCGCTCATGCCGATCGGCTCGCGGATGTCTTCCTGGCCGTCGATGATGAATTCCTGCGGCAGCACGTGCACGATCTGCTGGTCGGTCGGAATGTTGACAGCCTTGGCCGTCTCGATGACGCGCGCCATGTCGGCCTCGGTCACCTCTTTGTCCTTGATCGCCACCATGCCGCTGGAATTGAAGCTGCGGATGTGGCTGCCGGCGATGCCGGTATAGACCGTGCGGATCTTGCAGTCGGCCATCAGCTCGGCTTCTTCCAGCGCCTGCTGGATCGACGCGACGGTGGACTCGATGTTCACCACCACGCCCTTCTTCAAGCCCTTCGAATCGTGCTGGCCGAGACCGACGATCTCGTAGTGGCCATCGGCGCGCATCTCGGCGACGATCGCCACGATCTTCGACGTGCCGATGTCGAGTCCGACGATCAGATCCTTCGCGTCTCTGGTCATGCCCTGGTCCTGGCTTGCCTGTTCATCGCGCCGACGCCGGCGCGGGTTCGTTGACGTCGATCTGCGCCAGCGAGCGGATGGCGAATCCGTTCGGATAGCGCAGGTCGATCACTTCGGCCCGCCGTTTCAGGCTGGCCACTACTTCCGGATACGTTTCCACCCAGCGCGCCAGGCGCCGCTCGATCGGCGTGCCCTGGTCGCGGCCGAGCAGCAGCGTGGTGCCGTCGTCGAGCTTGAGCGTCCACGCATGGCGCGGCGACAGCGACACCACGTCGGGATGCACGCCCAGCGGCTCGACCATCTCGCGCAGCTCGGCATAGCGGCGCGCCACCTGCAAGGAGCTGCCGTCGGGACCGGCGAACTGCGGCAGCTCGCCGTCTTCCTCGGCCTCGTCGAGATTGGCAGCGAACACTTCGCCGAAGGTATTCACCAAGCGGTCTTCGCCCCACATCGCCAGCGGCCGGTGTTCTTCCAGCGACACCGCCAAACCATCGGGCCAGATGCGGCGCACGTTGGCGCGCCGCACCCAGGGCACGGTCTCGAAGGTGGCGCGCACGTCGTCCAGGTCGACGGCAAAGAAATTGCCCTGCACTTCGCGCGCCGCAGTGGCACGCAGCAGCGGCGGCGAGACGTGGCGCAAGTGCGTGCCGTCGACGGCCTCGACGTGGATGCGGCTCAGCGAGAACATCGGCCGCTGCGACAGCCACCACAGCGCCGCCGCGATCGCCGCCAGCAGCGTCAACGCGAACAGCGCATTGGCCAGCGCGTTCATCAACCGCACGTTGTGCCACAGGTTCACCGCTGCGGCCCTCCCTTCAACGCGGCCGACGCCAGGATGCGCAGGCACAGGTCTTCATACGACAGGCCGATCGCGCGCGCCGCCATCGGCACCAGCGAATGGCCGGTCATGCCGGGCGAGGTGTTCACTTCGAGCAGGAACGGCGCATCGTCGCCACGGCGCAGCATCACGTCGACGCGGCCCCAGCCGGCGCAATCGAGCGCGCGATACGATTCCACCGCGATGCGTTGCACCTCGGCGGTCACCGCCTCGGGCAGCGGCGCCGGGCACAGGTAACGCGTGTCGTCGGAGAAATACTTGTTCTGGTAATCGTAGTTGCCGCCCGGCGCCTGGATCTCGATGACCGGCAGCGCCTGCGCGTCGCGCCCGCTGCCGAGAATCGCCACCGTCAGCTCGCGGCCGTCGATGAACTCTTCGGCCAGCACCACGTCATCGTGCTGCGCGGCCAGCTCGAAGGCCTGCGTTACTTCCGAATAGCCGCTGACCTTGCTGATGCCGATCGTCGAGCCCTCGTGCGGCGGCTTCATGATCAGCGGCAGGCCGAGCCGGTCGGGCAGCTCGCGCAGCGAGTCGCCGGCGCGCACCACTTCGAAGCGCGGCGTCGGCAGCCCATAGGTGAGCCAGACGCGCTTGGTCATCACCTTGTCCATCGCCAGCGCCGAAGCCATCACGCCGCTGCCGGTGTAGGGGATGCCGAGCAGTTCCAGCGCGCCCTGCACGGCGCCGTCTTCGCCGTAGCGGCCGTGCAGCGCGATGAAGGCACGCGCGAAGCCGTCGCGGCGCAGTTCGTCCATGCCGCGCTCGGCCGGATCGAAGGCATGCGCGTCGACGCCGCGGCTGCGCAGCGCGGCCAGCACGCCGCTGCCCGACATCTGCGATACCTCGCGTTCGGCCGAGTGGCCGCCGAACAGCACGGCGACCTTGCCGAAAGCAGCGGGATCGTGCGAGACCTGCGGCTGCGACGCGGCAATGGCGTCGGACAGCGCCGTCGAGGCTTGTACCTGGCTGCTCATCGCACACCTCCCGCGGCCACGGCCGGCGCTGCAGCCACAGTCGCAGTCGTAGCCGTCGAAGCCGAACCGGCAGTGGCACGCGGCTCGGCCGGCGCCTCGGCCTGTTTCATCAGATCCACCACCTGCTGCGGCACACCGCCGATCGACCCGGCGCCCATCGTGATCACCACATCGCCGTCGCGCGCGACGTCCATGATCGCCGCCGGCATCGCGCCGATCTCTTCGACGAACACCGGCTCGACCTTGCCGGCCACGCGCAGCGCGCGCGCCAACGAGCGGCCATCGGCGGCAACGATCGGCGGCTCGCCGGCCGCGTACACGTCGGCCAGCAGCAGCGCATCGGGCGTCGACAGCACGCGCACGAAATCCTCGAACAGGTCGCGCGTGCGTGTGAAGCGATGCGGCTGGAACGCCAGCACGATGCGCCGCCCCGGGAAGGCGCCGCGCGCGGCCGCCAGCGTGGCTTCCATCTCGACCGGATGGTGGCCGTAATCGTCGATCAGCGTGAAGCGCCCGCCGCCGTGCGCCGGCGCCACTGCCACGTCGCCGTAGCGCTGGAAGCGCCGGCCCACGCCGCGAAAATCGGCCAGCGCCGACACGATCGCCTCGTCGGGCACGCCCAGCTCGTCGGCCACCGCGATCGCCGCCAGCGCATTGCGCACGTTGTGCACGCCCGGCGCGCTCAGCGTGATCGACAGCGGCGGCGCATCTTCGCGCAGCAGCGTGAAGCGCATGCCGCTTTCCTGCGGCGCCACGTCGACGGCGCGAAACTGCGCCGACTCCGACAGGCCGTAGCTGAGCACCGGCTTGGAAACGAACGGCAGGATCTCGCGCACGTTCTGGTCGTCGATGCATAGCACGGCCGCGCCATAGAACGGCAGCCGGTGCGTGAACTCGACGAAAGCCTGCTTCAGGCGCGCGAAATCGTGGCCGTAGGTTTCCATGTGGTCGGCGTCGATGTTCGTCACCACCGCGATCATCGGCGACAGGTTCAGGAACGAACCATCGGACTCGTCGGCCTCGACCACGATGTAATCGCCGCTGCCCAGCCGCGCATTGGCGCCGGCGCTGGTCAGTCGCCCGCCGATCACGAAGGTGGGATCGAAGCCGCCGGCCGCCAGTACCGACGCGACCAGGCTGGTGGTGGTGGTCTTGCCGTGCGTGCCGGCAATCGCAATGCCTTGCTTGAGCTTCATCAGCTCGGCCAGCATCAGCGCGCGCGGCACCACCGGCACGCGCCGGTTGCGCGCGGCGATCACTTCCGGATTGTCGGGGCGCACCGCGGTGGAGGTGACGACGCAGTCGGCGCCATCGATCTGCGCCGCGTCGTGGCCCAGCTGCACGCTAGCGCCGAGCGCTTCGAGCCGGCGCGTGGCGGCGCTGGCCGTCACGTCGGAACCGCTGATGCGAAAGCCCAGGTTGAGCAGCACCTCGGCGATACCGCTCATGCCGACACCGCCGATGCCGACGAAATGGATGTGTTTGACCTTGTGCTTCATGTGCGGCGGGCTACTTCTTCGCAGGCATCGGCCACGCGCTGCGCGGCATCGGGCCGCGCCAGCGCGCGCGCGCGCTCGGCCATCGCGGCCAGCGCCGGGCGGTCGAGCGCGGCCAGCAGCGCGGCCAGCGCCTGCGGCGTCAATTCGGTTTGCGGCACGAGGCGCGCCGCCTCGTGGTCGGCGAGAAAACGCGCGTTGCCGGTCTGATGATCGTCGACCGCATGCGGCAGCGGCACCAGCACGCTGGCCACGCCCACCGCAGCGATCTCGGCGATCGTCATCGCGCCGGCGCGGCATACCAGCAGATCGGCATTGCGATAGGCATCGGCCATGTCGTCGATGAACTCGACCACTTCGGCAGCCACGCCCAGTTCGGCATAATGCCCGACCAATGCCTCGCGCCGGCCGCGGCCGCTCTGGTGCAGCACCTGCGGGCGCTCGCCGGCCGGCAGCAGCGCCAGCGCCGCCGGCACGACGTCGTTCAAGGGTTGCGCACCCAGGCTTCCGCCCACGACCAGCAGCCGTGCCGGCCCGGAACGCGCCGCGTAGCGAACCGCCGGCGGCTCGCCGCCGAGCATCGCCGCGCGCAGCGGATTGCCGGTGCAGCGCGCACCCGGCAGCGCGCCGGGGAAGGCTTCAAGCACGCGATCGGCCACGCGCGCCAGCAGCTTGTTGGTCAGGCCGGCCACCGAGTTCTGTTCATGCACTACCAGCGGCCGCTTCAGCAGCGAGGCCATCATGCCACCCGGGAACGCGACGTAGCCGCCCATGCCCAGCACCACCGCGGGACGGCTGGCGCGCAGCGCCTGCACGCTTTGCCAGAACGCGCGCAACAAGGTCATCGGCAGCAGCAGCTTGGTCAGCAAGCCCTTGCCGCGCACGCCGCCGACGCGCACCCACTGCATCGCGATGCCGTGCTTGGGCACCAGCGTGGCTTCCATGCCGGCGGGGTTGCCCAGCCAGACCACCTGCCAGTCGCGCGCACGCATCTCGGCGGCTACCGCCAGCCCCGGCATCACGTGGCCGCCGGTACCGCCGGCCATGATCATGATGGTGCGCGGGTTCACTTGATCGCCCCCCGCATCAGCTGCCGGTTTTCAAAGTCGATGCGCAACAGCACGCCGATCGCGACGCAATTCACCAGAATGCCGGTGCCGCCGTAGCTCATCAGCGGCAGCGTCAGCCCTTTGGTCGGCAGCAGGCCGGTGTTCACGCCCATATTGATGAAGGTCTGGAAGCCGATCCACAGGCCGATGCCCTTGGCCACCAGGCCGGCGAAGGTGCGGTCGAGCTTGATCGACTGGCGGCCGATCTCGAAGGCGCGGCGCGTGAACCAGAAGAACAGCACGACCAGCGTCATCACGCCGAGCAGGCCCAGCTCTTCGCCGATCACCGCCAGCAGGAAGTCGGTGTGCGCCTCGGGCAGGTAGTGCAGTTTCTCGACCGAGCCGCCCAGCCCGACGCCGAAGAATTCGCCGCGGCCGAAGGCGATCAGCGAATGCGACAGCTGGTAGCCCTTGCCCAGCGCATTGCCCTCGGCGAACGGATCCAGGTACGCGAAGATGCGCTCGCGCCGCCACGGCGACAGCGAGATCAGCAGCGTGAAGGTGGTGCCGGCAATGACGACCAGGCCGGCGAACAGCTTGCCATTGACGCCGCCCAGGAACAGCACGCCCATCGCGATCGCCGCGATCACCACGAAGGCGCCCATGTCGGGTTCGAGCAGCAACAGCAGACCCACCAGCGCCACCGCGGCGCCCATCGGCAGAAAACCCTTGCCAAAGCGCTGCATGTAATCCTGCTTGCGCACCGTGTAGTCGGCTGCATACAGCACCACGAACAACTTCATCAGTTCCGACGGCTGCAAACTGAACACGTACAGCGACAGCCAGCGGCGCGCGCCGTAGACGACCTTGCCCACGCCCGGGATCAACACGATCACCAGCAGGATCAGGCCGAGCAGGAACAACCATTTCGACCATGCCTGCCACTGCCGCACCGGCACCGCGAACGCGACCAGGCCGAGGCATACGCCGAGCACGATCGCGATCGCGTGGCGCGTCAGGAAATAAGTGGGCCGATAGGCGGAGAAGCGCGCCGAATCGGGCAGCGCGATCGACGCCGAATAAACCATCACCAGCCCGAACAGCAGCAGCGTAGCCACCACCCACAGCAGCGGATAGTCGACCGTTTGCGCGCTCAGCGACGAGGGCTGCATCACCAGACGGTCTCGGCGCGCGCGGCCGGGCAGGCGCAGGCTCAGCATGCGACCCCCGTATCGATCATGGTGCCGCGCTGCTCGGCGACGTCGCGCACCGCCGCCACGAACACCTGGGCCCGGTGCTCGTAGTTGCGGAACATGTCCAGACTGGCGCAGGCCGGCGACAGCAGCACCGCATCACCGAGCACCGCGTCGGCGGCGGCGCGCTGCACCGCCTCTTCGAGGCTGGCGCAATCGATCAGCGGCACGCCGCTGCCGGCCAGCGCTTCGCGCAGCCGCGACGCATCGCGGCCGATCAGATAGACGGCCGCCGCATGGCTGGCCACCGCCGGCGCCAGCGGCGAAAAATCCTGGCCCTTGCCGTCGCCGCCGGCGATCAGCCGGCAACGTTTGCCCAGGCCGCGCAGCGCGGCCAGCGTGGCGCCGACGTTGGTGCCTTTGCTGTCGTCGTAATACTCGACGTCGTCGATCACCGCCACCAGCTGGCAGCGATGCGGCTCGCCGGCATAGCCGCGCAGCCCGTGCAGCAGACGCGCCATCGGCACGCCGATCGCGACGGCCAGCGCCAGCGCGGCCAGCGCGTTGAGCTGGTTGTGCGCACCACGAATGCGCAGCGCATCGGCCGGCATCAGTCGCTTGACCTGAAACGGCGGCGCTTCCTTGCGGCGCCGCGCCGAGGTCGATTCCTCTTCCAGCGGCGTCGCGTAAGCCAGCCAGATCAGCGAGCCGTCGCGCACCAGGCCGAAGTCGCCGGCGACGGTGGGGGCATCCAGCCCGAAGCCGACGTGCGTGGGCTGCGGCAGGCCGACGTCGCGCGGGCGCGGTTCGGCGCCGGTAGCGGCAGTGACGCCGATAGTAGCGGTGACGCCGGTAGCGGCAGACGCAGCGGTAGTGACGCCGGCAGCGGCAATACCGGAGGCCGTCGGAGCAGCAGCGGGGATGACCGGAGCGGTGTCGACTGCGTTCGCGGTATCGGCGCTCGAATCATCCGTGTCCGCGTCGTCTGCCGTGGCCATGGCCGCGTTCGCGGCGGCGGCTTGGGCAGCAGCTTCGGCCGCGGCTTGGGCGGCAGCAGCTTCGACGGCAGCCTGGACGGCCGCCGCTTTCGCCGCCGCAGCCGCGGCGCGGCGCGAGCCTGCCGTCACAATCGGCACCACCGCGCGCCGGGGCTGAGTAGCCGACTCGGCGCGGTTATAGACGGCGATCGTGCCGGCAGCATAGATGCGCTGCTTGGCCTCGACGTAGCTGACCATCGACGTGTGCCAGTCGAGATGGTCTTCGCTGACGTTCAGGATGGCGGCCACGTCAGGCGCAAAACTCTGCGCCAGCGCGAGCTGGAAGCTGGACAGCTCCAGCACCCACACTTCGGGCAGCTCTTGCGCATCGAGCGCCTCGCGCAGCGCGTCGAGCAGCGGCGGGCGGATGTTGCCGGCAGCCGTCACCTTCAGGTTGGCCGCACGGCACAGATGGGCGGCCAGCGCCGTCGTCGTCGTCTTGCCGTTGGTGCCGGTGATGGCGATCACCTTCGGCTGATAGCCACCTTCGCGCAACTCGGCCAGCGCCTGCGCGAACAGTTCCAGCTCGCCGGCCACCGCGATGCCGCGTTCCAGCGCGCGCTTGTAGAACGCCGCCGATTCACCTTGCTCGATCGACAGGCCAGGGCTCCACGCGACCAGGTCGATGCCGTCGAGCCAGGCGTCATCGAAGGCCGGTGCGTTCGCGAATTCGATCGCGTGGGCCGGCTCGGATGGCGCGGTGCCGGTTGCCGTGCCGGCCGCGATGCGTTCGGCTGTGTCTGCCGCCGTGTCAGCCGCCCCGCCGACGGTCTCGTGCGCCTGCCCACTCAGCGCCTGCCCACTCAGCGCCTGCCCACTCAGCGCCTGCCCACTCAGCGCCTGCTCGCGCAGGGCCTGCACCTGCGGCAGATCACCGCCGTCGCCGCTGCGCGTATCGGCCACGCGCAAGCGCGCACCGCGACGCAGCGCCCAGCGCGCCATCGCCATACCCGAATCGCCCAGGCCGAGCACCAGCACCCGCCGACCGGCGAGGTCGAACAGTTGCAGTTGCGGCGTGCTCCAGGCGGCTTCGCTCATGGCTTCACCGCAGCTTCAGAGTGGAGAGACCGAACAGCACCAGCATCATCGTCACGATCCAGAAGCGCACGACGACCTGGCTTTCCTTGACGCCGCCCACCTCGAAGTGATGATGCAGCGGCGCCATCCGGAAGATGCGCCGCCCTTCGCCATAGCGGCGCTTGGTGTACTTGAAGTAACCCACCTGCAGCATCACCGACAGCGTCTCGACGACGAACACGCCGCCCATGATGAACAGCACGATTTCCTGCCGCACGATCACCGCCACCGTGCCCAGCGCGCCGCCCAGCGCCAACGCGCCGACGTCGCCCATGAACACCTGCGCGGGGTAAGCGTTGTACCAGAGGAAGGCCAGGCCGGCACCGGCGATCGCGGCGCAGATCACGGTCAGTTCGCCGGCGCCCGGAATGTGCGGGATCAGCAGATACTTGGCGAACACCGCGTTGCCGGTGACGTAGGCAAACACGCCCAGCGCCGAACCGACCAGCACCGACGGCAGGATCGCCAGCCCGTCAGCGCCGTCGGTCAGGTTCACCGCGTTGCTGGTGCCCACGATCACCAGATAGGTCAGGATGATGAAGCCGAATACGCCCAGCGGATACGCGACGTTCTTGAAGAACGGCACGATCAGATCGGCACCGGCCGGCAGATCCATCGAGAAGCCGCTCATCACCCACTGCATGAACAGTTCGATGGCCTGCGCGTTGCTCTGCGCCGGCACCGCGAAGGCCAGATAAACGGCCGCGCCCAGGCCGATCAGCGATTGCCAGAAATACTTCTCGCGCGCCGACATGCCCTTCGGGTTCTTGTGCACCACCTTGCGGTAGTCGTCGACCCAGCCGATCCAGCCGAAGCCGATGGTCACGATCAGCACGATCCAGACGAAGCGGTTCGACAGGTCGGCCCACAGCAGCGTGGCGGCGCCCACCGCGATCAGGATCAACGCGCCGCCCATGGTCGGCGTACCCGACTTGGCCAGATGCGTCTGCGGGCCGTCGGGGCGCACCGCCTGGCCGATCTTCATCGCCGTGAGCTTGCGGATCAGCGCCGGGCCGAACATCAGGCCGATCGCCAGCGCCGTCAGCGTGGCCAGCACGGCGCGCAGCGTGATGTAGCCGAACACCGAGAAGGCGCGGATGTCCTTGGCCAGCCATTGCGTCAGTTCGAGCAGCATCAGGGGTGCCCTCCAACGACGGCGGCAGCGTGGGCCCCCTCGGCGACCGTGGCGGCTGCGGTCGAGACCGGCCCGGCCAGCGCCGCCACCACGCGCTCCATGCGCATGAAGCGCGAACCCTTAACCAGCACCGCGGCCTGCGCGCCGGCAAACTGCCGCGCGCGCTCGATCAGCGGCTCGACCGCATCGAAATGCTCGGCGCCGGCGCCGAATGCAGCCGCGCTGTCGCGCGTGGCCTCGCCCAACGCCAGCAGGTGCTCGATGCCGCGCTGACGCGCGTAGTCGCCCACCTCGCGATGGAACTGCGGCCCCTGCGCGCCGACCTCGCCCATGTCGCCCAGCACCAGCACGCGCGCGCCGGCGCAGCCGGCCAGCACGTCGATCGCCGCGCGCACCGAATCGGGATTGGCGTTGTAGCTGTCATCGATCAGCACCGCGCCGCTCGGCGTATGCAGCCGGGCCAGCCGCCCGACGGCCGGTTTGAAGCGTGCCAGCCCGCGCACGATCGTGTCGGCGTCCACGCCCACCGCGTGCGCCCTGGCCGCGGCGGCCAACGCATTGCGCACGCTGTGCAGACCGTCGATCGCCAGCCGCGCCGTCACGGTGCGACCGGCAATGCTCAGCTCGAAACCGGCCGGGTTGGCATCAGGCGGCGCCGACACCGCGAAACGCGATGACGCAGTGTCATCCGCCAGGCCGAACTCGATGCAGCGGTGCGCACCTGCCAGCGCACGCCACAGCGGCGCCTGCGCGTCATCGCCGGGAAACACGGCAATACCGCCGGCCCCCAGAGCGGCGATCGATGCCCCGTTCTCGCGCGCCGAGCCTTCGACGCCGTCGAGGAATTCCTGGTGCTCGCGCTGCGCATTGGTGACCAGCGCGACGCTGGGCTGCGCGATCGCCGCCAGCTGCGCGATCTCGCCCGGGTGATTGGTGCCCAGTTCGAGCACCGCAACCCGATGCGCATCGTTCAGCCGGAACAGGCTCAGCGGCACGCCGATGTCGTTGTTCAGGTTGCCGCGCGTGGCCAGCCGGCCGTCTTCGCCGGCAAACTCGGCCAGGATCGCCGAGATCATCTCCTTGACCGTGGTCTTGCCGTTGCTGCCGCTGACCGTGATCAGCGGCAGCGAGAAACGCCGCCGCCAGCCCGCGGCCAGCTCGCCCAGGCCGCGCCGCGTGTCGGGCACGCGCAGCGCCGGCAGCTGGATGCCCGGCACGAAACGATCGAACATCACCGCAGCCGCGCCCGCCTGCTGCACTTGCGCGATGAATCCATGCGCATCGAAGCGCTCGCCGCGCAGCGCCACGAACAGGTCGCCGGCCTTCACGCTGCGCGAATCGGTGCAGACGCCGCCGACGCGACGCGCGCCGTCGCCATACAGGCAGCCGTCGGACAACCAGTCGAGCGCCTGGCGCAGATCAAACACTGCTTTCCTCCGTCGCGACGCCCAGCAGCTGGCGCGCCAACTGCAGGTCGGAAAACGGATGCCGTACGCCGTCGATCTCCTGATAGGTTTCGTGGCCCTTGCCGGCGATCAGCACGACGTCGCTGGCATCGGCCGCGGCCAGCGTCTGCCGGATCGCCTCGCCGCGGTCCAGCTCGGTGAGCCAGGGCTCGCGCGTGAAACCGGCACGGATGTCGGAGACGATGCGAAACGGCGTCTCGCCGCGCGGGTTGTCGCTGGTCACCGCCACCTTGTCGGCGAAACGCTCGGCCACGATGCCCATGATCGGCCGCTTGCCGGCGTCGCGTTCGCCGCCGGCGCCGAACACGCACCACAGCTGGCCGCCGCGCACTTCGGCGATCGGCCGCAGTGCCTGCAGCACGCTCATCAGCGCATCGGGCGTGTGCGCATAGTCGATCACCGCCAGCGGTCGCTCCGGCACTTCCACCTGCTGCATGCGGCCCGGAATCGGCTGCAGCGCTTCGAGCCGGCGCATCGCTTCGTCGAACGGCATGCCCTGGCTGATCCAGGTCGAAGCCACCGCCGTCGCGTTGACGGCGTTGAAGCGCCCGATCAACTGCAAGCGGATCTCGGCACGGCCGTAATCGCCGCCGATGGTGGCGCGCGTGCCGCTCTTGTCTTCGTGGATCTGAAAGGCCGACAGTTTTTTCTTTGCGCGCCAGCCGTATTCGCCGGGCAAGTGGCCGAACGAGATGGTCTGGATGCCCTGCGGCAGCCGGTCGAGAATGTCAGGCGCCAGCGGATCGTCGCCGTTGACGATCGCGATGCGCAGCCCCGGCCAATGGAACAGCCGCTGCTTGGCGGCGAAGTAGCTCTGCTCGTCGCCGTGATAGTCGAGATGGTCGCGCGACAGGTTGGTGAAGATCGCCGTCTTCAGCGTGCTGCCGTCGATGCGGCCCTGGTCGAGCCCGATCGATGAAGCCTCCATCGCCACGACCTCGACCCCCGCTGCCACGAATTGCGCAAACATCCGTTGCAACGATACCGCGTCCGGCGTGGTGAGCCCGAATGACTCGAGTTCATCGTAAGCCGAACCGGCCGACACGATGCCGCTGCCCAGCGTGCCGATGACGGCGCTGCGCTTGCCGGCGTCGGCCAGGCCGCGCGCGATCCACTGCGTGATCGAGGTCTTGCCGTTGGTACCGGTGACGGCGATGACGTCGAGCCGCGCGCTCGGATGTTCGTAATACTCGGCTGCGATCGGCCCGGCCAGACGCTTCAAGCCCGGCACGGCATGGCTTGGCACACCGCCCGTTTGCACACCACGCGCGTGCAGGTCGTTCGCGTCCACCGCCGTCTGCCCATCGCCTTCTTCACTGGCCTCGTACAGCACGGCGGCGGCGCCGTTGGCCAGCGCCTGCGCGATGAAAGCGCGGCCGTCGGTCTTCTCCCCCGGATAAGCGATGAAGGCATCGCCGGGTCGCAGTTCGCGGCTGTCAGCCGTCAGCCCTGCGCCGGGCGCGAGCACGCTGCGCAACCAGTGAGCGGCAGTGGTGGCCAGGCCGGCTTGCGAAGTCGGCTCGCCGTTCACAAGTTTTCCTTGTTCGGCCGCGCCGGATAGGCAAGGTGCGCCAGCGGCGCATCGGGCGCCACGCGCAGCGTGCGCAGCGAATCGCCGGTGATGCGCGCGAACACCGGCGCGGCTACCTGCCCACCAAAGTGCTTGCCGGCGCGGGGCTCGTCGATCATCACCGCCACCACGATGCGCGGATCGGACACCGGCGCGAAGCCGACGAACGACGACAGATACTTGTTGACGTACTTGCCGTCTTCGCGCTTGTGCGCGGTGCCGGTCTTGCCGGCCACGCGATAGCCCGAGATCTGCGCCTGCGGCGCGGTGCCGCCGGGTCCGGCGGCCAGTTCGAGCATGTGGCGCACGGCGCGCGCGGTCTGCGGCTTGAGCACCTGCACGCCGTCGGCGGTGCCGTCGACGCGGAACATCGACACCGGCAGCAGCTCGCCGTCGCGCGCGAACACCGTATAGGCACGCGCCAACTGCAGCAAGGACACCGACAGCCCGTAGCCGTAGGACATCGTCGCCTGCTCGATCGGCCGCCAGTTGCGATACGGCCGCACGCGGCCGGCCACCGCGCCCGGAAAGCCGATGCGCGGCGCCTGCCCCAGACCCAGCGTGGTGTACATCTCCCACATGCGCTGCGCCGGCATGTTCAAGGCCAGCTTGGCGGTGCCGACGTTCGACGATTTCTGCACCACTTGTTCGAGCGTCAGCGCACCATAGGCATGCGTGTCGCCGATCGTGTTCGGGCCGATCGTCAGCCGGCCATTGCCGGTCTGGATCACCGTATCGGGCGTAGCCTGGCCCAGTTCCAGCGCCAGTGCCGCGGTGAACGGCTTCATCGTCGAGCCGGGCTCGAAGGTGTCGGTGATGACGCGGTTGCGCAACTGCTCGCCCGACAGCTGAACGCGGCGGTTCGGGTCGTAGGTCGGCCAGTTGGCCAGCGCCAGCACTTCGCCGGTGCGCACGTCGAGCACCACCGCCGCGCCGGCCTTGGCCTTGTGCTCACGCACCGCTTCGCGCACGGCATTGAACGCCAGGAACTGCACCTTGCTGTCGATCGACAGCGCCAGGTCGCTGCCGTGATGCGGCTCACGCACCGCTTCGACGTCTTCGATGACGCGGCCCAGCCGATCCTTGATCACGCGGCGGCTGCCGGCCTTGCCGGCCAGCATCGGATTCTTGGCCAGCTCGATGCCTTCCTGGCCGACGTCTTCGACGTTGGTGAAGCCGACGATGTGCGCGACCGTCTCGCCTTCGGGGTAGTAGCGCTTGTATTCGCGCTGCATGTGAATGCCCGGCAGCTGCAATGCGGCGATGCGCTCGGCCTGCCCGGCATCGACCTGCCGCTTCAGATAGACGAAGCTGCGATCTTCGTCGGCCAGCTTGCGGCGCAACTCGCGCTCGTTGACGTCGAGCAGCCGGGCCAGTTGCGTGAGCTGCTGCGGCGTGGCCTCGACCTGCTCGGGAACCGCCCACACGGCGCGCGCCGGCAGGCTCGACGCCAGCACGATGCCGTTGCGATCGAAGATCTTGCCGCGCGAGGCCGGCAGCTCGATGGTGCGCGCATAGCGCGATTCACCCTGCTTTTGCAGGAAATCCTGCGAGAACACCTGCAGCCAGACGGCGCGCGCGGCCAGCGCCACGAAGGCGATCGCCACGAACAGCATCATGATCTGCGAGCGATAGGCCGGCAGCTTGACGCGCAGCAGCGGATTCGACGCGAACGGCACGTTGCGGTCGCTGGAACGTTTGCGCGGCATCAGCGCTGCCCCTTGGTGCGTTGCTGCGGAACGGCGCCGGCCGCTTTCTTGTTCAGTTCGGGCAACGGCGAGCTCAAGCGCACGATGCGCTCGACCGGGTCGATCACCAGGTGCAGCGTGCGATCGGCCGAGATCGACTGCATGGCCAGCTCGCGGCGCGCCTTGGCGTCGATCAGCGAGGCATTGGCCAGCGCCGTCTGTTCGACCTGCAATTGGTTCCAGCGCACTTCGTGCTGCGCGCTCTGCGTCTGCGCGCGCTCGACGTCGATGAACAGCTTGCGCGCATTGTGCTGCGAAGTAACCAGCGCCAGCGAGCACAGCACCAGCAGCACAGCGAGAACGATGTTGACGCGCACCATCGGCCAGCCTCCTTTAGATTCGCTCGGCCACGCGCAGCACCGCCGAGCGGGCGCGCGGGTTGTCGGCCACGTGCTGCGGCGACGGCAGCAGCCGCTGCACGGCGCGCAGCCGCGGCGCGACCTCATGCCGCACGGCGCCCGTCACCGGATCGCGTGCTGCATGACGCCCCGCTTCGCGGGCAATGAACTGCTTGACCATACGGTCTTCGAGCGAATGAAAGCTGATCACTACAAGCCTCGCGCCGATCGACAGATGCTCGACCGACTTGCGCAGAACTAGCGCGAGTTCCTCAAACTCTTGATTGACGAGAATCCGTAGAGCTTGAAAGGTGCGGGTAGCCGGGTCTTTGCCCACCTCCGGCCGCGCCTGACGGCGCCGCACGACACCCGCCACGACAGCGGCAAGCTCTCCGGTGGTTTGAAACGCGGTGCCGCCGGTGTCCCGGCAGCGAGCAGCAATCGCCTTTGCAATCGGAACAGCAAACCGTTCTTCCCCATAGTCCCTCAATGCCTTTGCGATGTCGGTTTCGGTTGCACCCAGCAGCCATTCGCGCGCGGAAACGCCCCGTGTCGGGTCCATCCGCATGTCGAGCGGCCCGTCTTCCCTGAAACTGAAGCCGCGCCCTGGGTCGTCGAGCTGCGGCGAGGAAACTCCCAGATCGAGCAGCACGCCGTCGAGCCGGTCGAAACCGTGCGCGGCCAGCAGCGTGTCGAACTCGGAAAAGCGTGCGTGCTCGATCGCGAAGCGCGCATCGGACCAGGCGCGGCCGACGGCCACCGCCTGCGGGTCGCGATCGACGGCCAGCAGCCGGCCGGCCGGCCCCAGCCGCGCCAGGATCGCCGCGCTGTGCCCGCCGCGGCCAAAGGTGCCGTCGACGTAATAGCCGTCGGCGCGCCAGACCAGCGCGTCGACGGCTTCGTCGAGAAATACGGCGCGGTGGCCGTGGCCGGGCTGTGGGGCCGGCGACCGCTGTTCATGGTTGGCCACCACATCAGAAGTTGAAGTTGGCGATCGACTCGGGCATGCCGGCTTCGATCGCTTCGCGTTCCTTCGCGGCCAGCGTCGCGGCGTCCCAGATCTCGAAGTGACTGCCCATGCCGAGCATCATCACTTCCTTGGCCAGGCTCGTGGCGCTGCGCAGCTCGGGAGAAATCAGGATGCGCCCGGTGCCGTCCATGTCGACGTCGAGCGCACTACCTAGAAAGAATCGCGTCCAGCCGCGCGCCGAAATCGGCATCGCAGCCAGCTTGGCGCGGTGCTCGATCCACACCGGACGGGGAAACAGCAGCAGGCAGCCCTCAGGGTGCCGCGTCAATGTGAGTTGGCCCTCACATTGCGCAGATAGCGCGTCACGATGCCGGCTCGGAATTGTCATCCGACCCTTGGCATCGAGCAGCAGCGCGGAACTTCCCTGGAACATGCCCTTCCGACCCGGCGTCGATGAGGAGGAAAACGGGCTGCCGGGGCCTGTTTCCTCCCACTAAAATGCACTAATCTGCACGAATCGCCACTTTACGGAAAAGCCCGGGACAAGGCAAGTTGCCGATACGTTTTTCCTTGAGTAACAAATACTTAGAAGGCGTTCTTCAAGCACAGAAAATCGCTTCTTTCAGTGATATTAGTCACTTGGAGGCGATAGTCAAAGTAGATTGTAAGCATCGAGATTGGCTATGACGACCAATCGGCGCGCCGGCACAAGGTGCCGGCGCATCGGATTCATTGGAGCGGGTCTATAGG
>JAFKGG010000444.1:0-18895 GCA_017307915.1 Burkholderiales bacterium | reverse complement strand
GGGTCTATAGGCCGGATTCTGTACGCCGGCGAACCGGCGTGACGATCATTCATCTGGGCGGCCGGTTACCCGGCCGCTCGAGCCATCTACCCGCACGCTCGGACGGGCCGTCCGTACCGCCCGAAGGCGGCGCGCGTGCCTATTTGATGTTGCTCCGGATGGGGTTTGGCGTGCCGTCCGTGTCGCCACGTCCGCGG
The DNA here is from genome assembly GCA_017307915.1 of Burkholderiales bacterium. Lineage (GTDB taxonomy): Bacteria > Pseudomonadota > Gammaproteobacteria > Burkholderiales > Burkholderiaceae_E > Zeimonas. The sequence goes on along the minus strand of JAFKGG010000444.1, from coordinate 18,698 downwards.
TGAGCTCTTACCTCGCCGTTTCACCCTTGCCGTCGGCTGCCGGCGAACCGGCGGCCGCTTGGGCGGTCTGCTCTCTGTTCCACTTTCCGTCGCCTTGGGCCTTGCGGCTTGCTGCGCCTGGCCGTTAGCCAGCATCCTGCCCGGTGGAGTCCGGACCTTCCTCCAGCGCGAACGCCAGCGATCGTCCGACCCGCTCCGGGTGCGATTCTACGCTGCGCGCAAGGCCGGCGCAGAACGCGTTGCTGACACCGTGCGTGTCGATGTCGCATGCGTGTCGATGTCGCATGCGTGTCGATGTCGCGAGCACGCCGACGCCGCAAGCCCCCGCGCCCCATGCCCAGCCGCACCCCGCTCAGGTGTCGGCCCAGTGCCTGATCAGGTTGTGATAGACCCCCGCCAACTGCACCAGCGCCTGATGCTCTGGCAGCTCGCCTCCCAGCTGCTGGATCGCCACGTCGAGGTCGAACAGCATCGAGCGCCGCACGTCGTCGCGCACCAGGCTCTGGACCCAGAAGAACGAAGCCAGCCGCGCACCGCGCGTCACCGGCGTCACCTGGTGCATGCTGGTGCCGGGGTACAGGATCATGTCGCCGGCCGGCAGCTTCACGCCCTTGGCGCCATAGGTGTCGTCGACCAGCAGCTCGCCGCCGTCGTATTCGTCGGGATCGGCCAGGAACAGCGTGGCCGATACGTCGGTGCGCACGCGGTGCGACGTGCCGGCGATCTGCCGCACCGCATTGTCGATGTGCGAACCGAAGCGGCCGCCGCCCTCGTAGCGATTGAACAGCGGCGGATACACCTTCAGCGGCAACGCCGCGGCAATGAACAGCGGATTGCGCCCCAGCGCATCCATGATCAGCTCGCCCAGGCTGCGCGCCACCGGATGGTCTTCGGGCAACTGCAGGTTGCTCTTGACCTGCGCCGACTGATAGCCGGCCGTCGCCCTGCCGTCGGTCCACTCGGCGCCGGCCAGTGCCTGCCGGCAGTGCTGCACCTGCTCGGGCGTCAGCACGCCGGGAATCCGCACCATCATCGCGTTTTCTCCCCGCCATCAATGACAAACGCCGCGCGACTGCGCGGCGTTTGTCACACTACCACTGAAGCGCCGCCGGTGAGCGGCCCAGATCAATACTTCACGTTCAGCGTCAGCAGCGCCGAGCGGCCCGCCCCGACGCTGACGTAGTGCGTCGTGTAGGCCTTGTCGTAATACAGCTTGTCGGTCAGGTTGTACAGATTCAGGCGAACGTCCATGTTCTTGTTGATCTTGTACGAAGCCATCGCGTCGAAGCGCCAGTACGACGGCACGTAACGCGTGTTGGCCACGTTGCCGAATACCTTCGACATGTAGAACGCGCCGCCGCCGATCGTCAGCCCCGGGAACAACTGATAGGTCGACCACAGGCTGAAGCTGTCGCTCGGCGTGTTCGGGAACTTCTTGCCGTTGTTGGCCGCGTTGGCCGCCACCGGACCGTTGTCGGTCAGTTCCGAATCGAGGTGCGTATAGCCGCCGAACACGCTCCAGTTGCGCGTGATCGCGCCGGCCACGCCCAACTCGATGCCGTCGACTTTCTTGGAGCCGACGTTCTCGAGCACGCCGTTGCCGACGTCGACGCGGGCATTGGTGATCTCGGAACGGAACAGCGCCGCGGTCAGCGCCAGCTTGCGATCGAGCACGTCCCACTTGGTGCCGATCTCCATATTGCGCGCCCGCATCGGCTTGAGGTTCTGCATCGCCGCGGTCAGGTTCGCGCCGTCGCCGGTGCCTTCGCCATTGGCCACGCCCGGCGGCGACGACGAGGTGCCGACCGACACGTAGACGCTGGCGTTCGACACCGGCTTCCACACCAGGCCGAGCTGGTAGTTCAGGAAGCTGGAATCGTTGTTCAGCGTCGTGCTCGCCGCCGTGGACGTCGCGGTGGTGGTCGACGTGGTCGAGTAGTTGTCGAAGCGCAGGCCCAGGTTCAGCAGCCACTGGGGAGCGAGTTCGAGCGTGTCGAAGGCATACACCGATTGAACGCGTGTGCGCGTGTTGGTCGGCGTATTGCGCCGCACGACCGTGCCGGCCCACGGATCGTTCGGATTCGGATCGAACAGGCTGGTGCAGTTGTAGCCGCTGATCGCGCCGATGCCGGGGCACGGCGACGGCGTGGCGGCACCGGCGTTGTACGCGGTGGCGCCGGTAATCGTGTAGCCATCGACGTCGGTGTCTTCGTGGCTGAACTCGGCGCCGACCGATATGCGGTGCTTGACGCCGCCGGCGGTGAATTCGCCGCTCAGGTCGGTCAGGTTGGCGGCCGTCACGCTCTCGGTGTAGCGGTTTTTCGGCGAGCGGTTGACGAAGCCCAGCGGCACGTTGCGGCGGCTGTCATCCGGATTGGTCCAGATGTAGTCGTTGCTGGTGCGGCCGTAGCGCGTGGTGTTGCGCAGCATGAAGCCGTTGCCGAAATCGTGATCCAGGCGAATCGTGCCCAGGTCGGCGCGCGTCTTGCGGAAGTCGCGGTTCAGCAGGCCATAGTAGTTGTGCCGATCGACGTTGGTGACCGGGCCGACCACGGCCGGATCGGTCGCCGCGCTCGAGGTCAGCGCATAGGGCAGGCCGCTGTCGGGAATGTCGTTGGTCTGCAGGTGATAGTAGCTGAGCGTGACGCGCGTACGCGACTTCAGACCGAAGGTGATCGACGGCGCCAGACCCCAACGCTTGAGCTCGATCGCATCGCGGCCGGCGACGTCGGACTGATGGCTCATCAGGTTCAGGCGGAAAGCGACGTCTTCAGACAGCGCACGGTTGATGTCGCCGGTGATGCGGCGCGTGGCATCGGTGCCCAGCGATACGCTGCCGGCCAACGAGTTCTCGGCGCGCGGCGCCTTGGTGACGATGTTGATCGAACCGCCGACGCCGCCGCGGCCGCCGTAGGCCGAGCTGGGGCCTTTGACGACCTCCACCTGCTCCACGTTGAACACTTCGCGCGACTGGAAGCCGCCGTCGCGCACGCCGTCGACGAACATGTCGGCGCCGGCATCGAAGCCGCGCAGGAACGGCCGGTCACCGACCGGGTTGCCGCCTTCGCCCGCGCCCAGCGTGATGCCGGGTGTGGTGCGCAGCGCGTCGGTCAGCGTCAGCGAGCCGGTGCTTTCGATCACTTCCTGGGGAATCACCGTGATCGAGCGCGGCGTATCCACCAGCGGCGCGGTGAACTTCGTTGACGAGGCCTCGTTGGCTTTGAAGCCTTCCACGACCGGCGGCGCAGTGACAGTGACGGGCTTGAGCTGCGTGGTATCCGATTGTTGCTGGGCGGCGGCCGGCTGCACGGTAAGCGCAGTCAGCGCGCCGCAGACAGCGGCACTCAGCGCATGGGGACGGATGCTGGCGGAGCGTGACATTGACATTCCTGGAACTGAAAAGGTATTGGTATACGAAACGAGATACGAATAGAAACGATTTTCAATTCAATCGAATATCACGCCGGCCGGCAAGAATGTTGCTCACGCCGATCGCGTGGGCGTTGCTAAAACAACCACAAGCACGACAAAGCTTTCGTTAAGCTTTCTAAAAACCTTCAGAAAGCTTTCTGAAATCGTTGAATACTGTCGGATTGATGACGCCGCATCGATGCGGGCGTCTGCGCCCGGGCATGGCGTCGCGGCGTGGACGCAAAGGCGCCGCCGCAGGGGTCAGCCGAGCTTGATGGCAGCCGGGTTGTCGTCGATGTAGGCGCGCACGATCGACGGAAAATCGCGATCCGCAGTAAAGCCCAGCGCACGCGCGCGCGCCGCATCGAAGCGCGCAGCCCAGGTCTTCACCAGACGCATGATGTCAGCATCGGGCTGGTGGCTGACCAGGGCCGCCACGCGCTCGCCTGCCGCTTCGCGCAGCGCCGCCAGTTCTTCGGCCATGCTGGCGGTGAGCCCCGGCAAGTTCAGCGAACGATGCCAGCCCCAGTCGGCGCCCGGCAGCGCGATCGCATGCAGGAACATCGCCACGATGGCGCGCGGCGACGCCACCCACATCTCGGTGGCGGGGTCGACCGGCAGCACGGTGGGCAGCCCGGCCAGCGGATCGCGAATGATGTTCGAGGCAAAGCCCGAGGCGGCGCCGTTGGGCCGCCCCGGCCGCACCACGGCGGTCGGCACACGCAGGCTGCGGCCATCGATGAAGCCCTTGCGCGTGTAATCCTGCACCAGCAGTTCGCCGATCAGCTTTTGCGTGCCGTACGAGCCTTGCGGCGTCGGCGTGGTGGCGTCGGTCACCACCGGCGGCAGGCTGCCGCCGAACACGGCGATCGAGCTGGAGAACAACACCAGCGGTTGCTGGCCGAGCGCACGGCAACGTTCGAGCAGCGCCCGCGTGCCGTCGAGGTTGACACGCATGCCCAGATCGAAATCGGCTTCGGCCGTACCGCTGACCACCGCGGCCAGATGCGCCACCAGCGCCGTGTCGCGATCGACCAGCCGCGCAACGGTGGCAGCGTCGGCGATGTCGCCGACCACATTGGTGACGCGCGGATCAGTGATGGCGCCGACGGCCTGGTCGAAGCAGACGATGCGGTCGATGCGCATCGGCTTGCCGCCGACGTCGAGCGAAGCATGGCCGAGCATTGCGCGGATCAGTTGCTGGCCGAGAAAGCCGGCACCGCCGGTCACCAGTATTTTCATCGCGCGTCTGCCTCGTGTTCGTTCTATGTTCTGTTCGGCGCGTTCGCCCTGCCGCCGCGAAATACCGCCGGATCATTGTAGAACAGCGGATCTTCGTTGGCCGGCCACCAGCCTGGAATGCCCAGCAGCGGCAGCGGCGAGAACGCGCGCCGCTGCAGCGTCTGCGCGCTGAGCGTTTGCGCCACCTCGCGATCGAGCTCGGCCAGCGGCGTGCGCGGATCGGCCTGTACCACCCACGCATGCCCGCACAGCGCCTTGTACGGCGCCAGCAGCTTTTCGTGCAGCGCATGCCCGACGACGTGCACTGCCACCGCCTCGGCGAAACGCGAGCGCTGCGCCGCGAACAGTCGCTCCCAGTCGAAACTGCGCAAGGCATCGACCCATTGCGCATCGTTGCAGACGAACAGCACGCCGCTTTCATCGAACAGCGTGATCGCATCACGCAGCGCGCCGCGCTGCGCGCCGATGCCGGCGGCGTCGATCGCCGCCGCCTGCAATTCGTTCAGCCGTGCCTTCAGGCACGGAAACGCCAGCCAGGCCAGCGCATTGAACCAATCGTGCAGCATGCCCGGCGGCCGCAGCCGCGTCGGCACCTGGCCGCTATCGCGGATCGCCTGTTCATAGGGCACAGCCGGTGCCTGCTGCGCATCGATGAAGCGCAGCGGCAGACCGGCAGCAGTGGCAAGCCCTGCTTGCCGTGCCAGGCGGTTCAGCGCATCCAGATCGAGCACGCCGGCGCGGCGCGGATCGGTGGCTTCGATCAGCGGGCGGATCGACGCAAACCAGGGCTCTTGCATGGGCCGCCAGGCCGCCGCACCCGTTCAGGCCGCTGCGCCTGCGTCGAGCTGCCAGTGCAGCGTCTCGCCGCCGGCCAGCGGCACGATGCGCTCATCGCCGAACGGCAGATCTTCAGGAATCTGCCAGTCGCGCCGGCGCAGCGTGATGCGCTCGGTGTTGCGCGGCAAGCCGTAGAAATCGGGCCCATGGAACGACGCGAAGGCTTCCAGCCGCGCCAGGGCGCCCGCCTGCTCGAAGGCGCTGGCGTACAGCTCGATGGCGTGCGGCGCGGTATAGCAGCCGGCACAGGCGGCGGCGTGTTCCTTCAGCCGCGCCGCGTGCGGCGCGCTGTCGGTGCCCAGGAAAAAGCGCGGGTTGCCGCTGGTGGCCACGCCGATCAGCGCGCGGCGATGCTCTTCGCGCTTCAAGACCGGCAGGCAGTACCAGTGCGGACGCAGGCCGCCGGTGAAGATCGCGTTGCGGTTGTAGAGCAGGTGATGCGCGGTGACCGTCGCGGCAATCGGCCCCTCGGCCTGTTCGACGTATTGCGCGGCCTGCCGCGTGGTGATGTGTTCGAGCACGATCCGCAACGACGGAAAATCGCGCCGCAGCGGGATCAGCACCGTGTCGATGAATGCTGCCTCGCGATCGAACACGTCGACGTCGCGATCGGTGACCTCGCCGTGCACCAGCAAAGGCATGCCCGCCGCCTGCATCGCATCGAGCACCGCCCAGGTGCGGCGCAGGTCGCTCACGCCGGCATCGGAATTGGTGGTGGCGCCGGCCGGGTACAGCTTCACCGCATGCACCAGACCGCTGTCGCGCGCATGGCGGATCTCATCCGCCGAAGTATTGTCGGTCAGGTACAGCGTCATCAGCGGCTCGAAGCGAGCGCCCGCCGGCAGCGCCGCCAGAATGCGTTCGCGATAGGCCAGCGCCTGCGCCACCGTGGTAACCGGCGGCTTCAGGTTCGGCATGACGATGGCGCGCGCGAACTGCGCGGCGCTGGCGCCGATCACGGCGCGCAGGGCATCATCGTCACGCAGGTGCAGATGCCAGTCGTCGGGGCGGGTCAGGGTGATCGTGTCCAAGGCTTCACTCAGTCGGGCAGCAGCAGAATGGCCCGGTAATCATTGACGTTGGTGCGGGTCGGCCCGGTCATGACCAGATCGCCCAGCGTGGCAAAGAATCGATAGGCATCATTGTCGTCGAGCAGGCGGCGCGCATCGAGGCCGGCGGCAGCGGCGCGGCGCATCGTATCGGGCGTCATGATCGCGCCGGCATTGTCCTCGGCTCCGTCGATGCCGTCGGTGTCGGCGGCCAGCGCCCAGGCACCGGCCGTGCCTTGCAGCTCGCGCGCCAATGCCAGCAGAAATTCCGAGCAGCGCCCGCCGCGGCCGCCGCCACGGATCGTGACCGTGCATTCGCCGCCCGAGATCAGCGCCACCGGCCGCGCAAACGGCTGGCCGTGGCCGACCACCTCGCGCGCGATCGCCGCCATCACCTGCGCCACCTCGCGCGCTTCGCCGGTCACCGTGTCGCCGAGCAGCACCGGCCGGATGCCGGCGGCGGCGAACACCGCCGCGGCCGCTTCCAGGCTGCCGTGCGCGGTGGCCACCATTTTCTGTTCGACGCGAGCAAACACCGCGTCGCCGGGCTTGGGCGTTTCGTCGACCTCGCCGCGCACGCCGCGCCGCAGGTGCTCACGCACGCTGGTCGGCGGCTCGACCTGCCAACGCGCCAGGATGTCGAGCGCCTCGGCATAGGTGCTGGGGTCGGGCGAGCACGGGCCGCTGGCGATCGACGACGGATCGTCGCCGGCCACGTCGGAAATCATCAGTGCCAGCACGCGCGCCGGCGTGGCCTGCGCCAAGCGGCCGCCCTGGATGCGCGACAGGTGCTTGCGCACCACGTTCATGTCCTGGATCGGCGCGCCGCTGGCCAGCAGCGCGCGCGTCACCGCCTTCAGGTCGGCCATCGGCACCGACGCCACCGGCAGGCTCAGCAGGCTCGAACCGCCGCCCGATACCAGCGCCAGCAGCAGACCATCTTCCTGCAACTGAGTGGCGTGCACCAGGATCTCGGCAGCGGCGCGCTCGCCCGCCTCGTCGGGCACCGGGTGGCCGGCTTCGAGCACGCTGATGCGCTCGCACGGCAGGCCATGCGCATAACGCGTGACCACCACCCCATCGAGCGGCGCGGCCGCCGGCCAATGCCGCTCGACGGCCTGCGCCATGCTGGCCGCGGCCTTGCCGGCGCCCACCACCAGCGTGCGGCGATAGCGCTCGATCGCCGCCGGCGCGGGCAGGAAGCCGGCGAGGATGCCGAGCGGATCGGCGGCGCCGACGGCAGCCTGGAAGCTGCGCAACAGAAGATCGCGAGGGGCGTGCATGGTGCGGGGGACTTTACCGTATTCGGACAAACCCGAGCCGCGGCCATTTTTGCAGCCTGGCGATAAAAACTTGCCAAAAAACCTGCCAAAATTTTAATGGAAACTATTATCATTCGCCTTTTGATTAGTCCACATCGTCTCACCTCGACCGAAAGTGCCGTCGATGGCATCCCTTTTGCCCCCCTCTGCCCCGATCAGAAACCGACGCCGGCCGCTCATCGCGCTCGGGCTGACCCTGTGTGCGGCCTGTGAACCCGGCCTAGCCCAGGAAGCGTCGCTGCCCTCGGTGGTGGTCACCGCCACGCGCTCGGAAAAAACGCTGGAAGACACGCCGATCCGCACCGAGGTGGTCGATCGCGCCGAAATCGAGCTGACGCATGCGCGCACGCTCAAGCAGGCACTGGAAAACGTACCCGGGTTGCAGCTTCGCGAAGTACACGGCAAATCCGGCTACGAAGTGTCGTTGCAAGGTCTGACCAGCGATCAGGTTCTGATCCTGGTCGACGGCTTGCCGATCACGCCGAGCACCGGCTCCACCGTCGACCTGAGCCAATACCTGACCACCGAAGTGGAACGCGTCGAAGTGGTCAAGGGTGCCACCTCGGCGCAGTACGGCAGCTCGGCGATGGGCGGCGTGATCAACGTCATCACGCGGCGCATCGAGCCCGGCCTGTCGGGTTCGGTGTCGGCCGACGTGGGCAGCCGCGGCGACCAGAACGTGTCGGGCAGGTCGTTCGACGACGCGGTGCGCCACGCGCGTCTGCGCGTCGACGGCGGCAGCGAACGCTGGCGCATGCGCGTCAACGCCGACGTGCTGGATGACGCCGGTTTCTCGCTGAATCCGTCGGCCTGGGCGCGCCAGGGCGACGCCGTGCGGCGCGGCCAGTACGGCGCGCGGCTCGAATGGCTGCCGCAGCAAAGCACGCGGCTGTGGGTCGACGGCAGCGCCTATCGCGAAAATGCACGTCAACGCTACGACTACTTCGCGCCGCCGAACCTGGTGCCGCAGCAGAAGAACGAACGCATCGACCGCAACCGCCTGGTCTACGGCGGCACCTGGCGCGGCGACAACGGCCTGCGCGCCGAACTGAAGGGGCTGCAGGAAAACTACGACAGTCATTCCGACGGCCTGTCCAACGGCGTGCTGCAGAACTCGCGCCAGGCCGAGCAGCGCACCTCTCACATCACCGGCCAGGTCGACCTGCCGGCGTGGATGAAGCAGCTCTGGCAGTTCGGCTTCGACTGGCACCGTGAAACGCTCGGGCAGAGCAACAACGGCACCTCGGAGCTGGGCGGCACCGGTCATAGCGAGCGCACCAGCCACGAGCTGTTCGCGCAGAACGACATCGTCTTCAACGACACCTGGGAACTGCTGCTGGGCGTGCGTTGGCAGAACGATTCCGACTTCGGCTCGCACGTCGCGCCCAAGGCCAGCCTGCGCGCGCACCTGCTGACCGGCCCGACATGGAACGGCTCGCTGCGCGTGAGCTACGGCCGCGGCTATCGCGTACCGAACCTGAAGGAACGGCACTTCCTGTTCGACCACAGCTCGCTGGGCTACGTGGTGATCGGCAATCCGAACCTGCGCCCTGAGTCGTCGAACAGCTTCCAGATCGGCGCCAACTTCGACTATCGCAAACGCGCGTTCTTCGAAGTGAACTTCTTCGACAATCGCGTCGACGACCTGATCCAGGTCGACCAGGCGCGCGCCACCACGGTCAATGGCATCACCTCGTTCACCTACCAGAACGTGGCGCGCGCCCGCACCTACGGCGTCGAAACCGGCGCGCACTGGAAGGTGAACCCGGCGCTCGACCTGCGCGCCTCGTACACGTACACGCGCGCCACCAACGAAGACACCGGCCAGGATCTGACACGGCGGCCGCGCAACATGGTGCGCCTGGGCGCCGACTGGCAGCCGCGCGGCGGCACCGTGCTGTCGGTGCGCGCACGCGCCCAGAGCAGCGAACTGGTCGACAGCACGGCGAACGGACGCTCGCCCGCCTGGTCGACGCTCGATTTGCGCATCAACCACAAGATCGCCCGGCAGACGACGCTGTTCGGCGGCATCGACAACCTGTTCGACCGTCAGCGCAACTTCGCCACCGGTACCGATTTCGGCCCGATCTCGGGCCGGCTCGTCTACGTCGGCATCCGCCACGACTTCGGCAACCAATGAACAGCCACGATCACGGAGGACTTTGAACATGACTACCTCAATGCAATTCAAATCTTTGCTCGGCGCAACGCTGCTGGCGGCCCTGCTGGCCGGCTGCGGCGGCGGCGGCGACGACGGCGCGTCGTCGGGCGACGGCTCGACCACCAACAAGTTCACGCAGAACGCCACCTGGACCTTCACGCTGCCCGCCTCGGGCGGCACGCTGTGTTATGACTTCGATCGCAAGGTCGAGGTCGCCGCCTGCAGCGGTAACCAATGGGACTTGAAAGTGACGAGCGGCGGCCGCTCGGCCACGCTGTGGACCAACAGCGGCGTGAGCGGCAGCGGCACCGGCGGCGCCTTCGGCAGCCCGTTCGACCGCGACTGGACGACGCTGTCGACCTGGAAGGACGCCACCGTCGACCCGGTCGACGGCGCCCTGCCGTCGGCCGTGTATTTCGCGGATTCGGCCAAGACGGTGTTCACCGGTACGAACGAGATCGGCGTCGCGGCATTCGAGTATTCGCTGAACAACGACCACCTGCTGTACCCGAACTATCGCGTGTTCCTGGTCACCACCAACAGCGCCTCGGCCGATGCGGTGGGCACGACCGGCGCTCCCGTGTTCGCGCTGCAGGTCACGGGCTACTACGGTGGCGCCAGCGGCACTGCCTCGGGTTATCCGTCGCTGCGCTGGATCGACCGCGCCAACCCCGGCAACGTGCGCACCGCCACGCTCAACGCCAGCGCCGGCTGGGTCTACTTCAACCTGGCCAGCGGCACCACGGTCGATGCCTCCGGCGAATGGCACATCGCCTTCAACCGCTACAACGCCAAGCTGAACGGCGGCAAATCGGGCAGCAGCACCGTCGCTGGCTTCCTCGGCAAGACGCCGGCCGGCTTCTACGACTCGCAAGGCAATCCGGTCACCGCCAAGTTCGCGGCCACCGACAACCTGGCCGCGACGCTGGCCGACCTGACGGCCAGCGACATCGCCGTGCCGGCCGCTGCCTCCAACTGGATCAAGGACGACATCACGTCGGTGCTGAACCCGGCCTACGCCGGCACGTATCCGAACACGCTGGATTACGGCTGGTATCGTTACTACCCGACGGCCGCAGCCGCCACGGCGGCCGGCCTGCCGGCAGTCGCGCACCTGATCAGCGCCAATCCGGCGGGTGCCTCGCTGCTGCGCTCGGGTGAAGGCAACAGTTATGCGCGCTTCCACGTCACCAACATCAGCTACGCCGACCTGAACAACTCGAGCAGCGCGCAGACCTGGACCATCCAGTTCGACGTTCAACCGGCAGCGGCTCAGTAAGGATCGAGCAGCGTAAACATCGAGGCATAGATCATGAACGACAACATTCGCAACGACCTGCGCGCGCGCCACGACGCGCTGGTCGCCGCAGAACCGAAGCTGCGCATCCGCGAGCGTGCGCAGCGCCTGGGCGCCAGCGAGGCCGAACTGGTGGCCGCCGGCTGCGGCGTCGAATCGACCGAACTGGGCGGCACGCCGCAGGCGCTGTTCCGCGAGCTCGGCTCGCTGGGGCCGGTGATGGCCTTGTCACGCAACGACTGGTGCGTGCATGAGCGCCACGGCGCCTATGAAGACATCCAGGCCGACGGCATGGTCGGGCTGGTGCTCGGACCCGACATCGACCTGCGCATGTTCTTCAGCGAATGGCGCAACGCCTATGCGGTGGTCGAGAACGGCCGCCACAGCCTGCAGTTCTTCGACCGGCAGGGCGAGGCGATCCACAAGGTGTATCGCACCGAGCATACCGACGGCGCCGCGTGGGACGCGTTCATCGCGCGTTTCGCGCAGCCGGCCGGCGCGCTGCCGGTGCCCGAGCCCGCCGCGCCGGTGCAGGCGGCCGGCGAGGTGGCCGATGCCGCGGCACTGCGCGAACACTGGCTCGGCATGACCGACACGCATCAGTTCTTTCCGATGCTGCGCAAGTTCAAGGTAACGCGACTGGCGGCCTTGCACGCCGCCGGCGCCGACCTGGCGCAGCCGCTGGAAAACGATGCGGCCGAGCGCGTGCTTCAGCAGTCGGCCGAGCAGAAGCTGTCCATCATGTGCTTCGTGGGCAACCGCGGCATCGTGCAGATCCACACCGGGCCGGTCGAGAATCTGCGCCGCACCGGGCCCTGGTACAACGTGCTCGATCCAAAGTTCAACCTGCATCTGAACACCGAGTCGATCGCGTCGTCGTGGGTCGTCAACAAGCCGACCAGCGACGGTTGGGTCACCTCGCTCGAAGTCTATGAACCGGGCGGCGAGCTGATCGTGCAGTTCTTCGGCGCACGCAAGCCCGGCGTGCCCGAGCTGCCGGCCTGGCGTGCACTGTTGTCGAACCTGTGCCGCACACCGCTGGCTGCTTGAACGTGATGCGTCGTCGTTCGTTCCTGGGGTCTGTGGCCGGCGCGGTCGGCACTGCCGGCGCCTTGAGCGCCTTGCCGGCGCTGCCGGCCTGGGCGCAGCAGGGGCGCGACCAGCAGGGGGCCGCGCAGCGCGGCGACGCCCGGCGTAGCGACGCCCGGCGTATCGACGCGCGACGCATCGTCTCGCTGGGCGGCAGCGTCACCGAGATCGTCGAAGCCTTGCAGGCCACCGATCGGCTGGTCGGCGTCGATTCGTCGAGCCTGTATCCGGCGTCGGTACGGCAACTGCCGCAGGTCGGCTATTACCGCAACTTCGGTGTCGAAGGCATTGCCAGCCTGCGGCCCGAGCTGGTGCTGGCCTCCGAGCACGCCGGCCCGCCGCAATCGATCGAGCAGTTGCGCAAGCTCGGCATTCGCGTGCTGAGCGTGCCGTCGAATCCGACGCTGGCCTCGCTGCACCAGGGCATCGAAGCGGTCGCCGCGGCGCTGGGTCTGGACGAACGCGGCCGCGCGCTGATCCGCAACATCGACAATGAAGTGGCGCAGGCGCGCCGCGCGGCCGCCGAGCGCGGCACCACGCCGCGCGTACTGGTGCTGAGCAGCCACACCGGCAGGCTGCAGGCGGCGGGCCGCGAGACCGCCGCCGATGCCTTGCTGGCGCTGGTGGGCGCGCAGAACCTGTTCACCAGCGGCAGCAGTTACAAACCGATCGCCACCGAGGCCGTGGCCGCATTGGCGCCCGATTTCATCATCACCTCGCCGCTGTCGCTGCCCGCCAATGGCGGGTTGGCGGCGTTCGCGGCGCAGCCGGGCATCAGCGCGACGCCGGCAGCGCGCGCCAAGCGCATCATCGTCGTCGACGATCTCCTGCTGCTCGGCTTCGGCCCGCGCATCGCACAGGCCTTGCGCCAGTTGCAAGCCGGATTCGCCGAGCACGAAACGTCGCAGGCGCGGTGAGCACGCAGCCCCCCGCCGATACCTTGCGTGTGATGCCGCGAACACCGCAGCCGCCTGCCGTCCGACGACGGTCGGCGGCGCCGGCGGTACTGGTCGCGCTGGGGATCGCCTTGCTGCTGCTGGCACTGGCCGCCGCCGCCAGCGGCGCGGTATCGATTCCGCTGGCGCGACTGCCGGCACTGCTGTTCGGCACCGGTGCGACCGCCGCGGCCGCCAACGGCGACGAGGCCTTGTGGCGCAACGTGCTGTTCGAAGTGCGCCTGCCGCGCGTCGCATTTGCCATCGTCGTCGGCGCCGGGCTGGCCATTTCGGGGGCCGCAATGCAGGCGCTGTTCCGCAACCCGCTGGCCGAGCCCGGGCTGATCGGCGTATCGCTGGGCGGCGCGCTGGGCGCGGTGGCGGCGATCGTGGCCGGCGCTCCCGGCCTGGCCGTCATCGCACCGGCCGCCTTCATCGGCAGCCTGCTGGCCACGGCGCTGGCCTATCAGTTCGGCAGCCGCCGCCAGGGCGTGGCCAACGTGCTGCTGGCCGGCATCGCGATCAACGCGATCTGCGCCAGCGCGATCGGCGTATTCACCTGGCAGGCCAGCGACGCGCAGTTGCGCAACCTCACCTTCTGGAACATGGGCAGCCTGGCCGGCGCCAACTGGACGCTGCTGGCCTGGATCACGCCATGGGTGGCGCTGCTGAGCTTCGCTTTGCTGCGCGACTGGCGCGCGATGAACGCGCTGCTGCTGGGCGAGCGCGAAGCGCAGCACCTGGGCTTTGCACTGCGCGCGCTGCGCCGACGGCTGATCGTGCTGGTGGCGCTGCTGGTCGGCCCGCTGGTCGCCGTCACCGGCACCATTGGTTTCGTCGGCCTGGTGATCCCGCACCTGATCCGCCTCACGCTGGGCGCCGATCACCGCTGGCTGCTGCCGGCCAGCCTGCTGGCCGGTGCGATTGGATTGACGCTGGCCGACTGGGTGGCGCGCATTGCGGTGATGCCGGCCGAGCTGCCGATCGGCATCGTCACCAGCCTGGTCGGCGGGCCATTTCTGTTGTGGCTGCTGATGCGCCGGCAAGCATGACACTGCACTGCGAAGGACTCGCCTGCCGGCGCGGCCGGCGCGAAGTGCTGGCCGGCGTCTCGCTGTCGCTGGCTGCCGGCGAAGTGCTGGGCGTGCTGGGCGCCAACGGCGCGGGCAAGACCACGCTCTTGTCCACGCTGGCCGGCGAGATCGATGCCGCCGGCGGCACGCTGCGCTTCGGCGAACGCGGCCTGGCGGATCTATCGGCAGCCGCGCTGGCGCGCCGCCGCGCGGTGCTGCCGCAGTCGCCGTCGCTGGCATTCGATCTCGACGTGCACACCGTCGTCGGCATGGGGGCCTATCCGTTTCCCGAACTGTCGCCGGCCGGATTGGAGGCGCTGGTCGAGCAGGCACTCGCGCTGGCCGATGCCGCCGAATTCGCCGGCCGGCAGTATGCGACGCTGTCGGGCGGCGAGCAGCAGCGCGTGCAGTTCGCGCGCGTCGTCGTGCAGTTGCTGGCCGCCAAGCCGGCCGGCGAATACCGCGTGCTGTTCCTCGACGAACCGATCGCCAGCCTCGATCCGCGCCATCAGGTGGCGCTGCTGCGCGCCGTCTCGCGCTTGACGCGCGAGCATGGCACAGCCGCCTTCGTCGTCCTGCACGACGTGAATCTGGCGGCGGCCTGGTGCGATCGCCTGCTGCTGCTGGCCGACGGCCACCAGGTAGCGCTCGACACGCCGGCGCGCGTGCTCACCGAAGAACAGATGGAGCGCGTCTACCAGTTGCCGGCGCGCGTGCTCGATCATCCCGAACGACCGGGCCTGCCCTGGGTGCTGTTTCGCAGCGCAGCAGGCATTGACAGATCGTATTAAGAATGATTATCATTCGTTTGGAACGTCTGTCATGACTCGAGCGGCCATGCCGCACCCGGGTCTGTAGTAGCTTCCGATTGATCTCCAGACGGTAGTTCGAGCCCTTTCGCAAGAAAGGGCTTTTTTTTCGCCTGCTCGCTGCCCAGGCCTGCCTGCCTATTGTTGCCTGGATTCAACACAATTAATAATGGAGTTACAAATCGAAATCATTTGCATTAATCTCTTGCATATTCCATGCACATTGCGCTCCGAGACCTCTCGGAGCCTGTTCAGCCAGCCGTCTGCGGTGCGAACGCTCTAGCCGATTCGCTTCCGAACCAGATCAGCCAGCCGCCCCGCGTCCCTGCTCATCTGGAAAGGAACCGATTCGATGACCCAGTCTCACCCGGCGCGTTTGCGCGCCAAGCAAGCCGCTATGGCCCGTCGCGCACGCGCCGCCGCAATGCCGCGCCTGACCGGCGTCGCCGCCGCCACGCTGTTGGCGATGAGCATGCCGGCGATCAGCCAGACGCAGACACCGTCCAGCGCCGGCACCGCCGACCCGCGGCTCAAGGAAGTGGCGGTCGAAGCATCGCCCGACGGCTATCGTGCCGAGCGCGCATCGTCACCCAAGCTCACGCAGCCGCTGGTCGACACGCCGCAGACGATCAGCGTGATCCGCCAGGAACTGCTGCAAGAACAAGGCGCCACCTCACTGAACGAAGCGCTGCGCAACACGCCAGGCATCACGCTGCTGCTCGGCGAAGGCGGCAACAGCAACACCAAGGATCATGTGGTGATGCGCGGCTTCGACACGCAAGGCAGCATCTTCATCGACGGCGTGCGCGACCTGGGCAGCTTCACGCGCGACACCTTCTTCGTCGACCAGATCGAGATTTCCAAGGGGCCCGCCGGCGCCGACAACGGCCGCGGCGAGCCTTCGGGCTACATCAACATGTCGTCGAAGCTGCCGCGCGCCGAGAACTTCATGGCCGGCACGCTCGGGTTGGGCACGGCGCACGCCAAGCGCGCCACCGCCGACCTGAACCGCAAGCTGAGCGACACCAGCGCCTTCCGCATCAACTTGATGAAGCAGGACAGCGGCGTGGCCGGCCGCGATCAGGTCGAAAACGATCGCTGGGGCGTGATGCCGTCGCTGGCCTTCGGCCTGGGTACGTCGACGCGCGTGGTGTTCGATCTGCTGCACATGAAGCAGAACAACCGCCCCGATGGCGGCGTGTCCACCGTCGGCCTGACTGGCTACTACAACGCGGCTTTCGACGGCACGACCACGCCACCCGGCGTCAATGCCGGCGTGGTGCCGCGCCGCGTCGATTCGAGCAACTACTATGGCTCGCTGGCCGATTTCGAACGCGTGCGGGCCGACATGTTCACCGCGCGCATCGAGCACGACCTGGCACCCGGCACTACGCTGCGCAACACCACGCGCTACGGCCGCGGCGAACAGTTCCTGGCGCTGACCAGCGTCAATGCGGCGACAGTCACCAATGCCGACCCCGCCAACTGGACGGTAGCCCGCGCGCGCCACTTCAAGTTCCAGCGCAACGAGATCCTGACCAACCAGACCAACGTCACCTCGCAGTTCAGCACCGGCGGCCTGAAACATTCGCTGAGCGCCGGCCTGGAAATCATCCACGAAAAGCAGTTCAGCCCGACCTACGCCAATGCAGTGGCCGGCACGATCCCGGCAGCCAACCTGTATGCGCCGAATACCGCCGACGCGTTCCCGCTGCTCGACCCGCAAGCAACCGGCGCCAGCAGCAACGGCAACACCACCACGGTGGCGTTGTATGCCTTCGATACGCTGAAGATCAACGATAGCCTGCAACTCAACGGCGGCGTGCGCTGGGAAAAATACCGCACCGAGTTCACGTCGCTGACCGCGCCGGCGGGCGACCCGGCCACGCAAACGGCCACGCTGCTGCGCAAGTCCGACACGCTGATGACGTGGAAACTCGGCGCGCTGTACAAACCGACTGAAAACGGCAGCGTCTATGCGGCCTATTCGACGTCGCAACTGCCGCCGGGCGGCGCCAACTTCACGCTGAACGCAACGGCCAGCAACATCAACAACCCGAACCTCGATCCGTCCAAGGGCACCAACGTCGAAATCGGCACCAAGTGGGATCTGCTGAACCGGCGCCTGATGGTGTCCGCCGCGCTGTTCCGCTCGGAGAAAACCAACGACCTGGCGCAGACCGACCCGACCACCGGCGACGTCATCCAGTACGGCAAGAAACGCGTGCGGGGCGTGGAGCTTTCCGCGGTCGGCCAGATCACGCCGGCATGGGCGATCAGCGCCGGCCTGGCCTCGATGAAGACCGAAGTGGCGGCCGGCACCGGGACACAGACGGGCGCCACGCTGAACTGGTCGCCGAAGCTGACCTTCACCGCGTGGACCACCTACCGGCTGCCGTTCGGGCTGTCGATCGGCGCGGGCGCGCGCTACGTCGACTCGGTCGTGCGTTCGGTGAACAATGCGCCTGCGGCCACCACCAACATGTTCAGCGTGCCCGACTACTGGGTATTCGACGCAATGGCCTCGTATCCGGTCAACCGCAATCTGTCGCTGCAGCTGAACATCTACAACCTCGCCGACAAGCACTACGTCGCCGCCTTGAACAACAACGGCAATCGCTACATTCCGGGCGTCGGCCGCTCGGCGATGCTGAGCGCGAACCTGAAGTTCTAGATCGCCGGCTCGCGGCTGCGCAAGACTGCGCAGCCGCATCGAACGGCGCCGGCCGCATCACGCGCGGTCTTTGGGCCTCTTCGCACGAAGAGGCCTTTTGTTTTTACCGAGGTAGATACATGCAAGCACTACCCGGCCGTCTATCGAACAGCGCCATATAAATAAATTTTTTTTATGGATCACAACAAAAGCTTCATTTTTCACTGCGCCCGACAACGCATGTAATGGTCGGTTCGATCGCGATCGATGAACCGCCGCCGCCCTCGCATGGCCGCATGCCGAGGCGGGATGCACCGGCCCCAGGCCCGGCATCCATGCGGCGCCACCCGCGATCACCCTGAATACGCGTCACGAAAAAGGAGACCCCCGTGAACCGCAGAAATGCAATACGCCGCCTGGGCGCGCTGGCCGCATCGGCAGCCGCCCTGCCCTCTTCCGTGCGCGCTCAGAACGTCGAAGGCGCCATCACCATCGTCGTGCCCTACACGCCCGGCGGCACCACCGACATGCTGGGCCGGCTCATCGCGCAGCAGCTCGGGCCCGCGCTCGGACGCAACGTCATCGTGGAGAACAAACCTGGGGCAGGCACGGCCATCGGCGCTTCGCAGGTTGCGCGGGCCGCGCCCGACGGCAATACGCTGCTGGTCGCCACCAGCACCACGCTGGCGATCAACCCCTGGCTCTACAAGAAACTCTCTTACGATCCGGTGCGCGATTTTGCGCCGGTGACGCTGATCGGATCGGTGCCGCTGATGGTGGTGGTGCATCCCTCCGTGCAGGCGAAGTCGATGGCCGAGCT
>JAFKGG010000311.1 GCA_017307915.1 Burkholderiales bacterium | reverse complement strand
GGCGGCCTTGATGACTTCCTGCAGCGAGGCGGCACGGCCTTCCAGGCTGGGGTCGGCGGCGCCGCGCGCATACAGGCGGATCGCCTTGCCCGAGTCGTCGTTGCCCCGGACCACCTGATCGATGCCTTCGGGGGAGTGGTTGCTGTCGACCACCGCCACCACCGGGATGCCCAGTTTTTGCGCTTCGGTCACGGCGATCTTGTGGAAACCGACGTCGATGACGAACAGCGCATCGGGCAGGCCGCCCATTTCCTTGATGCCGCCCAGGCTCTTGTTCAGCTTGTCGAGCTCACGCGAGAACAACAGCGACTCTTTCTTGGACATGCGTTCCAGACCGCCTTCGGTCTGCACGGCTTCCATGTCTTTCAGGCGCTTGATCGAGGTCTTGACCGTCTTGAAGTTGGTCAGCATGCCGCCCAGCCAGCGCTGATCGACATAGGGCATGCCGGCGCGTGCGGCTTCCTCGGCGACGATCTCGCGCGCCTGGCGCTTGGTGCCCACGAACAGCACGGTGCCGCGGTTGGCGGCCAACTGGCGCAGGTACTTCATCGAGTCCTGGTACATGACCAGGGTTTTCTCGAGATTGAAGATGTGGATGCGATTGCGGTGGCCGTACAGATACGAAGCCATCCGCGGGTTCCAGAAACGGGTCTGGTGGCCGAAGTGAACGCCGGCCTCAAGCATTTGCCGCATGGTGACGGACATGACGAACTCCCATTGGGTTAAGCCTGACAT
This sequence comes from Burkholderiales bacterium, assembly GCA_017307915.1. Lineage (GTDB taxonomy): Bacteria > Pseudomonadota > Gammaproteobacteria > Burkholderiales > Burkholderiaceae_E > Zeimonas. Next base: position 2,614 of record JAFKGG010000311.1, on the reverse strand, counting down.
ACCGGCCTGGCGCGCGGGGCCCTGCCCCTTGCTGCGCCACACCGGCGACCTGGCGGGCTTGCGCCCCCTTGCCGCCGGCACCCTGTGGGCCGATATGCGTGATTTACCGCGGTACTGCCGCGATTATTCGCACCTGGGCGGCTGGCTTCGGTAGCATCGCTCATACTCCGAAAACCACCCTTGGTGCGGCTTCGCCGGCTGACCCAACGGGCCAGCGCAGCTAAGCCTATAATCATAGCATGCCCATAGAGATCAAGACATCCTCCGAGATCGAGTCGATGCGCGTGGCCGGGCGGCTGGCCAGCGAAGTGCTCGACTACATTACGCCGTTCGTCAAGCCGGGCGTCACCACCGGCGAACTCGACCGGCTGTGCCACGAATACATGACGGGCGTGCAGCAGACGGTGCCGGCACCGCTGAACTACGCACCGCCCGGCTACCGGCCGTTTCCGAAATCGATCTGCACGTCGGTCAACCACCAGGTCTGCCACGGCATCCCGGGCGAGCGGGTGCTGAAGACCGGCGACGTGCTGAACATCGACATCACGGTGATCAAGGACGGCTTTCACGGCGACACCAGCCGCATGTTCTGCGTCGGCGAGCCGTCGCTGGCGGCGCGCCGGCTGTGCCAGGTCACCTACGAATGCATGTGGATCGGCATCGACCGCATCCGCCCGGGCGCCTATACCGGCGACATCGGCTACGCCATCCAGAAGCATGCCGAGGCGCACGGTTTTTCGGTGGTGCGCGAATTCTGCGGGCACGGCATCGGCCGGCGCTTCCACGAAGAGCCGCAGATCCTGCACTACGGGCGGCCGGGTACCGGCGTACGGCTGGAAGCCGGCATGATCTTCACGGTCGAGCCGATGATCAACGCCGGCCGCCGCGAGATCCGCGAAATGGCCGACGGCTGGACCATCGTCACCAAGGACCACAGCCTGTCGGCGCAGTGGGAACACACGGTGGTGGTGAACGACGGCGGCTATGAGGTGCTGACGGTGTCGGCCGGCACGCCCGAGCGGCCGGAAGCCGTGCTGCGCGCCGCCACGGCCTGAACGGCGGGGGCCTGCGATGAGCGCTGCGGCCCCCTCGCAGACCGGCCAGACTGCGCTGCTGCCCTTGCCGGCCGGTGCGTCGGCGGTGCGCGCCGCCTATCGGCAGGCGCGCGCGGCGGCGATCGAACGCTTTCGCAGCAACCAAGACCCGGACGCGCTGTTGCGTGCGCTGTGCCGCGCCATCGACCGTGCCATACGCGCACTCTGGCGCCAGGCCGAGGTCGGCCGGCATGCCACGCTGCTGGCGGTGGGCGGCTATGGCCGAGGCGAGCAGTTTCCGTACTCCGACGTCGATCTGCTGGTTCTGAACGACAACCCACCCGATGCCGCGCAAGTGCAGCGCATCGAGGCTTTCATCGGCGCCTGCTGGGATCTGGGGCTGGAGATCGGCCACAGCGTGCGCTCGATCGAGCAATGCCTGGAAGAAGCCTGCGCCGACGTCACGGTGCAGACCGCGCTGCTCGAAACGCGCTGGCTGAGCGGCGCACGGCGACGCCACGCCGAGCTGCTGCGGCACCTGGGCGCGGCGCTCGATGCGCCGACCTTCTTCTCGGCCAAGCTGCTGGAAATGCGCCAGCGCCACGCCAAGTTCGAAGACACGCCGTACAGCCTGGAGCCGAACACCAAGGAAAGCCCGGGCGGGCTGCGCGACCTGCAGGTGCTGTTGTGGATCGCGCGCGCCGCCGGCCTGGGCCACAACTGGCGCGAGCTGCAGCACCGCGGCCTGCTCACCGCCGCCGAAGCCGGCCAGCTGCGCCGCAACGAGCGCCTGCTCAAGCGCATCCGCGCCTGGCTGCACATCATCGCGCAGCGCCACGAAGACCGGCTGGTGTTCGATCTGCAATCGCAGGTGTCGCAATCGTTGGGCTGGGGCCGCGACGACGCGCGCCGCTCGTCAGAAGAGCTGATGCAGCGTTATTACTGGGCGGCCAAGGCGGTCACCCAGATCAACACCATCGTGCTGCAGAACCTGCGTGCCGAACTGTTTCCGACGCCCGATGCGCAACCCCAGCCGATCGACGACGAATTCGTCAATCTGCGCGGCCTGCTCGAGGTGATCGACCCGGCACTGTTCGAACGCGAGCCGGCGGCCATCCTGCGCGCCTTCCTGACGATGGAACAGCACCCGGAGCTGACCGGCATGACCACGCGCACGCTGCGCGCGCTATGGCATGCCCGCATGCGGCTCGACGGCCGCTTTCGCCGACAATGCGCCCCCTGCCCTCCCATGACGGCCGAATCACCGCCCCAGGGGATTGCGGCACCAGCACTTCCTGCACACCATGAACTTTGCCTCCCTCGGCCTGAGCCCGGCGCTGGTCTCCAGCCTCCAAGACCTGGGCCTGGTCGATCCCACGCCCATACAGACCCAGTCCATCGCCCCCGTGCTTGCGGGCCGCGACCTCTGGGCCTGTGCGCCCACGGGCTCGGGCAAGACGGCCGCCTACCTGCTGCCGCTGCTGCAGCGCTGGATGGATGGCGGCAAGGCCCAGGGTGCCCAGGGCGGCTTTGTGCGAACCCTGACCACGCTGATCGTGGTGCCCACGCGCGAGCTGGCC
>JAFKGG010000443.1 GCA_017307915.1 Burkholderiales bacterium | reverse complement strand
CGCTGCCGGCGGCGCTGCGCTCGCCATGGTGAACACCTTCCTCGCGACCGCCGCGGCGGCTGACCTGGAATACGGAGAACTTCATTTCGGCTTCACACCGAGATCGGTGGCCTCGCCGAGTTTTTGCACGTTCTTCTTGGCGTCGGAAACCAGGGTGTCGAGCTGCAGGCGCATTTTTTCAGCCACCGTGAGTTTGGTGTAGCGGCGCTCGCCCTCGCGCGAAAGCTCTTTCTGCAAGGCGAACACGGATTGCGGGCGCGACAGCGGATCGAGCGCCATGCACCACTCGACCACCTCGATCAGGTTGTCCGAATACACCCCGCGCAGGCGCGACAGCGACAGGCTGAGGCGGTCTTTCTCGATGCGCCGGGGGGCGTCGTTGGGCGGATAGCCCTGCATGCAGGCGTAGATGCAGGCGCCGATGGCGTAGATGTCGGTCCACGGCCCATGGCGCATCGTCGGATCGTTCAGGTACTGCTCGATCGGCGCGTAGCCGGGCTTGAGCATCACGGTCAAGGCCTGCTCGCTGTCGCCGACGGCGCGGCGCACCGTGCCTAGATCGAGCAGCAAGGCCCGGCCGTCGTTCAGGATCAGGATGTTGTCGGCCGACACGTCGCGGTGATAGCAATCGGCCGCATGCATGTGCTCCAGAGCATCCAGCAACGGACTGATGGTCTGCTGCAGCCACTGTCGCGTGATCAGGCTGCCCTGCTTGTCGATCACCTGCTGCAGCGTGCGGCCTTCGTAGCAGGGCGTGGCCCAGTAGGCGGTGCCGTTCTGCTCCCAGAAGTGCAGCACTTCGAGCAGGGCCGGATGCCGCAGCTGCGCCAGCAGCCGCGCCTCGCCGACGAAGCTCTGCCGGCCCAGTTCAAAGGTCTTGGCGTGGCGACTGGTGAACGGATAGACGATCGAGCCCTCGCTGCGCGTGGCCAGTTGCGCCGGCATGTACTCCTTGATCGTGACCGCGCGCTGCAGCGAAGTGTCCTGTGCCTCGTAGAGGATGGCCAGGTTGTCTTGACTGAGGACACGTGTGAGCTGATAGCGGCCCAGCCTCGTATCGACCGGCAGCGGTGCTGCTACCGGCTGCTCAATCGTCTTGGGGATCATTGCCGCGCCATCCGAGGCGACGGGCTCGGGCACGAGGGCGAGCTGGGGTGAGGGTCTGCTCATCGGTCATCGGGCCAGCCGGGGGCTGTTGCAGTCGATCGCAAGCCGCCATGCTGCGCCGGACCCGTGCATCATTCGAGTTATCGCAGACCACGTGCCGAGACGGCCGGATGAGTGGTCGCCGCCGGCATGGCGGTCGTGCGACATGACGTAGCGCGCTCCAACGGCGCGTGCAACCAATGTGCAGCCCCGTAAGCGGGGACGGCAAGGTGCCCGCTTACGGATCTACAAACTCCTCGCCGCAATCAAGGGCTGGTCAGGCAAGGCTGCTGACTACTACCCTCTCGCGTATGCAAGGTGAAGCGAGCCTCGCCCGTCAGCGGCGGCAGCGTATAAAGAGCAAACGGTATGTACATCGCGCCGGAGAATTCTTCGACGCCGCAGTACTCGACCTCGACATCATGCTGGGCGCCATCGATCGTACTGCGGAACGATTGCAAGCGGACATAGGTCCCGGGATCGCGAGTCGGGTATCCCTCCACGTAAAGCAGACTTAGCTGCGAGAAATCCGGTGTTGCATAGCCCGCCGGTACGGTGCCCGCGAATCTGGGCAGAATCTCGGCCCACTCCTGCTGGTTCCGGATCAAACGCATCGGGGGCGGGTGGGCAGAGCTGTTCTCGCCGACATTGCCGCTCGCCACCAAGGTGTGCGGCATCTGGTTCTCGGCCTCCGACCCGACCACGACAAAACTCTGCTTGGCCTGGCTCCATCGCAGGCGCGTCTTGACACCAGGCGCGGGAAAACTAGAAACGACGACATCGCGGCTAGCCCCCTCCAGAAAGGGAACGCCGGCTGACCTGATCGACTCGAACTGCCGGGTTTCCAAAAGCGCACCGTCGCCATAGACGCTGAGGGTGTGAGAGCCCGGTGTCAACAAGTTGTAGTTGAACAGAACCGAGTAACCCGTGTTGGCGTGTCCGCAAGTCGATGCGGTGTCGTTTCGACTGCTGCCGACGCCCGATTTGCCAATATCAACGCCGTCCACGAACACGCGAATCTCCTTCGCGGTGCAATGCCAACCGGAAATGAGGCCAACACCGGATTCAATGCTTCCCGCGACAGGGTTCTCCAGATTGCCCTGCGCAAACACAGAGGCGGAAAGCAGACAAGCCGCCATCGCGACCGATGACCGCAGCGTATGCATCTTGCGCATTGCCGGTCTCATCTTCTTGTCCCCGCTAAACAAAGCCCGAATGGCCCGCAGTCAGGTTAGCTCTCGATGCACCTCAAGAATCACAATCCCGACATGAATAGTGCAGAATGGGGAAGCGGCGGACGACCCGACCACCTAGCGCTCACGCCGCAGTCCCCACCCTCGATCAATCGAGCTTGACGTTGCCATCCTTGGCGGCCTTGGCCCACTTGGCCGAATCCTTGCGCACCATCTCGGCCAATTGCTCAGGGCTCGGGGTGGCCGTCTCGTGTCCCAGATCGGCCAGCTTCTTCTTCACCGCCGGATCGGCCAGCACCTGCGCCACGCTGGCATTGAGCTTATCGACCACCGGCCGCGGCGTGCCCGCTGGCGCGTACAGCGCATACCAGACGCTCATCTCGACGCTCGGGTAGCCCATCTCGGCCACCGTCGGCGTCGTCGGCAATTGCGGACTGCGCTGCGGTGCGGTGATCGCCAGCGCCTTGATCTTGCCGGCGTTGATCAGGTTCAATCCGGTGGCGATGTCGAGCATCAGGAAATCGACGTGGCCGCCGGCCAGCGCCTGCACGGCATCGGCCGCGCCTTTGTACGGCACGTAGTTGTAGCTGATGCCGCTCACCGACTTGAGCTGCTCGCCCAGCAGTTGTCCATACAGCACGGCCGACGCGTAATTGAGCTTGCCGGGATTGGCCTTGCTGTAATCGACCAGCTCCTTCAAGTTGTTGGCCGGCACCTTCGGATGCGCGACGAACAGCGCCGGCACGTGCGCCAGCAGCGCCACCGGCAACAGGTCTTTGGCCGGATCGAAGGGCAGCTTGCTGTAGACGGCCGGCAGAATCGTCGCCGTCATGTCCAGCGTCGACAACAGCGTGTAGCCATCGGGCTTGGCACCGACCACCGCCTGCGCACCGATGATCGTATTGCCGCCGGCGCGGTTCTCGACCACCACGCTCTGGCCCAGCACTTTGCCGAGCGGCTCGGTGACGATGCGCGTGATGGTATCGGCACCGCCGCCCGGCGGAAACGAAACCAAGACGCGCACCGGCTGCGTGGGATAGCCCTGCGCCGCGGCCGGCGCAGCAGCAGCGAACGAAACGGCGGTGGCAATGGCGGCCAGCGCGGCCGCGATTTTCGAAGCTGGGTACACGGAGTCTCCTTGCGGCTTGTATCAGTCGATGAAAGCGATGGTCAATCGCCGAGGCATGAGCGCTTGAGCGCCGCGACCTGCTCGGCCAGCGCGGCGTGCGCCGCCGGTGCGAACGGTGGCCGCTGCGCGGCCAGCGCGGCATCGCCGCGCATCTGGTGGATGATGGCCTTGGCGTTGCTGAAAGTGTGGAAGCCTGCCTGGCCGCGATAGCGGCCCATGCCGCTGCCGCCGACGCCGCCGAACGGCAACTGCTCGAAGAACAGCTGGCAGCGCACGTCGTTGATCACCATGTTGCCGGCGCGAATGCCGCGCACCACGGCCTCGCACTCGCCGTCGTCATGGCCGAAGTAGTAGGCCGACAAGGGGCTGTCGCCGTGCGCGATCGTGTCGATCGCCTCATGCAGGTCGCGATACTCGATCACCGGCAGGATCGGGCCAAAGATTTCTTCTTGCATCACGCGCATATCGGGCGTGACGCCGGTCAGCACGCACAGCGGAAACTTGCGCGCGCCGCTTTGCCAGAGCGCCGCGCCATCGGGGTTGATCTCGATGAGCTGCGCACCCTTGGCGCGCGCATCGTGCAATAGCTCGCGCAGCCGCTCGAAGTGCCGCTCGCTGATGATCGCGGTGTAGTCGTCGTTGCCGCACAGGCTCGGGTACAGCGTGGCAGCCTGTGCCGACAAGGCCTGCACCAAGGCCTGCGTGCTGCCGGCCGGCGTCAGCACGTAGTCGGGCGACACACACACCTGCCCCGCCGAGGCCAGCTTGCCGGTGGCCAGCCGCGCGGCGGCGCTGGGCAGATCGGCGCTGGCGCCGATGATCACCGGGTTCTTGCCGCCGAGTTCCAGCGTCACCGGCACCAGGTGCTCGGCAGCGGCCTTCATCACCTGTCTGGCAACGGCGGCCGAACCGGTGAACAGCAGATGGTCGAACGGCAGGCAGCTGAACGCAGCACCAACTTCACTATCGCCTTCGACGACGCACACCTCGGTGGCGTCGAAGCTGTCGGCGAACATGCGCGCGATCAGCCGCGAAGCACGCGGCGTCAGCTCGGGCACCTTCAGCATCAGCCGGTTGCCGGCGGCCAGCACGCCGGCAGCAGCCAGGCAGGCGAGCAATACCGGCCCGTTCCACGGCACGATCGCGCCGACCACGCCGAGCGGCTCATGACGCAGTTCGGCACGCGCGCCGGCCGCTTCCATCGCCGGCGGCAACGCGATCGGTTGCGGCTGCATCCAGGCGCGCAGATGGTCACGGTTGTAGCGGATCGCATTGACGCCACCGACGACGTCGCCGGCCAGCGTGGCGAAACGCGAGCGCCCGCCGAAATCGGCCGCCAGCGATTCGACCACGTCGGCGTCGTGCCGCAGCAGCATCGCGATCAGCCGGTCGAGCCGATCGATGCGCGTGGCCAGGTCGGGAAAGCCGTCGGCCAGGAACGCGCGGCGCTGCGCAGCCAGCGCCGCTTGCAGGTCAGGCGCTGCCATACTTGTCTTCCAGATCGGCCCGCAACCAGGCACGGCGAGCATTCGCATACGGGTGCACGTCGCGGTGCGAGGCGTCGGGATCGGTGACGACCTGCACCAGCGCTGTCTTGCCCGACGCAAATGCGCGCTGGATCGCCGGCGCGATGTCGTCGACCTGCTCGACGTATTCACCGTGCCCGCCGATCGCCTGCAACATCAGGTCATAGCGCGCCGGCGTGAACGACACCTCGATCGGATGGCCGATGTGCTGCATGTGCGCCGCCATCTCGGCGCCCAGCGCATGATCGTCGTTGACGATCACCACCAGCGGCAACCGGTGGCGCACCGCCGTCTCCAGCTCCATGAAATGAAAGCCGAGCGCGCCATCGCCGGTGATCAGACATACCGGCCGCTCGCGCCCCTGCGCCAGTTGCACGCCCACCGCCTGCGGCAGGCCCGAGCCCAGATGCGAATAGTTGGCGCCATAGATGAAATCGGCGCCACGCTTCTCGAAGAAGGCTAGCTGGTAGAAGATCGTCAGGCCGCCGTCGAGCACGATGGTGGTGTCGTCGGGCACCGCCCGGCGCGCTTCGAGCATCAGCCGCGATGGATGAATGCCGCGCCCTGCGGGAATCCCTACGGGAATCGATTCGAGGTTGGCGCGCGTCTCGTCGGCCAACATCTGCCGCCAGCGCGCCAGCGCCGGCTGCGCCGGCCGCGCCGGCCCCAGCGCCTCGGTCAACTGCCCGATGCTCAAGCCGAGATCGCCGACCACCGCCAGATCGACAGGGCGATTGATGCCGATCGCCGCCGCATCGGTATCGAGCGCGATCACCTGCCGGCCTTCGTCGTCATGGGCGAACGGCCCCAGGCGGCCGTAGTAGGCCATCTCGGGCAGGCAGGTGCCCACCGACAACAACAGATCGGATTGCCCGATGGCCTCTTCGGCGGCCTGGCTCTGCAGCAGCAGCCACTGCGGATGGGCCGCGGCCATCAAGCCGGCACCGCCGAAGGTGGTCAGCACCGGGCAGCCCAGCGTTTCGCACAGCCGCACGAAGGCATCGCGGCAACGCGCATGCTGAACGGCTTCGCCGCCGATCACGATCGGCGAGCGGGCGGCACGCAGGCGCGCGACCGCTGCATCGATCGCGGCAGCGCTGGCCGCCTGCGGCCCGGCCCGATAGCGCGACGGTGGCACCAGCGGCGCAAACGCCCAGCTTTCGATGTGCATCATCGCGTCGTATTCGATGTAAACCGGCCCGGGCGTGCCCGACAGCGCGCAACGAAATGCCTGCTGCACGATTTCATCGACTTCGGCCGGGTGATTGATCAGCGCGGCGAATTTGCAGATCTGCGCGAACAGCGGCAGCATCGGCGCCGACAGCCAAGCGCCGCGCCGCACCGCATTGGCCACGCCGTGCTGGCGGCGTGCGCCGAAGATGATCACCGGCACGTGTTCGCGTGCCGCCGTCACCGCCGCCGGCAGCAGGTTGGCCACGCCCGGCCCCATCGCGCCGAACGCTGCCTGCGGCTTGCCGGTGGCGGCGTAATAGCCCATGGCCATGCCGATCGTCGCCGCTTCGTGGCGCGGCCCCACGATGTGCAGGCCCTGGCGCTGCGCGTGCAGCAGCACGTCGCGCGTGCTGATGTCGCCTTGCGAGAAAATCGCGGTGACGCCTTCCTGCTGCAACAGCGCGACGATGCGCTGCCCGATGCTCATCGTGGTGCGATTCATCCGAGCATCTCCCGCACCCGCTCATACCAGGCATTGGCCGGGTCGGACAGCATCAGGTGCGTATCGAAGTGGCCGGCCCCGGCGATCGCCGCGTGCGTCGCCTCGCAGCCGGCGGCGTGCAGCGCGGCCAGCATGACCGGGTTGCCATCACGGATGCGCCGGAAGTCGCGCTCGCCCCACACCAGATGAAACGGCACGCGATTGCCGGCGACGAACACCACCGGGCTGGCTTCGGCGTCCTGCTCGCGGCGCTGCAGCAGGTATTTGTAGGCACGCGCGTCGTCGCTGTCGATCGGGATGTCGCCGTAACGCAGATCGCAGGGCGCGCTGACCGGCAGGCAGGCGCGCAGCGGCGGTACGTCGCCGGCCAGTACCGCCATCGCGGCCAGGTGGCCGCCGGCCGAATGGCCGCCCACCGCGATGCGGCCGGCGTCGCCGCCGAATTCGCCGATCCGCTCGTGCACCCGCCTGATCGCCGCCTGCACGTCTTCGTGCTGGGCCGGCCAGCGGTTTTCAGGCGCCAGGCGATAGGTGCCGGCGACGAACACCGCCGGCAGCGCGGTGACGGCCGGCGCCATGAAGTCGAGCCAGTCCAGGCCGCCGCGAATCCAGGCGCCGCCATGAAAGAAGATCAGCACCGGCAGCGGCGCCGCGTGCCGATCGCGCTGCGGCGGCACATAGACGTCGAGCTGCTGCCCGGGCGCCGGCCCGTAGCTCAGACGGGCCACGGCGCGCTGCACGCCTTGCCTGGCAGCGGCTTCGATGGTGGCGATGTATTCGGCTGCGCCGGGTGCGGCGCCAACCAGCGGCGCGGTGGAATCGGATGCCTTGGTCATGCGCGCCATAATACGAAGGCGACGGGGCCCGGGAAATCATTCTTAGGTATCCCCTCGCCGCCCGAGGGCCGCGGGCGCCCCCTCACGCATCGTCGCGCGGGGCAGAACCGGCTGAGGTCCCGCGATCATGACCAGCGTTCAGAGCATCAAATCCCAGATCCTGGCTGCCACGCGCGCCGTGGTGCCGGCCGCGCGCGGCTGCATCTACGACGTCGGCCGCGACCTGACGCCGCACGGGCATCAGACCGACAGCGACGATACGCGCTGGCTGGCCTTGTATCCGCGCTATCGCGCATTGGATCCGTTCCATCCGCGCTATTTCGCGCAATTGCGCAACAGCGTGTTCCGCACACGCGACGGCGCCGGCCGCGTCGAACAGCATCGCGCCTACATCGACGGCTTTCGCCAACCGATGGGCATGGCCTTCAAGGCCGAAGTGTTCCTGCGAGACGCCAGCGACGCGATCGTCGCCGGTATCCGCCTGTCGCGCACCTACGAGATGGGCGAATTCCGCGATGACGAGGTCGCCGTGCTGCAGGCCTTGCAGCCGGTGCTGTCCAGCGCCTGGCAGACGGCGTTGGCGCAGGCCCGCATCGAACCGCTGTTGGCGCCGCTGACGCCGCGCGAACGCGAGGTGCTGACCTGCCTGCGCACCGGTTGCTCGAACAAGGAAATCTGCCGCCGGCTGGGCATGGCGCTGCCGACCACCAAATCGCACGTTCAGCGGATCATGCGCAAGATTGGCGTGACCAGCCGCGCCGAGCTGCTGGCGGTGCTGGCGGGGGCACAGGGGCGAGTGGGTTTATAGTCACTTCGGAATTTCCAACCCGCGCACCACCGCCGGCCGCGCGACGAATGCCGCCAGCACGCGCTGCACATTCGCAAAGCCATCGATGCCGACCAGCTCGCCCGCACCGTAGAAGCCGATCAGGTTGCGCACCCACGGAAAGGTGGCGATGTCGGCGATGGAATAGTCGTCGCCCATGATCCACTGGCGATCGGCGAGATGCTTGTCGAGCACGCCGAGCAGACGCTTGGATTCGGCCACGTAGCGATCGCGCGGCCGCTTGTCTTCAAAATCCTTGCCGGCAAACTTGTGGAAGAACCCCACCTGCCCGAACATCGGCCCGATGCCGCCCATCTGGAACATCAGCCACTGGATCGCCTGGTAGCGCGCGGCCGGGTCGGCCGGCAGCAACTGGCCGGTCTTGTCGGCCAGATAGATCAGGATCGCGCCGGATTCGAACAGCGGCAGCGGCTTGCCGTTCGGCCCGTTCGGATCGAGGATCGCAGGGATCTTGTTGTTCGGGTTCAGCGACAAGAACTCGGGCGACATCTGGTCGTTCTTGTCGAACGCCACCTTGTGCGCTTCATAGGGCAGGCCCGTTTCTTCGAGCATGATCGAGGCCTTCACGCCGTTGGGCGTGGGCAGCGAATACAGCTGCAGCCGGTCGGGATACTGAGCGGGCCATTTACGCGTGACGGCGAAGGCGGAAAGGTCGGGCATGCATCTTCCTTTGAACGGATGATCGGAGGATCGAAGGCTTGCGATCATAGCGCGCGCCGCAGATCTTCCAGCCATTCGCGATAGGCCGCTTCGCGGTCCTGCGCCAGCAGGCGCAACAGCGCCGACGGATGCAGCGTGACGAGCACGGGAATACCGAACGGGCTTGGCAGCCAGACGCCGCGCTCGCGGTTCACCGACACCGCACGGCCGAGCAAGGCGCGCGCCGCAGTACCGCCCAGCGCCAGCGCTGCTTTCGGACGCACGTGATCGACCTCGCGGCGCAGCCATTGCAGGCAGATCAGCATCTCGCGCTGTCCTGGCGTCTTGTGGATGCGGCGCTTGCCGCGCAGCTCGAACTTGAAGTGCTTGACGGCATTGGTCACGTACAGCTCGTCGCGCGACCAGCCGAGCTCGGCAAACGCACGGTCGAGCAGGCGCCCCGCCGGGCCGACGAATGGACGCCCTTGCAGGTCTTCCTGGTCGCCGGGTTGCTCGCCGACCACCATCAGGCGCGCCGGTACCGCCCCCTCGCCCCAGACAACCTGCGTCGCATGCTCGCCGATCGGGCAATCGCGGCAACGCTCGGCCATGTCGTGCAGTTGCGCCAGCGCCTGCACGTCGTCGGCGGGAAGGTTCTTTGGATCTTCCATGTCATGAGCGGCAGCATTCGACGGGCCCGTTCGCGGCTCGCGGCCGGCGATGCGCCAGGCCTGGCTGCCGTGGCGCGGCAGCGTCGCCGGCGTCTCGATCATGCGGCCGCTACGCTGCGAGGCGCTTGCGGCCAGTTCGCCGATCAACGACGCTTCGGGCAGATTGCGCCAGTATCGCCGCGGCATCTCGCGACGCATCGCATCGAGCTTGAGCCGGGCCGGATTGAAGATGTGGCGATAGTAGGTCAGCCATAGCGCCTCGCCGGCATCGGCCGGCGGCGCTTGCTCGCGCGACGCGCCTGCTCCGAAGACGAGCTGGCTGCCGTTCCAGTGCGCCGAGCGCATCGGCGTCAGGATCGCCCAGTGCATCTGCGCAAAGCGCTGCACGAAGAACGGCGCAACGGCTTCGACGACATGGTGCGCCGGCTCGAACCACGCCACGTGCAGCGGCGCTTCACCGTCGCGATGCAGGGGCCGAAAGCGTACGAAGGCCTTCATCTTGTGAAGTTCGCGCCGCACGGCGCGCGCCATCTGCCTGGCCTGCAGAACGTCTCGATCGAGCGGATCACTGCGCAGCGCCGGTTCGCGCTGCAATCGCTCGAGCAGGCGATACAGCAATACGAAGCGGCCGGGGTCGTGATGCAGGATGACGCTTTCGGCGAGCTCGATGAAACGCTTTGGGACTCGCGGGGCCACTGAGGTGGTCGCGGGCGGCATCGGTATTAACTCGCCTGCCGGTGCCTGCGACGTCACCCACACCACGCGCTCGGCCGGCACGCCGGCCAGCAGCAGGCTGCGTGCATGACGGCGAAATCCTTCCCAATCAGTCTCGCCGGCCAATCTGACGGTGCAGATCGAGCCCGAATCCAAAGCGAGCGGAATCGAAGTGTCTCGCAGCGACATGGTGAGCAACTACGGCACTACTGAAGCGAGCGGCAGCGAATGCGAAGCCGAAGCCGAAGCCGAAGGCAGTTCATCGAACAGCGAAGACTGCCGCGGCACCGCCATGGCCGCAGCAGTGACCGACACGGCCACCGCTTGTGGCTGCAACACCTTACCCGGCCGATGATCCGCCAACACCACGAACGGCATGATCTTGCGCAAGGGCAGACGCAACTGCCGCAGATCGTCGCTGCGCAAGCGGCGCACGCGCCGCGCCGCCAGCAGCCGCTCGACAGTGCGCACGCCCAGCCCCGGCACGCGCAGCAGCAGTTCGCGCGGTGCGCGGTTCAGATCGACCGGAAAACGCTCGCGATGCGCCAGCGCCCATGCCAGCTTCGGGTCGACATGCAAGGACAGCATGCCGCCCTGCGCGCTGGGCACGATTTCGTCGTGCGCGAAACCGTAGTGGCGCATCAGCCAGTCAGCCTGATACAGCCGGTGCTCGCGTATCAAGGGCGGCGCGGCCAGCGGCAAGGAACGCGAGGCATCGGGTATCGGGCTGAACGCCGAGTAGTAGACGCGCCGCAGGCGATAGCTGCCGTACAGCAGCGCACTGGTCGCCAGGATCGTGCGATCGTCGGCATCGTCGGCGCCGACGATCATCTGCGTGCTCTGGCCGCCCGCCGCGAAACGCGGTGCCTCAGCGCGCCTGGGTCGGCTCTGCGGCAAGGACTTCGCTGTCGACGCGCGCTGTTCGCGCTGCGCCTGCTGCGCATCGTCGATGTGGATGGCGATGCGCGCCATCGAGCGCCGAATGGCGGTGGCATCCTTTTCCGGCGCCAGCTGTTGCAGCCCCTGCAGCGTGGGCAGCTCGACGTTGATGCTCAGCCGATCGGCATACAGGCCGGCCCGCCGCAACAGTTCGGGCGAAGCGTCGGGAATCGTCTTCAGATGGATGTAGCCGCGAAAATCGTGCACCTTACGCAGCTGCCGGGCCACTTCGACGACCTGTTCCATCGTGTAGTCGGGATCGCGGATGATGCCGCTGGACAAGAACAAGCCCTCGATGCAGTTGCGGCGATAGAAATCCAGCGTCAGATCGACCACTTCGTGCACCGAGAAACGGGCGCGCGGCACGTTGCTGGAAACCCGATTGACGCAGTACAGGCAGTCGTAGCGGCAGAAGTTGGTCAGCAGGATCTTCAGCAGCGAAATGCAGCGGCCATCAGGCGCATAGCTGTGGCAAATGCCCGATCCTTCGGTAGACCCGATGCCGCGCCCGCCGAGCGAATCACGGCGCTCGCCGCCGCTGGAGGCACACGAGGCGTCGTACTTGGCCGCGTCGGCCAAAATGGCGAGCTTGGTCTGTCTGTTCACTGTTCAAATATACAGTCATTTGAACGTGCAGCGGCAAACATCCCCGGCGGCGCCAGGGCTGGGCCAAGCGCCGCGGCCGACGCACCTCAAGTACGGGCGCAGCGCGAGCAGCGGTAGGTGCTGCCGTCACCTAGGATCGCAGCCGCACCTCACATACGGCTGCGATCGACGCCGACGGCGGTCGTTGCCAGGCTCGGATCGGCTGGCCCATCGGTACCGGTATCGACGTCGATCTCGCCAATGCCGCCGATTCCGCCATTGCCGTTGCCGCCCGCCTCGCCATCACCGGTCACACCCGCCCCCGCCTCGTGCTCGCGCCGCGCCGCCGGCCGCTCGCCGATCTGCTGCCGCCACATCGCGTAATACAAGCCCTTGTCATCGACCAGCTCGGCATGGCTGCCGCGCTCGACGATGCGGCCCTTCTCCAGCACGTAGATGGTGTCGGCGTGCATGATCGTCGACAGCCGATGCGCGATCAGGATCGTGATCTGCGTGCTGCGCGCCGACACGTCGCGCACCGTGGCATTGATCTGCTCTTCGGTCAGCGAATCGAGTGCCGACGTTGCTTCATCGAAGATCAGCAGCCGCGGCTGGCGCACCAGCGCGCGAGCAATCGACAGCCGCTGGCGCTCGCCGCCCGACAGCTTGACGCCGCCCTCGCCGATCGTCGTGTCCAGGCCCGCCGGCGACTTCTCGACCAGGCCGATGCACGAGGCCTGCTTCATCGCCGCCAGGATCTCGGCATCGCTGACGTCGGGTTTGACCAGCCGCATGTTCTCGCGCAGCGTGCCGGCGAACAGGTGCGTTTCCTGCGTGACGAAGCCGATCTGCCGGCGCATCTGGTTGTAGCGCAGATCGCGCGCCGGCGTCTCGTTGTAGAAGATCTCGCCGCCGGCGGGGCGATACAAGCCCACCAGCAGCTTGACCAGCGTCGATTTGCCCGAACCCGACGGGCCGACGAACGCAATCGTGTCACCCAGCGTGGCCGAAAACGAGATCGCTTCGAGCGCATTGTCGGCCGCGCCCTTGTGCCGGAAGCTGACGTCGTCGAAGCGCACCCGCGTCAACGGGCCGATCTCGACCGCGCCCTCGGGCCGGCGCTCGATCGGCTTGGCCATCAGCGACGCAAAATTGCGCAGCGACGCATCGGTTTCGCGATAGGCCAGGATCAGGTTGCCCAGTTCCTGCAAGGGCGCAAAGATCGCCACGGAAATGAACTGCATGGCGATCAGCTCGCCGGTACTCAGCACGTCACGAAAGATCAACCACAGCAGCGCAAACAAAATCGCCAGCTTCAGCAGGCTCAGGCTCATGCCCTGCAGGAATGACAGCAGGCGCACGCGCTTGACCTTCTGCATCTCCAGCGCAAAGATCTTCGCCGTCTGCGCATGCAGGCGCCGGATCTCGGGATAGGTCAGGCCCAGGCTCTTGATCAGCTCGATGTTGCGCAGCGATTCGGTGATGAAGCCCGAATTGCGGTTGGTCTCACGCACGATCGAGCGCTGCTGGCTCTTGATCTCGCGGCTGAGCAGCCCGGTGAGCCCACCCAGCACCAGCACGCCGACCAGAAACACCGGCACCAGCAGCCAGTGGCGCGCCACCGCATACCAGGCCAGAAAGGCGATACCCACCGCCGCTGCAAACGCGGTATTGATGAATGCGTTGATGAAGCGCTCGCTGTCGCTGCGCACCTTCTGCAGCAGCGACAAGACTTCGCCGCTGCGCAGGTCTTCGAACTCCTGAAAGTTCAACCGCAGCACCTGCCGCAGGCCGTCGTTGAAGATCTGCGTGCCCAGCTTCTGCACCACCAGCCGCGTCACGTACTCTTGCAGCGCCTTGGCCAGCCGCGAGCCGATGGCGATCAGCACCGCCAGGCCGAGCAGCGTCAGCACGCCCCAGACCAGCTCGTCGTCGCGCTTGCCGGCGCGGTTGATCGCGTAGTCGTCGATGATCTTGCCGAAGATGATCGGGTCGATCAGCGCCAGGATCTGGCTGATGCCGGCCAGCAGGAGCGCCAGGGCGGCCAGCCGGCCGTGCGGGCGCAGATAGGTCCACAGGATGCGCATCGGGGCCTCGGAAAGCGACCAGGCGCATTATCGGCCGATGCGCGGGCCACCCGCCACAATGCCCGCGCGGCGCTCCGGCGGGCCTGCCGCGGCGGCGTGCGTCGCGCCCGCCGCCGCTCCCTCCGTGTAAACTAGAAAGTTTCCCCTTTTCCGCGATTTTTCCGCTGCGCCATGCACGAAAAGTACGACGCCCGCGCCATCGAAGCCGATGCCCAGAACCAATGGCAGGCTGCCGACGCTTACCGCGCGATCGAGCACGATCCGCGCTTTCCCAAGGGCAAGTTCTACGCCTGCTCGATGCTGCCCTATCCGTCGGGCAAGCTGCACATGGGCCATGTGCGCAACTACACGATCAACGACGTGATGTACCGCCATCTGCGGATGAACGGCCACAACGTGCTGATGCCGATGGGCTGGGACGCCTTCGGCCTGCCGGCCGAGAACGCCGCGATGAAGAACGGCGTGGCCCCGGCCAAGTGGACCTGGGACAACATCGCCTACATGAAGAAGCAGATGCAGGCGATGGGTCTGGCGATCGACTGGTCGCGCGAGGTCGCCACCTGCTCGCCCGACTACTACAAGTGGAACCAGTGGCTGTTCCTGAAGATGCTGGAAAACGGCGTCGCCTACCTGAAGACCGGCACCGTCAACTGGGATCCGGCCGACCAGACCGTGCTGGCCAATGAACAGGTGATCGACGGCCGCGGCTGGCGTTCGGGCGCGCTGGTGGAAAAGCGCGAGATCCCGATGTATTACCTGGGCATCACGCGCTATGCCGACGAACTGCTCGAGGCGCTGAACGACCTGGGCTGGCCCGAGCGGGTCAAGCTGATGCAGGAAAACTGGATCGGCCGTTCCACCGGCGTGCGCTTCGCGTTCACGCACGACATTCGCGACGCCGACGGCAAGCTGGTCAACGACGGCCGCATGTACGTGTTCACCACGCGCGCCGACACGATCATGGGCGTGACCTTCGTCGCGGTGGCACCCGAGCACCCGATCGCCGCCGTGGCGGCAGCACGCGACCCCGAGCTGGCCGCCTTCATCGAGGAAACGCGCAAGGGCGGCGTCACCGAAGCCGAGATGGCCACGCGCGAGAAAGACGGCCGCCGCACCGGCCTGACCGTCACGCACCCGCTGACCGGCGAAGCAGTCGAGGTGTGGGTCGGCAACTACGTGCTGATGAGCTACGGCGACGGCGCCGTGATGGGCGTGCCGGCGCACGACGAGCGCGATTTCGCGTTCGCGCGCAAGTTCGACCTGCCGATCAAGCAGGTGGTGGCAGTCGAGGGGCAGACCTTCTCCGTCGACGCCTGGCAGCCCTGGTATGAAGACAAGGCGCGCGGCGTGTGCGTCAACTCGGGCCGCTACGACGGCCTGGGCTACGATGCCGCCATCGATGCCATCGCCGGCGATCTGGCCGCGCGCGGCCTGGGCGAAAAGCGCGTGCAATACCGCCTGCGCGACTGGGGCATCTCGCGGCAGCGCTATTGGGGCACGCCGATCCCGATCATCCACTGCGATGATTGCGGCGCCGTGCCGGTGCCCTATGAAGACCTGCCGGTGGTGCTGCCTGAAGACCTGGTGCCCGACGGCAGCGGCAACCCGCTGGCCAAGAACGAAGCTTTCCTGCGCTGCAAGTGCCCGAAGTGCGCCAAGCCGGCGCGCCGCGAAACCGACACGATGGACACCTTCATCGATTCGTCGTGGTACTACATGCGCTATTGCTCGCCCGACAACGCCCATGCGATGGTCGATGCGCGCAACGATTACTGGATGCCGATGGACCAGTACATCGGCGGCATCGAGCACGCGGTGCTGCACCTGCTGTATGCGCGCTTCTGGACCAAGGTGATGCGCGACCTGCCGCTGCCCGCCGCCCCCGGTCAGCCGGCGCGCGGCCTGGTCACGTTCGACGAGCCGTTCAGCAACCTGCTGTGCCAGGGCATGGTGCTCAACCACATCTTCTCGCGCAAGACCGACAAGGGCGGCATCGAATACTTCTGGCCCGACGACATCGAATGGCTGCATGACGAGAACGGCAAGCCGATCGGCTGCCGCGCAAAGAGCGACGGCCTGCCGGTGGAATACAACGGCATCGGCACGATGTCGAAGAGCAAGAACAACGGCGTCGATCCGCAATCGCTGATCGACCAGTACGGCGCCGACACGGCGCGGCTGTTCGTGATGTTCGCCTCGCATCCCGAGCAGACGCTGGAATGGTCCGGCGCCGGTGTCGACGGTGCGCAGCGCTTCCTGCGGCGCCTGTGGGGCTTTGCCTTCGAGCAGCATGTGGCTGTGAGCACGGCCGGCAGCGTCGACGCCGCGCGCCTGTCCGACGCGCAGAAGGCCTTGCGCCGCGAGATCCATTCGATCCTGCGGCAAGCCGATTACGACTACCAGCGCAAGCAGTACAACACGGTGGTGTCGGCGACGATGAAGATGCTCAACGCGCTGGACAGTGCCAAGCTGCCCAGCTCGCCCGAGACCGCCGCGGTGATGCGCGAGGGCTTGTCGATCCTGATCCGCGTGCTGTATCCGGTGGTGCCGCACATCACGCATGGGCTCTGGCAGGATCTGGGCTATGCGCGCGACCACGGCGACCTGCTCGACGCGCCGTGGCCGCAGGTCGACGAAGCGGCGCTGGAACGCGACGAGATCGAACTGGTGCTGCAGATCAACGGCAAGGTGCGCGGCGCGATCCGCGTGCCTGCTTCGGCCGACGATGCGGCGATCCGCGACGCTGCCACCGCCACCGAAGCCTATGCGCGGCACGCCGAAGGGCGCGCGCCGCGCAAGGTGATCGTGGTGCCGGGGCGGCTGGTCAACGTGGTGGTCTGAAGGCGAACGGGAATGCCCCCATGGTGCACGGGAATGTCTTTGCGGCCGCTGACGCCTGCGCGGCAAGCGCGAATGCCGGTGCGGCAATGGAGATACCCGTGCGAGTGACGGCAAGTCGACGCCGCCTGCTCGGCCTGGGCGGCATCGCGCTGGCCGGCGTGGCCGCCGCCGGCTGCGGCTTCAAGCTGCGCAGCTCGGCGGCGCTGCCGTTTCGCACGCTGTACACCAATTTCGCACCCAATTCGGCAGTAGGCGCCGAGTTTCGCCGCTTCATCCGCGTGGCCCAGGATACACAGCTGGTCGATGATCCGAAGGCCGCCGAGGGCCGGCTCGAAGTGCTCGGCGAAAGCCGCGAGAAAGAGGTGGTCGGCTTCACCAGCACCGGCCGACCGCGTGAATACCAGTTGCGGCTGCGCTTCCGGTTCCGCGTGCTCGATGCGCAGGTGAACGAGCTGCTGCCGCCCACCGAGATCATCCTGCGCCGCGACATCACGTCCAGCGATACCGAGATCGTCGCCAAGCAGCAGGAAGAAGAGCTGCTGTATCGCGAAATGCAGTCCGACCTGGTGCAGCAGCTGCTGCGCCGGCTGGCCGCGATCAAGCGATGACGCAGATCCGCGCCGACGCGCTGGCCGCGGCGCTCGAGCGTGGCGTGGCACCGATCGCCTGGGTGCACGGCGACGAGCCGCTGCTGGTGCAGGAAGCCACCGGCGCCATCCGCCGCGCGCTGCGTGCCGCCGGCTTCGATGAGCGACAGGTGTTCGACGCAGGCCGCAACCTGCGCCCCGACGTGCTGCTGGGCGAAACCAATGCGCTGTCGCTGTTCGCCAGCAACCGGCTGATCGAACTGCGCTTTGCCGCCAAGCCGGGCAAGGAGCTGGGCCAGGCGATCGCCGACGCGGCACGCGGCCTGGATGAGAACACGCGTATTCTGGTTTCCAGCCCGCGGCTCGACCGTACCACCACCGAATCGGCCTGGTTCACGGCGATCGACCGGGCCGGCTGGGTGGTGCCGGTGTTTCCGGTCGAGCGCGCGCAATTGCCGCAGTGGATTACCGGGCGGCTGGCCCAGCAGGGCCAGCGCGCCGACCGCGCCACGATCGAGCTGATCGCCGAGCGCGTCGAAGGCAATCTGCTGGCCGCGCATCAGGAAATCCGCAAGCTCGGCCTGCTGTTCGACAAAGGCGAGCTGCCGCCCGACGAAACGCGCGCGGCGGTGCTGAACGTGGCGCGCTACGACGCCTTCGACCTGGTCGGCGCGATGCTCGCCGGCGACGCGGCGCGTGCGCTGCGCAGCCTCGACGGCCTGCATGCCGAGGGTGAAGCCGAGCCGCTGATCCTGTGGGCGCTGTCGGATGCGATCCGCACGCTGCTGCGGCTGACCGAAGCGCGCCAGCGCGGTCGGCCGCTGGCACAGGCGCTGCGCGAAGCGCGCGTGTTCGGCCCACGCGAGCGGCTGTACGGCGATGCACTGCGCCGCGCCGATGCCGCGCAGCTGCAAGCAGCGCTGCGACAGGCGGCCAAGACCGATAGAATGATCAAAGGCATCGAATCCGGCGATACCTGGCAGGCGCTGGAAACGCTGGTGATGATGCTGGCCGGCGCGCCGGCGCTGGGTGCGCCGCTGCCGGCGCGAGCCTGACATTTTTCGCAGTAACGACCGAGATGGACAAGCAGCGAATCGACATCGACGCCTACATGGCCGACCTGGGCCGCCGCGCCCGCGCCGCCAGCCGCGCCACGGCACGCGCCAGCACGGCCGCCAAGGATCGCGCGCTGCTGGCCACCGCCGCCGCCATCCGCCGCGAGGCCGCGGCCTTGAAGGCCGCCAACGAACACGATCTGGCGCAAGCGCGCGCCGCCGGCCAGGATCCGGCCTTCGTCGACCGACTGGCGCTGACCGACAAGGTGATCGAATCGATGGCCGCCGGCCTGGAACAGATCGCCGCGCTGCCCGACCCGGTCGGCGAGATCTCGAACCTGCGTTTTCGCCCCACCGGCATCCAGGTCGGGCAGATGCGCGTGCCGCTGGGCGTGATCGGCATCATCTACGAATCGCGGCCGAATGTGACGATCGACGCCGCCGGCCTGTGCATCAAGTCGGGCAACGCCACCATCCTGCGCGGCGGCTCCGAGGCCATCCATAGCAATCAGGCGCTGGCCACGCTGATCCGCGAAGGTCTGCGCGAAGCCGGCCTGCCCGAAGACGCCGTGCTGGTGATCGAGACCACCGACCGCGCCGCCGTCGGCGCGCTGATCACGCATCCCGAATGGGTCGACGTGATCGTGCCGCGCGGCGGCAAGTCGCTGATCGAGCGCATCTCGAAAGACGCCAAGGTGCCGGTGATCAAACACCTGGACGGCATCTGCCACGTCTACATCGACGACGATGCCGACCTGGAAAAAGCGATCCGCATCGCCGACAACGCCAAGACGCAGCGCTATTCGCCGTGCAACACGATGGAAACGCTGCTGGTGGCAGCGAGCGTGGCGCAGCAGGTGCTGCCGCGCCTGTGCCGCATCTACGCCGACAAAGGCGTCGAGCTGCGCGGCGATGCACGCACCTGTGAAATCCTGGGCGGCGCCGGCATCGCCTGCCGGCCGGCCACCGAAGAAGACTGGCGCACCGAATACCTGGCACCGATTCTGTCGATCCGCGTGGTGGCCGGGCTCGACGAGGCCATCGATCACATCACCGCCTACGGCTCGCAGCACACCGACGCCATCGTCACCGAGAACCACAGCCGCGCGATGCGCTTCATCCGCGAGGTCGATTCATCGTCGGTGATGATCAACGCATCGACGCGCTTCGCCGACGGCTTCGAATACGGCTTGGGCGCCGAGATCGGCATTTCCACCGACAAGCTGCACGCGCGCGGGCCGGTCGGCCTGGAAGGCCTCACGTCGCTGAAATACGTGGTGTTCGGCAGCGGCCAGGTGCGCGCTTGAGCTTGCCGCGCGCGCACTGTCGATGAGTTCCGGTTATCTGTGGGTCAAGGCCCTGCACATCGTCTTCGTGACGAGCTGGTTCGCCGGGCTGTTCTATCTGCCGCGCATCTTCGTCAATCTGGCGATGGTCGATGCGTCGGGCGCCGATGCTTCGGGCGCCGAACGCGAGCGTCTGCTGATGATGGCGCGCAAGCTGTGGCGCTTCATGCAACCGCTGATGCTGCTGGCGCTGGCCTTCGGGCTTTGGCTGTGGCTGGGCTACGGCGTGGGCCGCGGCGCCGGTTGGATGCACGGCAAGCTCGCCATCGTCGTACTGCTGCTCGGCTATCACCACGGCTGCGGGCGACTGCTGCGCAAGTTCGAAAGCGGCACGACGCAGCAGCGCTCGCACGTCTGGTACCGCTGGTTCAATGAGATCCCGGTACTCGGCCTGCTCGCGGCCGTGGTGCTGGTCGTCGTCAAACCTTTCTGAGAACGACACGCCATGGACAAGACGATCGAATACTTCGTGATCCCCGCATCGCCCTACGCCTATCTCGGCCACGAGCGCTTCGTCGCACTGGCCAAGCGCCATGGCGCCAAGGTCGATCTCAAGCCGTTCGATCTTGGCGGCAAGGTGTTCCCGGTCAGCGGCGGCCTGCCGCTGCCCAAGCGCGCGCCGCAGCGGCAGGCGTATCGCCTGGTCGAACTGAACCGCTGGTCGCGCACGCTGGGGGTGCCGCTGAATCCGACGCCGAAATACTTTCCGGTGGCTGCCGACGATGCCGCACTGATGGTCGTCACCGCGCTGCGCCAGTACGGCAGCGACGCGGCGCTGAAGCTGGTCGGCGCGCAACAGCGTGCCGTCTGGGCCGAGGAACGCAACATCGCCGATGCCGACACGCTGCGCGCGATCGCCGATGCGTGCGGCCTGGATGGCACACGCCTGTATGCCGAACGCGAAGGCGCGCGCGCCGATTACGAAGCGTTCACGCAAGAAGCGATCGACAGGGGCGTGTTCGGCGCGCCCTGGTATGTCTATCGCGGCGAACCGTTCTGGGGCCAGGATCGCCTCGATCTGCTCGACCAGGCACTGGCCGCCGCACTGGCCGCCGCGTGAAAACCGCCGCCGCGGCAAGCGCCGACCCTAGCGAATTCTTCGCCCCCTGCCCGCGCGGACTGGAAGCGGCGCTGGCTGCCGAGCTGCAAGCGCTGGGCGCGCAGCGCTGTACGCCGGCGCCGGGCGGCGTGGGCTTCGATGGCGAGCGGCGCGT